>JADHXQ010000063.1 GCA_016782885.1 Phycisphaerae bacterium | reverse complement strand
AAAACCTTCACATTTCGGATAGTGGCGGGGTTGTATCTTGGCGTGCTGTTCATCCTGCGAGGTTTCGGTGTTGCAGTGGGAACGCACGTCATGTGGAACATCTATGTATGCGTGATGTGATTGGGGAGCGGAGATCTACTCCCATGCGAAATCTCTGCCTGTCAGGCGGCAGTAGGCCTCGATGTACTTCTCGCGGGTCTTCTGAACGATCTCCGTGGGCAGCGGCGGGGCGGGAGGTGTGCGGTCGAACTTGACCTGGTCGAGGTAGTCCCGCACAAACTGCTTGTCGAAGCTGGGCTGGCTCTTGCCCGGGCTATAGCCCTCAGCAGGCCAGAACCGTGAGGAATCAGGCGTGAGGATCTCGTCAATCAGAATGATATCCCCGTCTTCATCCCTGCCCCATTCAAATTTCGTATCGGCCAGGAGGATCCCTCGCTGTGCCGCATATTCGGCCGCACGCTGATAAATCGCAATGGACTTATCGCGAAGTTCAGCCATGAGTTCGCTACCGACAAGCCCGCAGGCCTCATCGAACGAGATGTTCTCGTCGTGACCGTGTTCGGCCTTGGTGGACGGCGTGAAGATAGGCTCGGGCAGTTTCGATGCCTGTTTGAGTCCGCCCTCAAGTTCGATGCTGCAGACCGATCCGTTCTTCTTGTACTCAGCCCACCCCCCGCCCGCCAGATAACCCCTGACAATACACTCGATCGGGACGACCTGGGCCTTGCGGCAGAGCATGATGCGCCCTTCGAGTTCTTCCATGGCCCGCAATTCTTCGGGCAGGTCCTGAACATCCGCCGACAACAAGTGGTGTTTTGCGGTATCGCCCAGCAGACCGAACCAGAATACGGATATCTGCGTAAGCACCCTGCCCTTGTCCGGTATTCCATTGGGCATGACCACATCGTAGGCGCTGATGCGGTCGGTGGCGACCATCAGGAGCGCATCGGGCAGTTCATAGAGGTCCCGAACCTTCCCCGCGCGTTTGGGATAGTTATCCAGCGACGTTGTCAGCAGTGCGGTTGTTTTCATGTTATTCAGTCTCTTTTTGGAAGCACCGGGCAGCCCATGGGCTCAATTGAAATAGATGGGGCCTATTTTGTCAAGTAGGCAGTCACAGCATCAGCCGCCGCCCTGGCGACCGCCCGCTGGTAGGATTTGGAAGCCAGGAGCCTTGCGTCATATCTGTTGGACAGGAAGCCCATTTCCAACAAAAGGGCCGGACATTTCGTGCGAACCAGAACGCGAAATCCGGCGGCGCGGATACCGCGGCTTGCCATATTCGTAGTCAGCATCGACCTCTCCATAGCCGCCGCAAATGAACTTGCCTGCCTCATGCGGTCCCGCGGGGCGTAGATCGTGAAGCCCCTGGCCCGACGATTCGGCGCCGCGTCACAATGAAGGCTCACAAACAGCTTCGCTCCAACCTCCCGGGCAAGCGCAGCGCGATCGTTGAGTTCGATGAAGGTGTCCGTGCCGCGAGTCATACGGGCGTCAATCCCGGAAGCCCTCAGAATCTCACTCACCATCAGGGCGACATCGAGAACGATGTCTTTTTCCCGGTACCCGTAGTACGATGCTCCCGGATCCCTACCGCCATGTCCCGCGTCTATCACCACCGGTCCGTACTTCAATTGAGACGTCCACGCCAATGGCGGTGACCGCTTCGCCGGGGGCGAACGTTTGGGAGGCGAAACAACCCTGGCCCTGGTCTGCAGCGCCCGGCGAATTTCCTGTTCGAGAGATTCCGGTACATACATCATCTCGCCGACAACCACCAGACCGCCCTTTTCGCCAACCTCGCGACCGTTGACGTACGCCAAACCACCGGGATCGGCAAAGAATACCACGGAATTGAACCGATTACCCATCGTCGCACTATGAGCCGAGTTCTGTTGCACCGTCAGGCCAAGCCGACCGCCCATCTCGCTCACCGCAATGGTCCCGGCCGGACCGACAGCTACTTCAGGAGCATTACTGCTCTTTGGCGCAAAGAGGTTACAGCCGCCGAGTCCAACAGTCATAAGGCAAAGACAGGCACTCACAAGACGATCTGTTACGACTCTCTTCACGTTATGCTCCACTATACCTAAGAGTAACACGTTTCAGGCAAAACATCTTCAGCAATCGAACTACAGCCTGCCTCCATATTGGCAGTAGAGAAGAAAAGCACACCAGCCTGCGAACACCGCAATCAGCACAACGATCACCGGCCAGGAGACCGACGCCCTGCAATCGGGAATCCCGTTGCTGATGTCAACCGGTTCGGGCGGTACGGGTTTTTTCTGATCATCCCGTGGTCTTGCGGTCATTCGCCTGGCCTCAGGTCCATCTTCACGTTGAAGGCGTCCTTAAACGAATACACGTCGCGAAAATCCTCGACACTATCATCCTCGGTCTTTCGCATGAACGAGTTGTCTACAAGGAGGTAGACCATGTTACCAAGGTCGAGAGTAGCGTGGATATTCCATTTGGCCAGGACCGGTTCGGCAAGGTGCCCCCAGCGTTCTATGGCCAGATCCCGCATGGCGTGACACAGTTGCTCGCCTGAGACGTGGCGTGCATCCACACTTTCGGGGTCCTGCGGTTCCAAAGCCTCCGGGCCATAGACCGCATCGACCGCATGATTCAGCGCATCGTGCAGAAAAGCGAACGCCTCGAGCGGATATCGCCCATCGTTGCGGATGACCTCTTCCATAGATTTACCCGACTGCCCTACCATCACGACTTCCTCGGAAAAAGCGGTTCCGGTTTTCTTGTTTGCGTGCCCGGGGTCAACCGTCCCCACTCGGCCGCCTCAGTTATACTCCCCTCCGCGCCCATTTTCCAGTTAAGTTGCTCCAGCCCTGCCGCCATCGTCTCGGGCATCAGCGGCCAGAGGTACGTCAGAACGATCCGAACCGCTTCGGCGCAGGTGTAGAGGACAGTACCCAGGCGTTCGACTTGAGACTCATCTTTGGCCAGTTTGAACGGGGCGGTTATATCGATGTATCGATTAGTGGCGCCGATGAGTTCGGTTATCTTGTCCAGGTAGAGACCGAAGCAGCAACTCTCCATCGCGCCGGTAGCCGACGCCCGCAGGTCCGCAGCGGCGGCCTGTACGATCCGCTCGTCGCTGCCGATCTCGCCGGAGGCGGGCAGTTTTCCGTCGAAATAGCGGTCGATCATGTTCAGCGTGCGGTTCAGAAGATTGCCCAGACCGTTGGCTAGGTCACTGTTGTAGCGTCCCTGGAGGGCGTCGTGGCTGAAGTCGCCGTCGGCGCCGAATGTCACCGCCCTCAGCAGGAAATACCGGTAAACATCCACCGAATACTCCGAGCATATCTCCGCGATGGTTTCGCGAGAAATGAAGTTGCCCAGCGTTTTGGACATCTTCTTGCCTTCTGACGTCCACCAACCGTGCGCAAAGACGCACTTGGCGACGGGCTCATCGAGCGCCATCAGTATCGCAGGCCAGTAGACCGTGTGGAACCACAGGATGTCCTTGCCGATAAGATGCACGTCGGCGGGCCAGTACTTCGCCCCCGCGCCATCGTGCTGGTCGCCGATTTCAGGCCAACCAAGCGCCGTGCGGTAGTTGCTCAGGGCATCGATCCAAACGTAAACGCTGTGTGCCGGATCGTTGGGCATCTCGATACCCCATCCGCCCAACTTCTCCTTGAGACGGGAAATGCTCAGGTCGGCAACGCCCATCTTCAGCTTGCTGAGAACCTCATTCCGTCGCGCCTGCGGCTGGATGAAACCCCGATTGGACTCGACGTGCTCGATCAGCTTATCAACCCACTTGCTCAGGCGGAAGTAGTACGTCGGCTCCTTGTATCGCACCAGGGGCTTGCCCGTGACAGCGCTCTTGAATTCGTTATCAGCCGCTGCCGACTCGGTAATGAACTCCTCCTGCCCTTCGTCGTACCAGCCCTCGTACTGGCCGAGGTATATCTCGTCACGCTCGATCAACCGGTTGATAATCGCCTGGACACGCCGTTCGTGGCGCGCCTGACTCGTGCGGATGAAGTCGTCGTTCGAGATATTCAGGTCCTTCCAGAGCCCCTGGAAACCTACAACCACCTCGTCAGCCAACTCTCTCGGCGAGATGCCCCGCTCGGTGGCGGCTTTGACTATCTTGATACCATGCTCGTCGGTCCCGGTCAGAAACCGCACGTCCCGCCCGTCGGCGCGGAAGTACCGCGCCAGCACGTCGGCTGCTATGGTCGTATAAGAGTGGCCTATATGGGGCACGTCGTTGACGTAGTAAATCGGCGTTGTAATGTAATACGTCTGATCCATGGTATAAGTAGCATCTATTGGCGGGGTGGAAATTTCAAGTACGATTCAAATCCGACTAACCGGAAGGTCACATTCGCGATCTCTCGAAATCGATAACCTGCCGCAGTGTTTCGTCCAGGGAAACTATCGGCTCGTACCCGATCAGACGATTTATCTTGCCCAGGTCAGGCAGGCGGACGAGCATATCGTCAAAAGGCCGCCCGTAAGCCTCCTCGTAGCTGATGACCCGTTTATCGCTGGTAGAACCTGTCATCTCGATAATCTTGTCGGCCAGCGCGTCGATGCTGATCGACTCGGTAGTGCCCACGTTGATAACTTCCCCGACAGCCTCGTCGCAGTCGATAAGTTTGAGCAGCGCTCCGACAACATCGCTAACGTTGCAGAAACACCGCGTCTGCGTGCCCGAACCGTAGATTTCAATGGTCTCCCCGACCAGCGCCCTTTGAACGAACCTCGGCACGACCATTCCGTATGTACCGGTCTGACGCGAGCCGACCGTGTTGAAGAAGCGGCAGACAATTGTTTCCAGACCGTTTTCCTGGTGATACGCCAACGCAAGAAACTCGTCGATCATCTTGCTGCAGGCATAGCTCCAGCGGGTAAACCGAGTTGAACCAAGCGTAGTATCATCGTCTTCGTTGAAGGGCGTCTTGGTGTTCTTACCGTAAACCTCGCTCGTCGAAGCCACCAGTATCTTCCGCCCGAACTTGTTAGCCAGATCCAGGACAACCTCCGAACCGTGTATGTTTGTCTCGATGGTATGCACCGGATGGTCCACGATCAACTGCACACCAACGGCCGCGGCGAGGTGAAAGACCATATCGCACCGGTCGATCAGCGACGTCATGGTCGATGTTTCGCGGACCGACTCACGCACGAATCGGAACGATGAGTTGTCTCTGACGCCCGACAGATTATCCAGCGAACCGGTGGACAGATCGTCAACCACGGTCACCAAGTGTCCGCCCGACAGCAAGGCTTCGGTCAGGTGCGAACCGATAAACCCCGCCCCGCCCGTAATCAATACATTCATGAGCTTTTCCTCGTCGCTGGTTCAAACAATAACAAGGCGTAGAGGATAGTCACTCGTGCCCCCGGTAGCAACTGCAAACCACAGATCTCATTGAGAGATAGCGTTTTTTCACCGCGCGCCTGACTGCGAGCCCCTCGCCGGTGCGCGAGAAGCTTACTCGATCATCGACCGGCGCGATGCGGCAGGTGTCACATATGGTTCACACTTTCCGAGCCGAACCCCGTACCGCTCAGAGGCGGCTGCATCGCACAAGACGTGATCGCGACAACGCTATCATCCAGCCGGACAACTACTTGTATACATATTCGCAGCGCTCCATCTAAAGTATCGGTCGCTGGCGCCATATGTCACACTTGCGAAACCTGTGAACCTCTCATCCACTCGACAAACCACCACAATCGACCAGTCGAAATCCCATAAACCCTTGCCTTATATACCTTTGTGCCGCTTCCCAATTACCGTTTGACAACTTCCGCCTTGCTGGTATATGTCACACCCCCCTCACTTGGTCGTAATACTTTGTCTTCTATGCTGTTATCGTGGCCCCTATACCTCCCGAAATCCAGCTTGCACAACGCACCGTATCCGCTACAATCACGGCAAGGGCCCTTCGGCAGTCGAGGGGCAAACACATTGTCCAGGAAATGTTGAGTGTTGGGAGAAGCCTCTATGGCTGGCAAAGAAGAACTTAAAAACCATATCGAGAAACTGGGTGCAATATCATTCAAGAGGCGTGATGCGGCCAAAGCGTTAGGGGAACTTGGCGACAAGCAAGCCGTCGAGCCCCTTATGGCTCTTTTGGCCAGAGAAGACGACAGCAGCGTTCAGGCTGCTGTCGCCGGAGCGTTGGGGAAACTCGGGGACAAGCGGGCAATTGAACCGCTGACCACCCTTCTGGGCGGCAGCAGCAAATGCATGGTGCGGGCCCAGGCTGCCAAAGCCCTGGAAAAGTTCGGGGACAAGCAGGCCGTTGAATCGGAGTTCCCGAGAACTCTAGCGGTACTGACCAGCGAGAAAGCATACTCCTCCGACCGGGGCGAAGCCGCTGAAGCACTGGGAACGCTCGGTGACAAGCGAGCTGTTGAGCCCCTGCTGGATCTCCTGGGAAACGCCGAAATCAGTGATTATCTATGCGGCAAAGTCGTCGAAGCGCTCGGACATCTCGGCGACACTCGGGCCGTTGAACCCCTCCTGGGTCTCCTGGCGAACGCAAAAGAAGCAGATAGCTACCCGCGCACATGCAGCCGAGGCCCTGGGCAAACTGGACAACCCGGCTGCCCGCGTCCGCAAGGCTCTGATCAAGGCGCTGACCGGACCCTACATACTCCGCTGCAGCGCCGCGGGAGCCCTTCACAATTTGCTTAAGCCGGATGAAGTGCAAGAGCTTTTCGCGGAAATAAACAAGCATGTCTACTGCAGTATGTGCGGATCGGAACTCAAACCGGTCAAAACGTTTGCCGAGGAGGTCCGTGACAGTGGCGGAGATGTATTCTTTCTGGGTAGCCTGCCGTCAAGCCAGGCTCAATGGCTCGGAACCTGCTGCATTGTATGCCGGAAGATATACTGCGAAAAGTGCAGACCGCCGAAACCGGGCAAGTGCCAGGAGTGCGATACCGCCCATTTTAACCCGGCAATGAGCGAGTATCTCGACATGTGGTATCGTTTGAAATGAAAGCAGCAATTCGGATCCCGTCTTCGTCCTGTGGACTACGCCGCGGCAAGTCCGCTCTCCGTCAGCTACTGGCGAATCTTCCCGGAACTCAAACAATCGAATGCGCGCGACCCCAAGGTCACCAGCGTCGGAATCGCTTCAGCAACATAGGAAAGCCCACAACGATCAACATCAGCGTCCCCGGCTCGGGAACCTGCGTCATGCTCCCACCGTTCAGGTCGATTGTCCCGCCTGAGTCGATGAAGTTGAGATAGTAGATGTTCAGGCCGTTCAGGTCGAGATACGACCCGGCGCCTATCTCGAGACTGGTGACGTAGAGGGCTTCGTTACCGAGCGCGCCGTCGCCCTGATTGTCGAAGGTATCGCAAAGCCTCACCTTGCCGATGTCGGCTCCGCCCAGCGTCAGCGTGCCCAGCGCAAAGTTGTCAGCGAACCCGGTCAGCACGGGGCCCATGTCCTCACCGGCCACCTCGAACGGATCGACCTCAGCGGCGCCGCCCTCGAAGACCAGCGTCAGGTTACCGAGACCGGCCAGCGCCGCCGGGTCGGTGCTCTCGTTGATGAACGCCGAACCGGTCATGTGGATGACGGCGCCGGGAACGGCCTGGAACTGGCCGCGAGGCCCGATCGCCAGCGTATCGGTCACCTCCACCTGAGCGCCAGGGCTAATAATAGCGAGTCGGCCCTTTTCGGCGTCTTCGTATTGCCCAACCATAATCGATCCGAAGGCCGCCCGCCCGCCGCCAAGAAGACACATATTGGTGTCTATAGAATATTGGTTTCCTCCGGCCGCGCCGATATAAGCCGAGCCAAGGACGGTCAATTCCCCGCTCCGCAGGTCGTAAACACCGTTTCCCGAGAAGCTCACATCTCCGGTGACTGTTGCGGTTCCTCCGGTTTGCAGCACGTCGGATCTGGAATTGTTAAGGCACCCAAGGTACATATCGGCAGCATTCAGTTCGCCGGCCTGTAGTTCATAATGTCCCGACCAGGCCCCGCCGACACGAAGTTGGCCGGCGTTATGCACGCCGCCTGTCTGTACAAAATAGCCCCGCGCACTCATTCCGATATGAACCTCCGCAGTTGACAGAACCGCCGGGGCTTCTAACTCGACCTGCCCCATTCCGGCCTCATCGCAGAGAGGAGGCCCGCCAACCATCAACCGCCCCGTAAGGGGGCAGTGGGGTCAGAGCGCATTTAGCCGTTAAGGGGGTCAGTGGGGTCAGAGCGCATTTAGCCGTTAGTGTAGTTTTCGGGCGAGTTCTTCGGCTGTGCGTTTGATGGCAGGTCCGTCCGATTCGCTTCGGGCGATAGCGCTGAATACCCCGTCGGGGCTTCAGTAGCCCAGCGCTTCGGCGACCTGATTCGTTGGATAGCTGAAACGTCGCCGAGCCAGGTATGCCGCCAACGCACAAGATAACGATCATCATGCCTACCGAGCTTTTCTACAGAGCAGTTCTGCCCCTTTTTATGTTCTTGAGCGTTGTCTGCGTTTGTTTAGCGTTGGCTTGGCGAACTTGCTTCTTGAACAGGCGATCAGGTGAGCAGGAGACCGCAGGAGAACTGTTCGCTTATTGACCAGTTCGGGGATTGAGGTTTTGACGTTGTCGTTTCACCTGTCACCTGCTCAACTGTTCTCCTGCTCTGTGCGTGGGAAATTTCCGCCAGGAAATTGCCTCGCACACGCAAACGAGAGACCGCGTATTATCTTTCGCGGTCGCCGCGAGGGTGTGGTATAATAGCTTATGATGATCCTGAAACTTTCCAAGGACGATCCAGAGAGAGAATGAAAATAGAGCGCACTGTGCCGGCTGCGTTGGTAATACTCTGCCTTGTGTCGCTCGCGGCGGCGGCAGGTAATGAGAGCGACAAAGCTATCGCAAAACATCGAATGGGCACGATCGTGATTCGCACAAAGCCCGGCGCCGCGGTCAGCGTCACGCAGAAGTCGCACGAGTTCTGGTTCGGGACGGCGATTGCGCGGACGGTTTTTCGAGACACGTCCCGGCCGGACTCGAAAAAGTACCTGGAGATACTCAAAGCCAACTTCAACTCAGCCGTCTGTGAAAACGCGATGAAGTGGTACGGTACGCAAAAGCAGGCCGGACCACCGAATTACTCAGACGCCGACCGTATGGTTGCCTGGTGCAACACCAACGGTTTTCCCATCCGCGGGCACTGCATCTTCTGGGCGACCCCCAAGTACGTCCAGCCGTGGGTAAAGGCGTTGGACAACAAGCAACTGCCGGCAGCGATGAAGCTTCGCAACGATGGGCTGCTGAAGCGGTACGCCGGCAAGGTCTGCGAATACGACGTGAACAACGAGATGATCCACGTGCGGTACTTTGCCAACCGCCTGGGCGACGGTATTCGGGTGAAGATGTTCCAGTGGGCCCGCGCCGCAGACCCCAAAGCGATCCTGTACGTTAATGACTACAACATCGTCAGCGGCGGGGACGGGCCGAAGTACGTCAAGCATATAGAAAAACTCATCGCGGACGGAGCAAAGGTTGGCGGGATCGGCGTGCAGGGACACTTCGGACGCCATGTGAACATCCCGAACGTAAAGAAAACGCTCGATTTGCTCGCGAAGTTCAAACTTCCCATCAAGGTCACCGAGTTCGATATCAACACGTCCGACGAAGCCGCCAAAGCCGCCGACCTCGTCGCCTTCTATCGAACGTGCTTCGCGCACCCGAGCGTCGAAGGGATCTTAATGTGGGGCTTCTGGGAAGGGCGCCACTGGCGCCCCAAAGCCGCCCTCTGGAAACGCGACTTCACGCCAACGCCGGCGGCGAAAGCGTATCGCAAACTGGTCTACGAGACATGGTGGACGCGATGGAAGGGAACCGCCGACGCGGCTGGACGCTGCGAAGTGCCCGCCTACTTTGGGCGCCACACCGTAAAGATTGGAAGCGAGTCCAAAGAGATCAACCTCACCCGGGCCGCGGGCAAAATCGAACTCGACGCCCGCAAGTCCAAGTGAACTGTATTGTCGCAAGGCCCGTCAGGGCCGACAGATGGCAGCCCCGTCCGTGAAAAGATTAACTGTCGTAGTTGGAGTCGTGGCTGTTGAGGCCTCCATTCGGAGGGCTCTGGGTTACTTATCGCCCCGATTCCCAGGGCTCGCCTGCGGATCACCGCTGGGCTAGTTTCAGATCACCCTCCATTCGGAGGGCACAACGACGAGAAATCAAAAGCCCGGCAGGAATTCCTTCTCGGCGTCGAAGAGTTCGCCGGTCATTTGCCTGATCTCCGCGGGGCAGCAGACCGCGGCCGTCAGGGGATCCAGCATCAACGCCTGCTCTGCAGCGTTGCGCGATTTCTCGATGCATGCGATTGCGGCCATTTCAAACATGTTCATGTTCGACCGGCAGAGCGATGCAAGTTGTGGAGGCAGGTGGCCAAAGTGGACGGGGTTGACTCCTTTGCGGTCGACCCGGCAGGCTACTTCGACCACACCGTCCGCGGGCAGGTTATCGATCAGTGAATCGTTAGGCACACTGCCGTGAATCACTGTCGGGCGATTGGTCTCCATCGCCTCGATAATCATCGAGGCGTATTCGATGCCGCGACCCGTCTCGAGTTCGACCAGGCCGGCAATGATGTCGCGGCGTCTGGCGTCACTGTCGGCTCGCCAGGTAGGCCAGTCGTCAGCGTAGAACCCGCTCTGCCCGAGATACTTCTCGCGGCAATACTTTGCGATCAACTCGGGGCGCTTGCGATAGTAAGGCACGTATTCGCTGCAATGCCCGCTGGACTCGGTCACGAAGCAGCCGAAGTGCAGCATCATGTCGAACCGCACAGGGTCGGCTTCCCAGAGTTCGGCGTCGGACTGCACTTTGTCTTTCAGCTCCGGGTACAGGTCCCGCCCGTTGTGGGAAAGCTCGGTAAACCACGCCATGTGGTTGATCCCCGCGCAGTTCCACTTGAGTTCGTCGTACGGAACGCCGGTATACTTCGCTAATTGGCGGCTTGAACCCTGGACGCTGTGACACAGGCCCACGACCTTCGCGTCGGACGCCATCGCCGCCGCGAGGCACATGATGCTCATCGGGTTAGTGTAGTTCAGCACCCATGCGTCGGGGGACAGCGACTCGACGTCTTGGAGCACGGCGAGAAAAACGGGCACGGTGCGCAGGGCCTTGAACAACCCGCCCGGTCCGATCGTGTCGCCGATGCACTGGTCCACGCCGTACCTTGCCGGAATATCGTTGTCGAAGCGAACGCAGTCGACGCCGCTGACTTCGATGCAGTTGATGATGTAGTCCGCGCCGCCCAGCACGTCGCGGCGGTTGGGCGAAGCGGTCACCGCCCAGCTCTTGCCCATCGACTCGATGATTTTGCGGCAAAGCCCGCTCGCCAGTTCCAGACGCTCGGCGTCGATATCAACCAGGGCTATCTCGCCTCCCTCGGTGCCCGGGATATTCAGTACGTCAATGAACAGGCGCTCCAGGAATCCGCTGCCTGCGCCGAGAAACACCACCTTGATCGGGCGAGGCGACTTTTCCGTTTCGGCCATGGCGGGCTTCCTGACTATAGTGCGCGATGTATAACGAGACGCTCGGGCAGTAAATTTCTCCGAAATCTCCCCGGAAGTCAAGCCGATGGACCGGGGCGAGATTCAACAAACGCTTGACTCGGGCGACTTCCGCCGGTACAATCTACGGTTTCCAAAACAGCCAACCAGTTACCCAGCGGTAACAACAAGGAGATACCTCATGGCGGTCATAGATTTCGGCGGCGTCAAAGAAGACGTGGTAATGCGTAAGGAATTTCCGATGTCACGGGCGAGAAAGGTCCTGAAAAACGAGACCATCGCCGTTATCGGTTATGGCGTTCAGGGACCTGCCCAGGCGCTCAACATGCGAGATAACGGGTTCAACGTTATCGTCGGGCAGGCCAAGAAGTTCAAAAAGGACTGGGACCGCGCCGTGGCCGACGGATGGAAACCGGGCAAGACGCTCTTTGGTATCAAGGAAGCCGCCAAGCGCGGGACCGTCATCCAAATGCTCGTCTCCGACGCAGCCCAGAAGGTAATCTGGCCGACGATCGCCAAATGCCTCAATCCCGGCGACGCGGTATACTTCTCGCACGGTTTCTCGATTGTCTACAAGGAACAGACCGGCGTGATACCGCCCGATAACGTCGACGTTATCATGGTCGCCCCAAAAGGCTCGGGAACGTCCGTGCGGCGGAACTTCCTGTCGGGAGCGGGCATCAACTCCAGCTTCGCCGTCGAGCAGGACTTTACCGGTCGGGCCAGGGACCGCACCATCGCACTCGGCATCGCCGTCGGCAGCGGATACCTTTTCCCCACCACTTTCGAGAAGGAAGTCTACAGCGACCTCACCGGTGAGCGAGGCGTGCTCATGGGCGCGCTTGCCGGTATCATGGAAGCCCAGTACCAGGTCCTCCGCAAGAACGGTCACAGCCCCTCGGAGGCATTCAACGAAACGGTAGAAGAACTCACCCAGAGCCTCATCCGCCTGGTTGACGAAAACGGTATGGACTGGATGTACATGAACTGCTCAGCCACCGCACAACGCGGCGCGCTGGACTGGAAACCGAAGTTCAAAAAGGCCGTCCTCCCCGTCTTCGAGGAACTCTACGCTCGCGTATCTTCCGGCGCAGAATGCAAACGCGTCCTGAGAATCTGCGGCGCCGCGGACTACAGGACACGCCTCACAAAAGAACTCAAGACCCTCGGCGATTCGGAAATGTGGCAGGCGGGGGCGGCGACCCGCTCACTCCGCCCCAAGGAAAAAGCGAAAAAGATCACCAAGGCGACCAAAGGCGTAGAAGGACGAAAAGGAAACTGACGCATCGCCGCAAACAAACGTTTATTCAGCCCACAGATAGCTATCTGTGGGCTGTTTTTTGTGTGCGCACCATTGTCGTCGCCGTTGTCGTTCACTTGAGAGTCGGGCGTTCCTTGCTGACTGTTGGCTGTTGATCTTTTTTATTTCAGCAGTTCCTTCCACAGCGCCTTCTCGGCGTCGGTGAACTTCTCGAAAGTTTCCTTGATCTGTTCGGCGATCTTCTTGAGTTGCGGATCGTCGGCGGGGACGCCCTTGGGATGAGATGCGGCAAGCCCCTTGAGTTTGGCCAGCGCCTGATCGAGCTGGGCGGCGCCGTTCGAGAACGATCTGGCGGCATCGTGAATGTTCTGCGAGTGCAGTTCACCCTCCTTGGGCCGATAAAGCAACCGCCACGGATTGCGGCGTATCTCTTTGCTCGCGGACTTCAGATTCGTCGCAACCTGCCCCATATTGTCGATGATCTCGTCGATATTCTCACGATTCACCGACACTATGTCCTCGGCGCCTTCCGATAATTTCGCGAAGTTGCCCGCAATGGTCAGCACGTGCTCGCTGACCTTGTGGAGTTGGGCGATTATCCTGGTAATGTCGCCCTTGGTCAGTTTCTTGAACTCATCGACAAGTTCACCGGCGCCGTCGAGGACCCTGTCCATTTTGGGCTTGGCGCTTGCGATCATGGTATTGACGCCGGCGAGCGCGGACTTGACCCTCGGCTTGGCATCGGCGGCGATGTCCCGGAGGTGCTCGACAGTCTGGTGGAGCTTGGCGATCATGGCGATCTTGTTGCCCGCATCCAATTCCTTTCTGATACTCGCCAGTGAGGCCTCCAGCACGTCCATCATTGCGTGGACCTTGTGCATCGCCGACCCTGTCTGCCCCTTATCCATCTCGCCGGTGATCGTCTTCAGCAAGCCGCTGACCTGCCCGCCCAACGACTCGAACTGCGAGAGCATCTTATCAATATCACCCGGTTGGATTTTGACGGGATGGTCCTTCCCCGACATCTGCCCGCCCTTACCGCAATCGAGTATCTGCAGGATCGCCCCACCGCCGACCAGGGCGGCTTTGACTCTCGCCACGGCGTCGGAACAGACTTTCGTATCCTTGTCGAAGAGCTTGACAATGTAAAACGTCCTGCCTGATTTGAGATCCAGGCGCACCTCGTCGATCTTACCGACCTCGACGTCGGTTATTTTCACCTGTGCGCCGGGTTTCAGACCCTGCTCGCCCTTATCCAGTTCGACGTAGAACCATGCTTCCCGGGCGGCGGGTTTGAAGATGTCGGCCGCCCCAAGCCAGAATACCACGCCCACCAGCAAGATCGTCGCGAGAATGGTGAATATCCCGGCGGTCAGTTCACTGCGCTGCTTTCGTGCCATTTGTACTGCTCCATGCTTAGTTAGCTATTAGCTGTTAGCTGATAGCTATCAGCCACGACCTTAAAACCGAGAGTCGTTAGTCGTTCGTCGTCAACTGACAGCTAATAGCTGACATCTGCCTTTAATCTATCTCTCTCCGGCCCGGAGGATATCTGTCTCAAATTCCACACCAATCTGCCTGCGCGTGATCGGTCCGGCGGCGTCGCCTCGCAGGAACTGGCGGATCAGATCGGTTGTCTCGTCGCCCGTGGGGTCTCCGTCGCGGATGGCCTCGAACTCCTGGCGCGGAGCGACTTTGAGTATTACCCCGGCATCAAGCATGCACATCCGGTCGGCAATTCTGAATGCCGAGTCCATTTCGTGGGTGACAACGAGCGTAGTTACGCCGAGTTTCCCCGACAGGTCCATCATCAACCGGTCTATCTGCGTGGACGTCACCGGGTCCAGACCGGCTGACGGTTCGTCGTAAAACAATATCTCCGGATCCAGCGCGATCGCCCTTGCCAGCCCGGCGCGTTTCTTCATGCCTCCGGATATTTCAGACGGCATGCGGTCGATTGCATGTCGCATGGAGACGAGGTTCAGTTTGATCCGCACGATGATATCGATAGTGGCGGAATCGAGCGACCTGTGCTCCTTGAGGGGCAAGGCGACGTTCTCGCCGACGGTAAGTGAATTCAGCAGCGCCCCGGACTGGAATAACACGCCGAACCGTTTGCGTATTTCGTCGAGAGGGCGATCGCCCAGGCGGCAGATGTCCTGCCCGAACAGTTCCACCGATCCCCTGTCGGGCATGAGCGAACCGATCATGTGGCGAAGCAGGGTGCTCTTGCCGCACCCGCTGCCCCCCATTATCACCATCGTCTCTCCCGGATACACTTCCAGGTCGACACCCCGCAGGACCTTCGTATCGCCGAAACTCTTTGTAAGATCGGAGACCTTGATCACGGGGCTCGGTTTGTCAGCAGCTTCAATCATGGTAAATCCGCGGCATCGCCGCCGCCTACAGCTTAAACAGGTAGAAACCAACAGTGAACACGCCCGAGGCTACGATCGTGGCGATCAGAGAATAGACCACCGTCATGGTGGTGGCGCGCCCGACGCCTTCGGCCCCCCCGCGCACGTTGAGGCCCTCGTGGCAGGCGATCAGACCGATCAGGATACCGAAAACCGCCGCCTGCACCAGGCCCGTTGTAAGATCGAGAATCGTGACCTCCACGCGAACCGTCTCCCAGAATCCCGAGTAGGCATCCGGACCGAGAGCCCATTTGCACGCCAGGAAACCGCCCAGGCATATGACCAGGTCGGCAACAACGGTAAGGAGCACAAGCACAATCAGCGTGGCGACCACGCGGGGCACGACGAGGAAGCGTATCGGATTCATCGCCATCGCCCGCATTGCTTCGATTTCCTCGGCCACCACCATCGTACCGAGTTCGGCGGCTATCGAGGCGCCGGCAAATCCGCTGAGAACCACCGCGGTGATGATAGGCCCGAGCATGCGAAAACCGCCGATTCCGATGACGGTGGCTATTTTGTCGAGCTGTCCGTAATCGGACATTGTCGGGGCGAGTTGCAGGGTAAGTATCATCCCGATGAACAATTGCACCAGCACGACTATCGGAAAGGATCGTATGCCCACGCGGACCATCTGGCCGGCAAGAGCACTCCATCTGAATCGCACTCGTCCGGGAAGGAGGCCGCGAGCGGTCGCGCCGGCTACACTGCCCAGCAACAGCGACATCCCGCCGGCGTATCGAAGCACGCCCAATACACGGGCGCCAAGGGCTTCAATCGAGTTTCGCCCAGCCTGTTGCTCGGTGTCGCTCACTCCAGGGCGGCCTCCTCGGTATCGGATATCTGGAAGACCGTATCGAGCCGCGTTATCTCAAAGAGGCCCATGAGCATCTTGCTCAGAGACACAAGGTGCAGCTCGACCCCCTTTTTCCGGGCGCGACTCAGCAGCTTGACAAAGCTCGCCAAACCGGCAGAATCCATGTATGCAACGCCCTGGAAGTTCACCACGATTTTTCCGGGATTCTTGTCGAGCAATTCCAGGAGAGGCTGCTGGGCGGCCGCGGACCGACCGGCATCAATGTCGCCGGTAATTCGCGCGACAACGTCTTTGCCAATCCATTCGATATCAAGTTTGGGGGGTGCAGAATGATCCGTCATCCGGTTTTCCTTTCTCCAGCCGGTTGAGTTTTGAGTGATTGGTCTCTACTACCTGAAAGCCATTTTCGCCATCGTTCGACAGCCTCTTGCCGCAGCGTCGCGGGATCATAGTGGCGATAGCCGTGCGCCAGGCCGGTAATCTCCTGAAGTGCGATTATCGCAAACATTCTCACCTCGGCCTCGCTGTCGGTGAGACGGTCGACCAGGTACGGGACGGCCGATTCGAGCTTCTCCCGTCCGGCGCCGCGAATTGCCGCGATACGCGTCTTGGGATCTTCATCCTGGAAGTCCGCCGCAATATCGCGCCGCCCCCCGCAACCGGCCAGAAAGCAGGCCGACAAAGATATCCACAGGATGTGTAGGATCACAAGGCGTTTCATTGATTCTCGCAAATACAAACCGGTGCGATTCGTAAATTCACCGGCAAGCCATCGTAGATTATAGACTTCGGTAACTCAACGTGCAAAACATTACCCTTACGACCTGAGGCGGGTGACCAACTGGTGTGCTTTTCGCGTGGGTTCGGGCAGGCGCACACCCCGCCCGCAGCGAAGCGTCCACGATACCGCCTGGGCCAGGCTGACGCGGTGTCCGACCGAGATGTAGAGCGGTTTGACACCGCTGCGCGTGCGAAGAACGGCCCCGACAACCCTGCCGCCATACCACAGTTGCGTCCGGCAGCGGCGATTCTCGCCCGGCGCGCGATGCGTTCCGCACAGGCGGCTCTTGGCGACGCCGATAGTGGGCATGTCAAGCCAGAGACCCACGTGAGACGCCAGACCCAGCCCCCGCGGATGGGCCAGTCCCTGCCCGTCGCACATCAGCAGGTCCGGTCTGGGGATGAGTTTCTCGACCGCCGCAATCACCGCCGGCGCCTCGCGGAAACTCAACAGGCCCGGAACGTACGGGAATCGGCAAGGACGGACAACGCTGGCCGAACCAAGCGGCGCCATCGACTTCGCATCCAACAGCACGGCCGCGGCGACGATTCTCTTACCGCCGTCCAGAAACGCGCAGTCCGTGCCTGCTATGGTCTCAACAGGCGCAGCGAGCGGCTCGCTGCTGACAAGGCCGGCCAGGGTCCGCTGAACCGCTATCGCACGCCCCGGCGAAATGTTCCAGGAATGCTTGAGCAATGCTGACGCCCTCATGCCTTTCCGCGGAGGTCGAGCATAAAGGGCTCAAGGGCGCCAATCAACCGCAAACAAAGGGCGACCCGCCGGTCGCCCGTTGACCCGTCAATGAACAAAACACCGTGGATGTGATTGGGCTTATTTATATGCATCTTTTCGATCGTCGCCCGTGAGAAAATAAACCACATATTCTTCCTTGTCGACTATGTAGAATAATCTGAACCGGCCGACACGATATCTCCAGGTTTCCGGAGAATACCCCCGAAGCTTCTTTATATTGTTTCCCCAAAAAGGCTCTGTCTTGATCTGCGGGTAAACAAATGAGTCGAGTTTTTTTCTCAGGAAAGCGGCATCTTTGGAGGATAGTTTCTCTATCTTCTTGAGAAACTCATCTGTCTCGAATATGCGGTGCTCAGGCAAAGCGGCCTCTCTTGGTTTTCGCATCGCCAAGTCCGCTCTTGATACTGCGGTTCAACCCCTGGTTGCCTCTAATCTCGGCCATCTCGAATTCATCCACATACTCATTTGCTTCGATAAAGCGAAGAGCGGCGGTCTCGATGAAATTCGAGAGAGGACGATTGTCGTGCTCCGCCAGGCCTCGAAATTTCTTGTAGACTTCGTCATTCAGCCTCAGTGTTACAGTTTTTGACATCATGCATCTCCAAATCATGTGTGTTCATTGTCTGTGTATAGAATACAATAGAACACAAAAAGATACAATAGAATCACCCGCGTTTCTTTTTGGATAACGTTTTGTGTCATCGGCGCCGCAGGCGTCCGTTACACACGTTGGTCATGCCATTTAATCGGACCGCCCGGCCACACGCTCAGTATCCCGCGCCACGGTCGGCTGTGTCAACGGCGGCGGGTGGTTACGCGTTCTGCAGCAATCCATGGTTAGCGAAACTCCTTCAATCCGCGCATCCGCTCAAAAGCCGAAGCCTTTCCTGGAAAAGAGATCCGCGTACTCAGTGAGGACTTGCCGCGTCTTCTGCTCGTCCGTTAGTGCAACGCGTCGTGCGTCCCCACTTGGGCGTTGGCTCCCGCCTAGAGTTGCATTCCCATGGCAGCCAATGCTAACTGGAAGAAGGAGCATACCTATGACCATCCAGAGCGTTCTGGTCTTCATAATGTCTCCGCATTCAACAGTTGATTGAATGGAATTCCGTTGAGCACGGTCCAGAACCCTTGCTCAATGGAATTCCATTGAGCAGGGATATTGCCATGCTCACTGGAAAAAGCAAATCCCGTGCCGGCACAGATCCCATCCAACGCAGACGGGAGCCAAACCGGCGCCACGCCGTCATTATCTGCTGTAAACGCCATCAAAACAAAAACTTCTTTTCCTGAATATACTCTTGTTCCTTCTCCGGATTTGCTCGTCTCGTCGCCAGGACGCAGTTGCCTTCGCCTGGCGCTTCGCTTATGCTCGATGCATAAACCGGTTCCCGCAGACCGGGACTCCGACCCCAATAGTCCGCGCCCGTGCCCGGCGTACACAGGACGCTCCGGCGGACCATGCGGACCACCGAGGTTAAACGTTATACAAGGAGATGCTTCATGAATCGTTTCGCGCTGTGGCTGGTGGTGATTCTCGGGGTTTGTTCTTCGATCGCGGTGGGCCGGGAGACTGGCGGTTTGCCTGAATTGCTCGAGAAGATAGATATGGCCCTCGAAACGCCTGTCATCAATACCGACCCCGGCGAGAGGTACTCCGACAAGAACCGCAGGAACTGCAACATGGTCATCGGAGCGGATCGGACACCGGGCGGTCGCATCTGGGCGGCTTGGGTCTCTGGTGGGGATAGCGACAAAGCTTATTTCGTAATCGCCACCAGCGACGACGACGCCGAGACATGGTCCAAACCACGAATGGTGATTGACCCGAAGAATCATCCTTCCGGCCTCAGGAGACGCACCCTGGTCGGGAACTTCTGGACGGACCCGAATGGGAGGCTTTGGTTGTTCTTCGATCAGTCGATGTCATTCTTCGATGGGCGCGCCGGCGACTGGTACATTAGATGCGACAACCCGGACGCCAAGCGCCCGGTGTGGACCAGGCCCAAACGGATATGGCACGGCTGCACGCTCCAGAAGCCCACGGTGCTGAGCACGGGCCAGTGGTTGCTGCCCATCTCCCTTTGGCAAATGCGCTACGTGTACCAGAAGCAGAAGCTGCTGCCGGCCCTCGATAACCAGCGAAAGGCCTGGGTTTTCGTCAGCACCGATCGGGGCGCCAGTTGGACGAAACACGGAAGTGTCAAGTTTCCCCACTTCAGTTTTGACGAGCACATGATCGTTGAACTCAAGGACGGTCGTCTGTGGATGACCGCCAGAACCGCAAAGGGCATTTACGAGACGTTCTCCTCCGATCGGGGAAAGACATGGAGCAAACCTTCGCCCTCGAAGATCGTCAACACTGCCGCCCGCCACTTCATACGCCGCCTGGCCTCGGGGCGAATCCTGCTGGTCAAGAACGGTCCGATCGATAAGAACGTGGGGCGATACCAGCTTATGGCGTTCCTTTCCGCCGACGAGGGCAAGACGTGGACCGGCGGGCTGCAGCTCGAGACCCGCAAGCGGCGCTGTACGTATCCCGACGGATTCCAGGCCACCGACGGGCGTATCTTCATCATCTACGATCACGAACGTACAAAAGCCAAGGAGATCCTGATGGCCCGGTTCACCGAAAAGGATATCCAGGCGGCGAAACTCGTAACCAAAACCTCCAGGCTGCGAATGCTGGTCAACAAGGGCGGGCAGTAAGCTCCCGCCGCTTTTACGAGTTGAAGAACGTTCTCAGGTGACAGGTGCGAGTTCTTTGAGGCAATGGACGAGGGTGTCGATCTGATCCGGCGTGTGCGATGCGCAAAGGCTTATCCTGAGGCGCGAGCTTCCCGGCGGTACCGTCGGCGGGCGAATCGCGGGCAGGAGAATACCGCTTTCGAGCAGTTTTACCGCGATATCGGCGGCGCGGGCGGCCTGGCCGATGATTACTGGGATTATCGGCGTGCTTCCTTCCGGAACGTCCAGACCGATGTCTCTCAGACGTTTTCTCAGGTCCCCGGCCGCCGCCAGCAGGCCCGCGGATACCGATGGTGAGGCGACGATCAGTTCCAGGGCGGCAAGCGCCGCTGCGCAGGCGGCCGCCGGCGGCGCGGTGGTGTAGATGTACGCCCGGCCCGTGTTGCGAATAGTATCGATCAGCGCCTTTGGCCCGGCGACGAAACCGCCGATCGAGCCGAGAGCTTTTGAGAGCGTACCGACGGTCGCGTCGATATCGTCTTCGACGCCGAGCAGTTCGCCCGCCCCCCGCCCGCCTGCGCCGAGCACGCCGGTGGCGTGTGCCTCGTCCACGAGCAGTTGGGCGTCGTACTTCCTTTTCAGAACCGCCAGTTCGCCCAGCGGAGCGACATCGCCGTCCATCGAAAACACCGAGTCGGTGACGATAAGGCAGCGCCTCGCGCCGGATCTATGACGCCGAAGGAGCGTTTCAAGACGGTTGGTGTCGCGGTGGAGGTACGTGCGGACCGCCGCGCCGGACGATGCGGCGGCGTCCAGGATCGAGGCGTGATCGAGCTTGTCGCAGAGAATGAGGTCGCCTTTGGCGGCCAGGGCGCGTATCGCGACGCGGTTGGCCATCCAACCGGTCGAGGTAACCACGGCGTCGGGAGTTTGTTTGAAAGCGGCCAGTTGATGCTCCAGCCGGACATGGCAGAGCGTGCTGCCGCAGATCAGGCGCGAAGCACCCGCACCGACACCCCACCGATCGACGGCCTGGCGAGCTGCCAGTCGCACGGCCGGATGGTTCGCCAGCGACAGGTAATCGTTTGAGCAGAAGCACAATACCTGCCTTCCGTTAATGCTGACTACCGGTCCGCATGCCGAGTCCACGGTGACCGGAGAGCGGAGTAAATCTCTGTCCGCGAGGCTGTCGAGGGCATGCTGCATTTGCTGAAAGATGTCCATAAAATGTATTTTTCTTGAAAGGTTGCTTGCAGTCAATCCACTCTGGCGATTAAATTTATTATCGGCAGGCAATTGCCCGCGCGTCGCGGCGGGCGGGCGATGATTCCTGGAACGGCAGATTACTGACAGCTAACCACAGATTACGACTGAAAACCGCCATGGACGACAAGATCATCTCCGAAGGAATCACTTTTGACGACATTCTCCTAATGCCCGCGTTTTCCGAGGTGAACCAGAACGAGTTGGATCTCTCGACGGACCTCACGCGCAACGTCCGCCTGCAGATACCGCTGGTGTCTTCGCCTATGGATACCGTCACCGAATCGGCGTTGGCTATCGCGCTGGCGCAGGAAGGCGGGCTTGGTATTATCCATCGCAACCTTTCGGTAGAAGCCCAGTCGCTCGAGGTCGAGAAAGTCAAGCGTTCGGAGAACGGGATAATTGCCGACCCGATCACACTCGGACCGGACGAGTCGACGGCGACCGCCGAGAGCGTTATGGCGAAGAACGGTATTTCCGGTATCCCGATTGTGGACGATGATGGGAAACTGGTGGGAATCCTGACGCGTCGCGACATGAAGTTCCTGGCGAGCCATTCGGCGATCCGCGAAGTAATGACCCGCGCAAACCTCATCACCGCCCCGCCGGAGACGCCGCTGGACCAGGCCGAGGAGATTCTCAAGGAGCACAAGGTCGAGAAGCTGCTCCTGATTGACGAGTCGGGTCGCCTGACGGGCATGATCACAATGCGTGACGCCGATAAGATCCGCCAGTTTCCGCGGAGTTGCAAAGACACCCGCGGGCGGTTGCGTGTGGGGGCGGCCGTTGGCGTTATGGATTTCGATCGCGTTGAAGCACTTATCGCCAAGGATGTCGACGTGATCGTGGTTGACACGTCGCACGGGCACAAGACCGTAGTCTCCGACACTGTCAGGCAGATCAAGGCCTCTCACGATATTGATGTAATCGCGGGAAACATTGCAACGGCGGCGGCGGCCCGCGACCTGATAGACGCCGGCGCCGACGGGCTGCGAGTCGGGATCGGTCCGGGGGCGATCTGCACGACGCGCGTTGTCACCGGTGTCGGCGTACCGCAGATTACGGCGATATTCGAAACCGCCGCGGTGGGCGACGCTCGCGGTGTCCCCGTGATAGCGGACGGCGGGATCAGGCTCAGCGGGGATATTTCCAAAGCGATCGCGGCAGGCGCGTCAACGGTTATGATGGGCAGCCTGTTCGCCGGGCTCGAGGAATCGCCCGGACACCTTGTGATATACAAGGGCAGGCGCTTCAAGGTTTATCGCGGGATGGGCAGCATGGACGCGATGCTGGCGGGATCCGCGGATCGATACGAACAGGCCGGAGAAACCGACCCCAGCAAACTCGTACCGGAAGGCGTGCAGGGCAGAGTCCCCTATCGCGGTACGCTTGGCGACTATGTCTACCAGCTTCTTGGCGGACTCCGCAGCGGTATGGACCATTGCGGTACGGCAAGCATTCAGGAACTGCGAACCAACGCGAAGTTCATGCGCGTTTCCGCGGCATCGGTGCGCGAATCTCATCCGCACAACATAGACATCACTCACGAGTCGCCGAACTATACACCCTCGCACGATGACGAAGAGTAGACCGCTCACAGGCGAAAGGATTTTAATCATGTTTCGACACTGCTTGTTCGTTCTGACGGGAGTTGTCATATCGACCGCCCTGGCCGGTTGCGGGACCGGCGCACCATCGGGCACGCGACTGTCACTGGGCGACGTTTCGCAGCAGGAGGCACTCGTTGTCGCCCGAGAGGTGATGGGTAAGCATTTCGAACTGGTCCGGGGCAATCCGGGCGATTCGACGATTGTCAGCCTGCCCAAACCCGTCAACACCCGCGCCCGGCGCATCCTCGGGGGCAAGAGCCCCACGAGGCAACTCGCCACGCTTCGCCTCCAGTCGCAACAGGGGCACGTGGTAGCCAATGTCTCGGTCCTCCTGCAGCGACAGGGCTCTTCGAGTCTCGAACGGTTCGGCGACAGGGGAAACTACTCGACCATCCCAAACGAGACTCCCTCTCAGGGTACAGCGGCGACCACTCCCGAACAGAACGAATCATGGGAAACCCGCGCACACGA
Organism: Phycisphaerae bacterium; assembly: GCA_016782885.1. Taxonomy (GTDB): domain Bacteria; phylum Planctomycetota; class Phycisphaerae; order SM23-33; family SM23-33; genus BS750m-G57. The sequence goes on along the minus strand of JADHXQ010000063.1, from coordinate 7,095 downwards.
CAGGGTCCTGGAAAGAACGATCGTCCACGAACTTTACGATGCAATGCATCCGGGCAAGACCCCTTAGCCCCAGAAGCTCCGACCGATATAATCGCCCAAACCCGATTCGGAGAAAGAACATGTCCGAAAAAACGAAATCCGCGCCCAAAACCAGGCTCCGGAACGCTCCTAAGGTCAAACTCGCCCTGGTCGGCGTCAGCCGCGACTGCTTCGATGCCGGTATAACCAAAAGGCGCCTGAAGTCTCTGGCCCGGGCCTGCCGGGACGCGGGCGGGCGACCTTACACGTGCAAAACGATTATCGAGAATGAAACCGACGCGATGACCGCTCTGGGGGAAGTTATCGACGCCGGATGCAACGCGGCCGTTATATATCTCGGTAATTTCGGGCCGGAGGGTCCGCTGGCTATTTTCGCCGAAGAGTTCCCCGGGCCGGTCATGGCATGCGCGGCGGGTGAAGAGTCCACCGCCGCCCTGGCATCCGATCGGGGAGATGCGTACTGCGGACTGCTCAACGCATCTTACAATTTCAACCTTCGCAACCTCAACGTATACATCCCGGCGGCCCCGGTCGGGCTTAGCGACCATCTCGCCGGCGAGATCGCCCACTTCGAGACCGTCGCCCGCGTACTACTGGGCGTATGGGACCTCAAGATTTTCACATTCGGACCGCGACCGCAGGACTTCTACGCCTGCAACGCGCCGATCAAGCAGTTGTACGATCTCGGCATCGAAGTGATGGAGAATTCCGAGCTCGACCTGCTGGGACTCTTCAACGCCGTCGAAGAAAAAGACTCCGCCGTCCGCCGCACCGTAAAATCGATGACAGCCGAACTCGGCGAGGGCAATACGTATCCCGACCTCCTGCCAAAGCTCGCCCGATTCGAAGTTGCACTCAAACGTTTCGCCGCCGAGAACCTCGGATCGCGACAGTTCGCCGTTTTCGCAAACAAGTGCTGGCCGGCTTTTGAAGGGCATTTCGGCTTCGTACCGTGCTACGTCAATTCACGAATGTCCGCCCAGGGCATCCCGATCTCGTGCGAAGTCGATATTTACGGAGCGTTCAGCGAGTATCTCGGTTATCTTGCCACCGGAAAGCCGGTTACGCTGCTCGATCTGGACAATGACGTTCCGCCCGACATGGCCCCGAAATCCAAAACCGCCCGGAAAGGCGCCGCCCCTCAGGACCTGTTCATCGGTTTCCACTGCGGTAATACGCCGAGCTCGTGCATGAAGAACTGCGCGATGAACTTCCAGGTGATAATGAACCGCCTGATGGAAGACCCCTCGCAGGCCCCGGACATCACGCGGGGCACGCTCGAAGGGCAGATCGCGCCAGGCCCGACCACCGTCTTCCGCCTGCAGGGGACGGCAGATGGTGAACTCGCCGCCTATATCTCGCAAGGCGAGATACTCGATATCGACCCGTGTACTTTCGGTGGACTGGGGGTCTTCGCGATACCCGACTTCGCCCGCTTCTACCGATACGCACTGATCGAAGGCGCCTTCCCGCACCATGCCGCCGTGGCGTTCGAGCATGCCGGAAAAGTCCTCTTCGACGCGATCAGTATGATGGGCGTGGACGATATCGCCACCCCCCTGCCCCCGGGAATGCCATACCCCGGAGAAAACAGGTTCTAGTCCGCAACCGAAAGGAAAACGTAATGACAGGCAGGAATGTAAAGTTCGGTATTCTGACGATATTGGCGATTACCCTGGCGGGGTATGTTGCACTGGCCCAACCGCGGCGGCAGCAACCGCCTGGGAAAGGCATGGGAGCAAGTACGGTAACCAACCCTGCGATACCGGCTTGCGAAGAGGAAAAGAAGATACTCGACATCCTGGCGGTAATGCGCGAGAAGGAAAGTCGCGGAATGATGAACGTTCCGGCAAACGACGGGCGCCTGCTGCGAATGCTGGCCGAGTCGATCGGCGCCAAAAACGTGGTCGAAATCGGAACGTCAAACGGATATTCCGGTATCTGGTTCTGCCTGGCGCTGCGGAAAACCGAAGGGAAGCTGACGACCTACGAGATCGACAAGACCCGCGCCGCCCTGGCCCGCGAGAACTTCAAACGCGCAGGCGTCGAGAAGTACGTCACGCTGGTCGAAGGCGACGCCCACAAGGAAATAACCAGGCTCACCGACAAGATCGACATCGTCTTCATGGACGCCGACAAGGCGGGATACGTCGATTATCTCAAGAAGCTCCTGCCCCTGGTCCGCCCCGGCGGGCTGATCGTCGCCCACAACACCACGTCGCACGGAAAGTGGATGGAGCCCTATCTCAAAGCCGTAACCACCGACAAGAACCTCGAAACGCTCTTCCTGAACGTCAAGCCCGCCGGCGTGGGCGTGACGATGAAGAAACGTTGACGGAACAACCAACAAGAAACGCCCAATAATCAAGTGAACTGCAGCGCCCGGCGGCGACTCAGGGAAACGCTTCGACCGTTCCGTCGGTATAGGTTACTTTTGTGGCTACGAACCTGAGTTCGTACCGCGTTTTCTCGGCGGAGAGTTGATCCATGAGTCCGGCGGGCAGTGACCACTGGCCGCCGCAGTAGGCCTCGCCGCCGGGGGCGACAGGCTTGTCGACCTTGAGTTTCAGGGACTCGACATTGCTTCCAAGCGAGTTGCGGATCTGCATCACGCCCTCCACCACTGACACCTTTCGACCGGTGCGGTTTGTGATCGCAAACTTCAGGTCGTCGGTCCCCGGCGGGTCGCGCCCGATAAAGACCGCTCCGAATATGTTCTCCGCCCTGGTGCGGAGCGCTTTGAGTACGACCCGCGTGAGGCGCCGTTCAAACTCGGTATTGGACGGGTTGTCGCCGTGGGCGAGGATATCCTCGACGAGAACCCACATGTCGTGCCCGGTAGGCGGATAATCCCGCTCCATCTTCGCGACGAGTCCCTCGAGAAATTCGCGGGACATCCGCCCGGTGCGCCTGGACAGGGCCCGCTTCCTGGGATCGGTCTCCGCGGAATCTCCCGAACGGTCATCGCCGCCGCAGCCGGAAAGAAGAATCGCTAACGTAACTACAAGTAACTGACGCATGGTTTATCCTTATGGTTGATCGGTATCGCTCCTGGTGGTTGGATCTTTCGGTTCGGTCTTGTCCAGCTCCAGCAGCGTGCGGCTCAGCAGGTGGTCAAACTCCCGGCGAGTGAGATACCGGACGCTCCCGTCGTAACAGCAGACGTGCAGGCGATAACTTCCGGTCGTCTCGGGCCTCTGCCAGATCAGCGGCGAGGTTTCGGGGCGCCTGGCTTTGATCCCGGCCATACTCGATGCGAAGAGGCCTTCGAGCATAGACGGGTAATTCTGTTGCACGTAGTCTCCAAGGTACACCACATCGGTCCGCTGGTGGTCGGACAGAAGGAGTATCGTTCCGCCCGCCTTCTCGACGCCCGCCAGGGTCTCGGGCAACCGTGCGGCATCCATACCCTTCCCGGAGGTAACCGTCTGGTAAAGCCGTTCCAGGTCCGCCCGCCACTCGGCCCGGTCCACCGCCTTGCGGACGTGGACAATCACCGGCGCCATGGCAATTACAAGCACCGCGCCGTACAACACCAGCGTCAGGGACTGGGCGGCGATTTCTTTGCCCCATGATGTCTTCAGAACCAGCGGTACGACCACCGCGTGCATCGCCAGCGCCTGTCCGAAAAGCGACGCCAGAAACCATCCAGGCACCTTGCTTGAATCCTTGACCAGCAACAACATCATCGCCGCTATGACCAGCGCGGCGGCATACCCCGCCCCGTACGCGCACCACCTCCGCCGGAACCGGGGAGTCGGGACGTTCATCATCCTGCACCACACGCCCAGGAACATCGCGCCCATCAACGGGACCACCACCGACGCGCCGAGAGTGGCGAGCACCATGAAACTCACGTCAAACACAACCGGTACTGCGCTTAGTATCGAAAGCAATGATATAGTGGAAAGAGACGTCATTTCAGGTCTCCCCCCCGCCGGTTCCGATATCCATCCGCTTTATTGTCCCCGTTAACCGCGCAGATTTCAATATCAAGTCCCCTCGCGTCCGCCTTTGTCTTCCTTATTCTTGACCGCGGTGCATCCGGGTGGGATGATGTACGCGAAGGAGCCAGACACATGAAGCGTATCATCGTCTCACTCGCGGCGGCAGGGCTGATGATGGCCCTCGGCGCAACGGTATTCTTTGCAAACGCCACTGGCGCACCGGCGGCGGATGCATCGAAAGCGCAATCGTCGCCCGCGGTCGTCTGCACTTCCAACGACGTCAGGGATCAGGACGATATGTGCATATGGATCCACCCGACGGACAAATCCCTCAGCACCGTAATCGCCGCCGACAAGGCCGCCAACTGCCTCTTCGTCTACGACCTGGCGGGCAAGGTGCTGCAGAAAGCTCCCTTGCGCGGTGCGGCAAATATCGACCTGCGATACGGTTTTCCGCTGGCTGGCGCAAAGGTCGACATCGTCGCGCTGAATCTGCGGTCCGGCGGATACCGCATCGCGGTGTTCAAAGTCGACCCAAAAACGCGACAGATCGAGCGTATCGATAACGAGCGGATCAAGACGGCGGACAACTACGGCGGGACGATGTTCCGCAGCCCGAAGACCGGGAAGTTCTACTTCGTGACCACTTCAAAGCCCGGCGTGGTCGAACAGTACGAATTGTCCGGCGACGGGAAAGGCAAGGTCAAGGGCGCCAAGGTCCGCACGTGGGACAGCGGATACAGCGAGGGCGCCGCCGGCGACGACGTCTCCGGAAAGATTTACATCGGCGAAGAAAACAAAGGCGTCTGGGAAATCGGCGGCGAGCCGACCGACCCGACGCCCGGTAAGCGGATACTGAAGATCGGCGACCACGGGCTGAAATCCGACGTCGAAGGACTGGCGATCTATCGCCTCGCCCAGGGCAAGGAAGGTTACCTGATCGTATCGAACCAGGGGAGTCACAACTTCAAGGTCTTCGACCTGACCGGCGGGCATAAGTTTCTCGGTACGTTCACCATCGCCGGGGCTGAAGAGACCGACGGAATCGACGTGACAAACGTCGATCTCGGCGGCCCGTTCGCCGAAGGCATGTTCGCCTGCCACAGTAATAAGAAACGCGGAGGCGGATGCCCGGTCCTCCTGACCGCCTGGTCGAAAATCGCCAAATCCATCGAGCCGCCGCTCAAGATCGACACCTCCCGCAACCCGCGAAAACTCCTCGGCGCCCGCGGGGTCCAGGTGAGCGGTCAATAGTTTTTTTGCCTGGTCTGTCGGCGGTAGTTGTCGGTATAATTAAAGATGTTCGGAGTCGCCTTCGGCCGTCAAGCGGAAGGAAACAGCAAATGACTGACAAAGGCAAAAACTCTTCCCCGGACTCGCCGGGCCATCTCGACATTCTGCAAACCGTGCTGGACGCAATCCCAAGCCCGATCTTCCTTATCGACAGCCAGGCACAGGTGGAACTGGTCAACAGTTGCGCCCACGGGCAGCGGAGGCTCTTCGGCGCGTACACCTATCGCGAACGCCTGGGCAATCTTCTCGGATGCATCAACGCCCTGTCCTGCAGCGACGGATGCGGGGGCGCCGAAAACTGCAGGGACTGCCCTATCAGGAAAGCCGTCGCCGACGCGCTCGACGGAAAGAAGGTCTTTCGGGAGAAGGCTCTCTTCCAGTTGCTCGTGGACGAGGAGTATCACCCGATCCACTTGTGGCTCACCGCTTCGCCGCTTCGCTATGGCGAATCTGACTTCGTGGCCCTGATCCTGGAAGACATCGCCGAGTTGATGTTTGATACCGGGCTGATCCCGGTATGCACATCGTGCGGAAAGGTTGGCGATGGCGAGGGTTACCACGAGTCGATCGGGACGTACATTCAGGGGCGGTTTGACGCGGACTTCAAACATGGCCTATGCGCGGACTGCGCCGCGAAAAATCCGCAGTAGTGTCTTATCCCGGAGATTCTGACAGGCAGGGTACTACGCGAAGCGGCAGTCGGCGGATATCGCCCTGACGAGCATACCGAGGTATTGGTCTCGCGGCATGTCGAAGGCGCCGAGGCGGCGGAGATTATCGGTGGTCCACTGCACGTCGCACATCACAAACCCGCGTTCGATCAAGCGGTCTATCAGGCAAACCAGCGCGACCTTGCCTGCATCCGTCCGCGTGTGAAACATGCTCTCGGCGAAGAACGCCCCGCCGATGCTCACCCCGTAGACGCCGCCGGCCGGGGCGCCTTGACCGACACGACCGGCCGGCCAGGCCTCGACGCTATGAGCGAAACCAAGCTCGCCGAGGCGCCCGTAGGCCGTCTTCATCTCGGACGTTATCCACGTGCCCTCGTCGCCCCGGCGCCCGCACAGGTCCATAACCGCACCCAGACAACTGTCAACCGTGCATTCGAAACGCCCTCTTTGAATAGTCCGCCGCAGCGAACGCGAAACATGGAACCGCCCGTCAAGCGGGAGCAGACCGCGCGGATCGGGACTGAACCACAGGAGTTCGCCGTCATTGACCATCGGGAAAACACCATGGGTGTATGCCCACAGAAGTTTTTCCGGCAACAACCCAGCCAGTATCTCCGAATCAGGTTCCATCACCCGTAAGATACGCTTGAGACCGGAAATTGGCAACTCGTGCTTCGTCCTGAAAGCCGTCGTCTCATACTGTTTAGTGTTGAAGATGAAGGCGTCATCCATTATGTTACCCGCGTCACAAAAATGATTGGCGAGATATTTTTTTCGGCGACCGGCCGGCGAGGTGATCTGAGTCGTAACTGACGGCGCCCATATAGACGTGGATATCACATTTTGATGGAAAGAAGGAGACGCCCAGATGATGTTAAGCATGGATAGAAGAGATTTTTTGAGAGTGACCGGAGCAACGATTGGCGCAATGTGCCTTGCACCTCGAGCCCTGACCGCGGCGGGCGTTTCCGGTAACAGTTTCACGAAAAAAGATGCGCCGCGTCCCAACATTGTCCTGATCATGTCCGATGACATGGGGATTTCAGACATCGGCTGCTACGGCGGCGAGATTAAAACCCCGACGCTCGACGCGCTGGCCGGCGGCGGGGTGCGTTTCAAACAGTTTTACAACACGGGACGCTGCT
>JADHXQ010000168.1 GCA_016782885.1 Phycisphaerae bacterium | reverse complement strand
GTTGTAGTTACCCAGAATCTCGGCGGGCGTCAGCACGGCGTCGTAGACGCGGATGATGTTGAACTGCCCGTCGAAGGATTCGTTCTGACCTCCTGCTCGCTGGCCAAACAGCGTCTGGGTAATGGCGCCACCAAAGTAAGCTTCGGAGCTTGTTTCCGTGCTGCCCACTGGCAAGCCGTCATTGTAGAACGTCACTGTGTTACCGCTCTTCGTGACGGCAATCTGCGTGAACACACTCGTATCGAACAGCGGTGAGTCCGAATCGGCGCCCCCGCCGCCGCCGCCAAACTCGTCGTAGTTTACGAAGCGCGTCTCCGTCTCGATTCCATTCATCCGTAGGTAATGGCGGGTATTAGATGTGGCGCCCGCCGGGAACTCTCCGTAGAGTGCGCCGCGGTTGGCCGTAACGCCGCTGTCGGCCCGGAGCCAGAACTCCCAGGTCGCGGCGGTGACCTTGTTAGTGCCTTCGGCAATCTGATACGTGTTCGCCGTGATGTACGTTTGGCTCGTGTCGTTCAGCACCACACCGTACTCATACGGCGTACCAATCTTCCCGCCGTTCTGCGTGATGCCGGTGCCGTTGACGATCGTGCCGTTGTGCGTGCCGGGATTGGCCAGGTTGACCAGCGTAGTGGTCGATCCGTTGCCCGGGTTGCCGAGGTTATCGACATCGTCGGCGCGGTAATGAATGGACAAGCCCGTGGTAACGACCGCCGCGCCAGCCGGTCCAGCCAGTGCGAGAACCACTCCGGCTATGGCTACGATACTTAGCGTCTTCTTCAACATGGTGCTGCTCCTTCACTGATAGGAAATTTGATTCCGCGTGATGGTGCGTCCCTGCGTTGCTCTGCTGGTAATTGCTCAAGATACTTACGCATCGCCTGGACGAAGTTGTCACCAAAGGCTCGGGCGGTGTCTGGTGTGATGGTTGTGTTGCCTGCATTGGCGTAAGGGATCTCGATCGCGGACGACAGATGGATACCCTTGAGCTCATCCGCCCATTGAAAGAAACTCTTGCCTGCCTTGTAGCTACCTGCCTTATTCCAGGACTTGCCGAACGGCATGTCGGCAGAGGCCTTGTAGGGCAACGCCCTATTAGCGATAGATTCCAGGATTCCGCCGAATTTCTTTTGTTCAGCCCAAATGTTCTTGTGTGAGCTACCCACTTGGTAGATCTTGTTTCCTCTGATGTATGGACAATGAAAGTCATGGGCAATTCTCAGTCGCCCGGCCGACCATTTCGGGACAAACGTGCGCAGCGTTCTGACAGACGGATACAGACTTTTGCCCACGTAGTCGCGGCAATGGTCTCTGGGCTTGCGGCTCTTTCCTTGGTCCCCGTCTTCGACTCCATCCTTGTCCATGAACGGAACGACCATTACCTCCACATTCTCCCTGAACCATTTGCCATCGTCGGTCTTGGCCAACAGGGCCTCCATCATGCCCTCTACCACGTAACTTGCCGTACTTTCACAAGCGTGATGACGACAGGTTATGAGCACCCGATGTTTCGGCTGACCGTCCAGCCTCCCGACATGTATTCGTTCCACAGAACGATTCTTGCGCGTCTTACACAGTTCGTGGACAGCAAAGTGCTTGTTTCCTTTGTGCCGCGCCATAAATCGCCCCAAATCGGCCCCCTGGTACGGCAGGGAAAAGGCGAATCGCACGCTCTTGGCATCCGGCGCGAATTTATAGCTGAATGACGCACCTTTGACTGTCTTAGTGCCCAGCCAGGACCATGTCAGGCCACCATCCATGCTCACGGCGGGTCCCCGCGTGCCAAAGACGTTTCTGTTTGTAAAACGAAACGTCAACGTCTTTCCAGCCGCTCCGCTAACACGGAAATTCCAATAGAACCACCAGCGTCCCGTATCCCGCAACTCCTGGTGCATAGTAACCGTGTCACCCTCGATCCGATCGACAGCAATGTTGCCCCCGGGATAGTCGGCGTTGACCTTCACGTCGGCCCGCGCCGGGCTCAGCGTGGCCAAGCCTAACAGTAATAGCGCCACGATGCAGCATGCTCGTCTTTGACGCATTGCTTCTCCTTCTCCGCCGCGATTGCGGCCTGTTGTGTTAGTAGCCCGAAGCGTGAGCGAGGGAAAGATTCGGTTCCTCGCGGACGCTTCGGGCTAGGATTCTCGCGATTATACGCAATGCGGATTCGGCGGCCAACTCAGGCGCGACGGCGTCGCCGTTTCAACAGCACGCCCAATCCGCCTATCGCCAGCAAACTCATCGTCGCCGGTTCGGGAATTGCGGACACCGAGACCGTCATCCCATTGAACTGGAGCACCGACGCGGTGGTGTCCATCTCATCCGAGAAGGTTGTGAACGTCGGCGCGTTGCCGAAGTTCCCCGCGATGGCGAGATCGTTGTTGCTTGCCTGATTATTGGGGCCGGGGCCGGTGATGCCGGTTTCGCTGTTGCTGGTCGCATCGAAATCATTCGAGAGGTAAAGATCGAACGTACCGCTCCCCACGATGTCCGCCTGAATCCACCCGACACCGAAGCCGGTGACCTCGAAACCCGCATCGAGCCCACTGACCGCAAAGTTGTGGGTCTGATCATCGCCGCCGCCGGTGCCCGAATTACCACGATAACCGCCACCGCGGTCGGTTTCGTACCCGGTTCGCGGGCTACCACTGACCGTGACTGTATACGCCCCCGCGTCGGGATCCGTGATGGTGTAGACAAGGTTGGAGCCGGAAGCGACGACTCCGGATACGCTGCCTCCCACCGCGTCGCTAAAGTCGAACCCGATCATACCCGCATTGACTGAAGCGGCGGTGAAGGCGAAGGTTGCCATCGCCGCAACGGCGAGGGTCAAAAAGGTTCTGTTTCTTGTAGTCATAATAAGCTCCTTGAATACTGATAGGAAATTTGATTCCGCGTGATGGTGCGCCGGTGGGCCGGGGGTGAGGGGTTTGGGGAGAGGCCGGAGCGTTTGACGCTCGCTTGATCCTCTGTTCCCGCGGTTCTCAGCACCTGACCCATCCGTCTGCCTCGTTTCGATATTCCATCGCCGCCCAAGGACCATCCCTGAGCCGGCTGGAAAAACTAATTGTAAATTTTAACCGTTTGTGCGAAGCCTCCGACATCCATATGACCTCGCAACCTATGCCGATCCGCCCGCGGCGGACTGACTCCAGCACATATCCTATCACAGCTTGGCGGATTGTGCAAGAGAAAAAACATCTAAAAACCATATAAACCCTTCGTATATATATATATATATATCCATGCGGCCAAATCTTTTAATGGTAAGGGTTAGGGGCGGACGGCGACGGATCAATATCCAATATCCAACACGGAATATCCAATGACCAAGTTTTACGGCGAAAGGCGGACGGCGTACGGACAGTAATCAGTCGCCAGTTATCAGTGATCAGTAGCGGCGAAAGGCGAAAACCGTCGCTCCGCGACATGTCAAAGCGGCGCCAGGTCTCCGCACTCCAAATTACAACCACGCCGTTCGCCATTGTCGCCGTTTCCGTTAACTGTCCGTGTCTTCCGTGTTTTCCGTGGTAAAAAAAAGCCGTCGCCGTTCGCCGTAACCATCTTTACATCCGTGTACATCCGTGTTCATCCGTGGCAAAAAAAGCCGTCCCGGACAAAAAAGGGGGCGGTTTTGGTTCGTTAAACGACAGATGGACGAAAAACGGGTCAGAGAAAGCGCCGGGATAAACCGGCTTGGGATAAGGAATGAAAGAGTCCTGCAGAGAAGAGCCAGCCAGTCGCTCTGGCCTCGAACCGTACGCTGGCGACGGCGACGTCGCGGGTGTGGCATCGGTGAGAGGAAACGCAGGCCAGCCATCGAGCTCCGAAATCATCACTTCCGCGTGCCGATCTTGTTCTGACATGGAGAAGGCAATATCGTCGATGCCGCTAATTGGCGAGGCGTCGATGGACGCGGCGGAGTCTGAGAACCTGTGCATGCGCAGACATCCCAAGTGCGAGAACCGGGAGATCCTGCTGGTTTCCACTGGGCGGCGTATCGATGCCCGGCGGAACGGTCGGAAAACGTCTCAGGCGGTAATGCCGACATGAACGCCAACAGGAAGTCAGATGGTCCCATAGTACCCGCGAAACGGACGAACAAAACCGGGGGAAGGAAAAAGGGGACAGGCACCTGCGCTTCGCTCTGGCGCCAGTCCCCTTTTCCCTGCCACAGCACGTCCGGCCAATCCCGCTATCGGAGGCGCAACGATCATGAGTGACATGCCCGATTCGGCCTACTTCTTCTTGCCTCGCTGCCGCAGCGGGGTCGGGTCGGTCACTTTGTATAGCTTCTTGAGGCGGATGAGTTCCTTCTTGAGATCGGCGACCACCGAGGCGCAGGCGGGATCGGCGTATCGGCTGGTCATTTCGTTGGGGTCTTTTTTCAGGTCGTACAGCTCCCACTCGTCGAGATCGTAAAAGTGGATGAGCTTGTGGGTCCTGGTGGCGACGCCCTCGTGCCGGCGGACGGAGTGGACGGCGGGGAACTCGTAGTAGTGGTAATAGAGGCTCTTGCGCCAGTTTGCGGGCGTCTTACCGGCCATGAGCGGCTTGATTGAGGCGCCCTGCATGTCGGCGGGGTCGGGGGCGCCGGCGATGTCGAGGAAAGTCTGTGCGTAGTCGAGGTTCTGGACGAGATCGGCGTTGGTGGAACCTGGCTTGATAACGCCGGGCCAGCGTGCCAGCAGCGGCGTGCGGAACGACTCTTTGTACATGAATCGCTTGTCGAACCACCCGTGTTCACCGAGATAGAAGCCCTGATCGGAACTGTAGATAACGACAGTGTTTTTGGCCAGTCCGGACTCGTCGAGATACTTCAGCACGCGTCCGACATTCTCATCCACCGATCGGATGCAGCGGAGATAGTCCTTGAGATATCGCTGGTATTTCCAGCGGATCAGGTCCTTTCCGGTGAGGTTGGCGGCTTTGAATTTAGCGTTCTTGGGTTCGTATGCGGCGTCCCAGGCCTTCTTCTGCTCGGGGTTCAGCGTCCCGGGCGCGACGAGTTTCAGGTCTGCTCCGCCCATGGTCTTGGAGATGCTCATATCCTGCGTGCGTGCGGCGGTTCCGCGGTTGGCGTAGTCGTCAAACAGGTTGTCCGGTTCGGGAATCTCGACGTCATCGAACACGTTGAGATGCTTGAGGTTGGGATTCCACCGGCGGTGGGGGGCCTTGTGCTGGAGCATAAGCATGAACGGTTTGGACTTGTCGCGCTTGTTCTTCAGCCAATCCAGCCCGAGATCGGTGACGATGTCCGTCACGTATCCGGTATGCTTGACGCGCTTGGGTCCGATGAGCATCGTGGGATTGTAGTAATTGCCCTGCCCGGGCAGGACCTCGGAATAGTCGTATCCGGTGGGGATGGCCTTCAGGTGCCACTTGCCCACGATCGCGGTCTGGTACCCGGTCTTCTGCAGCAGCTTGGGGAAGGTCTGCTGCGTGGCGTCGAATCTCTGGCGGTTGTCGAGCACACCGTTGATGTGGCTGTGCTTGCCTGTCTGGATGACGGCGCGGCAGGGCGCGCAGATCGAGTTGGTCACGTAGGACCTGGTGAAGATCATCCCTTCTTTTGCGAGTCGGTCGATATTCGGAGTCGGGGCGACCTTCGCGAGCCTGCTTCCGTATGCGCTGATGGCCTGGAAGGCGTGATCGTCGCTGAAGATGAAGAGAATATTCGGGCGTTTCTTTGCTTCATCGGCTGCCAAGAGGGTGCGTCCCGCGCCGGCTGCTGCGGCGCCGAGGGCGACGGTCTTGAGGAAGTTTCGCCTGGTATTCATTGGGGATTCTCCTGATGTATGGTTGTCAGCGGTCGTCAGTTATTTCTGGTCGGGTGTTTTTCTGGCGGGGGGATTCAGCGGTCGGACCCATATGTTTCTGTATCTTACGGGGTTTCCATGTGCCTGGAAAGACAGCGGGCCTGTCGGTCCGTGGGGGCGGTATTTAGCCACGTTTTTCCACGTGCATGGGCCCCATATTTCCGTGTGATTCTGGACGACCACTCCATTGAGCAGCACCGTTACGTACGCGGGCTTCACGACCTTCTTGCCCTCGAATTCCGGAGCGGTGAAGATGATGTCGTAACTCTGCCACACTTCCTGCGGCCGGCATGCGTTAACCTGCGGAGGGGTCTGCCCGTACACGCTGCCGGTCATCCCGTCGGGGTACGTTTGGTTTTCGTAACAGTCCAGGACCTGAAAGATGCGGCGTCCGGTGGTGGATACTGGTGCCATAACGTACTCCTGTGAAGTAAAGACAACGGGAATATCAGCCTGCTGACAACGGGGCTCCTCAGGGCTCCTCACCGCCTGTGAGGCGCCCGGGCAATACACCTGCTGAGTATTATGGCCCGAATCGTCCGCCCGTGCAAACATCATCTTTACCGGGCAGCGGAGTTTGACCACAGAAAGTCAGCGCAAAAAAAGCCCCGGTGGGCGTAGACACCGGGGCGAAGGAGAAGGCAAACACCATCCCGCCAAGTTGGGGCGGCTAGCACATAGCCGCGAAACTCAGCAGGACGAAGAAAGCAACTTTCAGCTTGTGTTGAACTAGTTTCGACCGCATTTCGTGTCTTGCCTCCAAAGGCAGGGCAACGAGTATTTACTCCCGCGTCGCCATGTACCCCCATTTTACCACGGCTTGGCGTGGTGTAAAGGGACAAAATTCTAATAATCTCGCATCCGGACGAAAAAGTAATCCTGGTAACGAGCGGCGGGCAGATAAAATGTGCGGGTATTACGGTTTGGGCGGATTCTTCGGATGAATTCTAAGTGTGGTAGTCAGCGTTGATTGTGATGTAGTCTTTGCTGAGATCACATGTCAGGGCGGTGAACCTGCCCTTGCCCAGCCTGAGGTCGCAGACGACTTCCACCTCGTCTGAGGCCAGGTACTTCGAGACTCTCCTGGCGTTGAATTTCGTCGGCGTACCGCATTTGAATACAAGCGTCGGACCAATGCGAATAGTCAACTTCTCGGCGACGACTTTCGCGCTGCTCTTGCCCAGGGCCATTGCGATTCTGCCCCAGTTCGGGTCGCATCCGTGGACGGCGCATTTGAACAGGGGAGAGTTGGCCACGGATTTGGCGGCGATCTCGGCCTCGCGATCGGTTCGTCCACCGAGAACGGTTACTCCGATCAGCTTGGTGGCGCCTTCTCCGTCGGTCGCGATGGCCCGAGCGAGTTCGGCGCAGACTTCGTCCAGGGCGGCCGCGAACTTACCGTAGTCTTTCGACGACGCGGTGAGATTGGTGTTTGCGGCGAGTCCGGAGGCCAATACCGCGACGATGTCGGAAGTCGAAGTATCGCTGTCGACGGTGACGGCGTTAAAGCTTTTCGCCACGCTCGCCGCCAGCGCCTTCTTCAAAGCCGCCGGTGATATCGCCGCGTCAGTGGTTATCACGCTTATCATGGTAGCCATCGATGGTGCAATCATGCCCGAGCCTTTGGCGATGGCGGCGAGGGTGACTTTCCTGCCGCCGATTCTCGTAACCACCACCGCGGACTTGCGGAGGGTATCGGTGGTCATTATGGCCTCGGCGACGTTGGCGTCGCCGCGGCGTCCGAGCGAACGTGCGGCCGAGGCAATACCTCGTTTGATCTTGCCCATTGGCAGCGGTTGTCCGATGATACCGGTAGATGCCACCAGTATCTTCTCGGGCTGAGTTCCGATTCGCCGGGCGGTCTCTGAGGCCATTGTTCGCGCGTCGTCGAGGCCGCGTTTTGCGGTACAGACGTTGGAGACCCCCGCGTTGATAACCATGCCCCTGATCTTTCCGTATCCACGGGGCAGGATCTGCCGGCACCACGTAATTGGGGCCCCGACAATCTGGTTCCTCGTGGTGACGATTGCAGCAGAGGCGTCTGCGTCAGCGACGATAATCGCCAGGTCCCTGTTGCCGCTGGCCTTTATTCCGCAGGCGACACCGGCCGCCCGAAATCCCTGGGGAAGGGTAATATGTCGCGCGTTGTTCATTTCAGGTCTTCTCTCTGCCGTAGCGTGCGATACGATAATACAGCGGGAAGTTATACCTTCAACTGATTGGGATGTCCACGTTGATATCGGTTCGCGACGGGGTAACGGCTCAGGGCTATCGCATGTGGGATTATCCGGTGAGGATTCTTAGCAGGACGTCGTGATCCCAGCTACATGCTTTGGATTTTCCACGCAGACCCAGCTTGATCGTCTTATCTTTTTTCAGTTGATTCAGAGCCATCCGTCT
>JADHXQ010000167.1 GCA_016782885.1 Phycisphaerae bacterium | reverse complement strand
TCATGGTGAATCGGATATCAGTTCTCCTGGTAATGACGCTGCTGGCGGCGCCGGCGGCCGGCGGTGAGTTCGTACCGTTCGTCATACCCGCCGACTGGTCCGACGACGCGGAGATAAACTTCTCGTCGCCGCCGATCGCCATCGACTCGCCGCGCGTGATCGCGCGCGACGGGCATTTCTACCGGGCCGGCCGCGATGGCAAGCGAGTGCGCGTATGGGGCGTGAACCTTTGCTTCGGAGCGTGCTTCCCCACCCACGCCGACGCGAAGCGCGTAGCCAAACGCCTGGGGGCCTTCGGAATCAACTCCGTACGCTTCCATCACATGGACTACCAGAACTTCCCGCGCGGAATCTGGGACTCCAAAGACCCGATGAAACTGTCGCCCGAGGCCCTCGACCGCCTCGATTACTTCATCGACCAGCTCGCCCGAAAGGGTATCTGGTCGAACATCAATCTGCACGTTTCTCGAACTCACAGCCGCTATCTGAAACTCCCCGATCCCGGCGCGGCGCTGCAGTTCGACAAGATCGTGGACATATTCACCCCGCAACTGATCGAAGCGCAGCGGAAATTCGCCCGCGATCTGCTCACCCGCACCAACAAGTACCGCAAGGCCGCCTACGCAGCCGACCCGGCGGTCGCGTTCGTCGAGATCACAAACGAAGACAGCTTTTTCATGTGGGGCGGTGAGTCGAAGATCCGCGGTTTGCCCGCGTTCTACGCGAAGATCCTGGCGGATCAGTACAACGCATGGTTGAACAAACGCTACAAGACCGATCGGATGCTCAAAGGCGCCTGGGCCAATGGGTCTGAAGCTCTCGGCGCTAATGTGCTGCCGAAAGACGGCGCCTGGTCGCTCGAACAGCATGGCGGTTGCAAGGCGGCAGCAAGCCTCAGCGCGTCGGGCGTGAAAATAGAGATCAGCAAAGCCGACTCGACGGGATGGCACATCCAGTTCCGGCTCAGCGGGATGACGGTGGTCAAGGGGCGTTACTACACGCTCACGTTTCGCGCCAAGGCATCGAAGGCGCGAGACATCTCACTGAACGTCGGACAAGCTGACAAACCCTGGGGCAATCTTGGATTGCAGCGCACGGTAAAACTCAGCGACGAATGGAAAGAGTTCCGCGCCGGTTTCGCCGCGACGAAGTCGGAGGACAACGCGCGGGTGGTGTTCCAGGTCGGCGGGTCGGAAGTCGGAGTGGAACTGGCGGATATCAAGCTGCGCCCGGGCGGGCGGAGCGGCGCGCGAAGCGACGAATCGTTGACCAGGCGTAACGTCGCCCTGTTCGCGGAGTCCGAGACATCCGCGCGAACGCGGGATCGAATGCGGTTCCTCGCTGAAACGGAGAAGGCGTATTTCGATTCGATGCGGAACTTCGTGCGGAAGGATCTAAAGTGTGAGGCGCTGGTGACCGGAACGATCGTGTTCGGTCCTCTGGGCTTGTGGGCCCAGAGCGATATGGACTTCATCGATGCCCACGCGTATTGGCATCACCCGCACTTCCCGGGGCGCCCGTGGGACCCGGGCAACTGGACGGTGAACCAGACGGCGATGGTGAACAACCCCGATCGCAGCCCGCTGTTCGGCCTGGCTGCATCGCGCCTGAAGGGCAAACCGTTCACCGTAAGCGAATACAACCATCCCGCCCCGAATGATGCCCAGGCCGAGTGCGTGCCGATGATTACCGCCTTCGGAGCGGCGCAAGACTGGGACGGAATATGGCTTTTCGCCTACTCCCATAGTGCCGACGCCTGGGACAAACAGCATTTCACAAGTTTCTTCGACATCCACACCAACCCCGCCAAATGGGGCTTCGTACCGGCCGGCACAGCGATCTTCCGAGAGGTGGGAATCACTCCGGCCACCGGTCAGATCACCGTAGGCCTGGGCAATCTCGGCAAACTTATCGGCCATCACCGGGCCCACGACCGCGATATGTTCGCCCTTGGCAAGCTCACGCCGACCGATGCGCTCAGGCATCGAATCGTCATGTCATTTGGCGACTCTACCGCCGACAAGGAACTTGGTGAGTTTGTAATAGGTTGGTGTACAGAGGGTCTATTCGGCGTCCCCAGTAAGTTGTCAGCGGTCCAGGTAATCGCCCGAAACAAACAGCGGCACGCCCAGACTGTGACAGCCCTTGACGGTCTCCCTCTGGCGCGAAGCAACAAAATACTAATAACGCTTTGCGGTCGGTGCGAGAACACGGATATGCAGTTCTCGAAAGATCGGCGCACCGTCGGGCGAAACTGGGGCGAGGCTCCCGTTCGCATCGAAGCTCCGAAACTCCCACTTGCAGTTCCAGGGAAAGGTTACAGATGCTACGCGCTGCTTCCCAACGGAAAACGCGGGACGGAAGTGCCGGTATACGGCAAGGGCGACGAGTGGGTGGACCCGGATCCGAAGTACCAGACCATGTGGTATCTCCTGACGCGAGCGAAAAAATAGCGGACCGCGTAAAAAAACAAACCCCCGCCGGAGCGGGGGTCTGTGATTGACAATTAAACATTCAGCTTCGCGGTCAGTCAGCTACCGGTTCGGTGTGGTGAGGCGCCTTCATGAAGAAGACCACCACAGCAGCCAACACCAGCAGGATCGCCGACGTGTAGAAGGCGAAGTTGTAACTTCCCTTCGAAGCGCTGAAGTCGAAGCCGCCGAACAACCACTTGGCGACAACCGCGCCGTCAAAGGCCCAGCCAGCCAGTTTAGCCAGCATGAATCCGCCAACACCCCAGGACGTGAAGATCAGGCCGTAATTAACGCCAAAGTTCTTCAGACCGTAATAGTCCTTTGCGAACGCCGGGAACAGCGCCAGGTTTGACCCGTAATTCGCGCCGGTCAAAGCAGCGAGAACCGTCAAAGCCGCCGCGCTGCTCAACACACTGCCCTTTGTCGCCGCGACGGACAGCACCAGCACGAGGATGGCCTGGAAAAGCAGGAACGCCCCGAGCGTGAGTTTCCGCCCGAGCTTATCGGACAACGTACCAGCGAGAATCCGCCCGCCGCCGTTACCGATAGCCAAAAACACCACAAACCACGTGCCGACATTCACGCTGGCGCCAAGCTTCTTGGCCGAGAAAATAATCATCAGACCAGCACCCGAACCGCAAGCGTACATGAACCACAACGCGTAGAACTGCCAGGTCTTCATCATCTCGCCGGGCGTGAAGTTCTCTTTCTTGACCGGAGCGGCGTCGGCGTCGGCCTTGAGTTCTCCGGCACGACCGAGACCCTTGATAACCTGCTCGACCTTGTGCGGGATCCGGAGAAGCTGCGCCAAACCGACCACGACCACAAGAAACGCAATACCAAGCGAACGCATCGCAATCTGCAGACCGAAGTCCTTGATCAACCACGTCGCAAGCGGTGCGGCGTAAACGCTGGCCAGACCGAAGCCCGAAACCACGATACCCGCAATCATGCCCGTTTTGGCGGCGGGGAACCACTTGACGGCAGGGGGGGTGGCGGATGCATATCCAAAACCCATACCCGCACCGGCAAGCACGCCGAAGCCCAGGACAAAGCCCATGGTGGTCGTGGTGAAGCTCGCCGCGATCATGCCCACTCCGACCAGCAACCCGCCGAGACTGGCGACCAGCCGCGGACCGAGTTTGTCCTGCATGCGCCCGGCGGGAACCATTATCAGGCAGAACACCAGGCACGCTATCGCGTATGGCCAGGCCTTGTCCGAATCCAACCAGCCCCACTTCTCGGGAATACCGCCGGCGATAACGCTCCAGGTATACAGGATACCCAGCGCCAGGTTAATGCCCACCGCGGCGAGCACCACGTCCCAACCGTGCTGGGGCTTGGGGGCGGCTAAATCCACGTCTGTATTACTCATTACTTACTCCGCTGTCTTCCGCGTGAGGCGGGAAGATTATTGCCGGTTCTCGATCAGATGATCGACGATGCCGGGATCCGCCAGCGTCGAGATATCGCCCAGCGTGCTCTTGTCGGCGACGCCTTCGGCGATCTTGCGGAGAATACGCCGCATGATCTTGCCCGAACGGGTCTTCGGAAGGGCGGGGGCGAACTGGATCTTGTCGGGAGCGGCGATCGCGCCGATCTCCTTGCGGACGTGCATGACAAGTTCCTTCTTGAGTGCGTCGGACTCTTCCACACCGTCGACCAGGGTCACGTAGGCATACAGGCCTTGTCCCTTGATCTCGTGGGGCATGGGCGCTACCGCCGCTTCGGCGACCGAATCGTGACTCACCAGGGCGCTTTCGACTTCGGCGGTGCCGATACGGTGGCCCGAGACGTTGACGACGTCGTCGATTCGTCCCATCAGCCAGTAGTCGCCGTCGGCGTCGATGCGGCAACCGTCGCCGGTGAAGTACAGGTCGTCGTACATCGTCCAGTAGGTGTCGATGAAGCGGTCGTGATCGCCCCACATGGTCCGCATGATTCCCGGCCAGGGCTTCTTGATGCACAGCTTGCCGCCTTCGTTGACGCCGCATTCGCTGCCGTCTTCGCGGAGGATGATGGGCTCGACGCCGAAGAACGGACGCGAGGCGCTGCCCGGCTTGAGGGTGTGCGCCGCGGGCAGGGGGGTAATGAGGAACCCGCCGGTCTCGGTCTGCCACCAGGTGTCGACGATCGGGCACTTGTTGCGCCCGACCTGCTCGTAGTACCACATCCAGGCCTCGGGGTTGATCGGTTCGCCGACCGAGCCGAGGATTCGCAGGGAATCGAGGCTGTATTTGGCGGGCCATTCGTTGCCCTGGCGGATCAGTGCCCTGATCGCCGTCGGGGCGGTGTAGAACTGCGTGACCTTGAACTTGTCGACCACTTCCCAGTAGCGCCCGGCATCGGGGTACAGGGGTGTCGATTCGAACATGACGCTGGTGGCGCCGTTGGTCAGCGGGGCGTAAACGATGTAGCTGTGCCCGGTGACCCAGCCGATGTCGGCCGCACAGAAGTACACGTCATCTTCCTGCAGGTCGAAAACGATCTTGTGGGTCAGCACGGTGTGCATCAGGTAACCGCCGGTGGTGTGGACGACGCCCTTGGGCTTGCCCGTCGAACCGGAAGTGTAGAGGATAAACAGGGGGTCTTCGGCGTTCATCGGCTCGGCGGGGCAGTCGGCCGAGGCGCCCGCCATCGCGTCGGCGTACAGCACGTCGCGACCTTCGACCATGTTGCACTCGGCGCCGGTGCGCTTGATAACAATGACCTTCTCGATTGTCGGGGTGTCGCTCAGGGCTTCATCGGAGATGATCTTCAGCGGGACATCCTTGCCCGCGCGCTTTGAGACATTGGCGGTAATCAGGATCTTGCAGTCCGAATCGTTGATTCGGTCGCGAAGGGCCTCGGCGCTGAAACCGCCGAATACGATCGAGTGAATGGCGCCGATGCGTGCGCAGGCCATCATCACTACCGGCAGTTCGATGATCATGCCCAGATAGATGCAGACGCGGTCGCCCTTCTCGACGCCGAGCGACTTCAGCACGTTGGCGAACTTGCAGACTTCGGCGTGCAGTTCTTTGTAGGTGATGGATGCATCTTCGTCCGGCTCGTCGCCCTGCCAGATCAGCGCGGTCTTGTTCTCGCGCGCTGTACCGAGGTGGCGGTCCAGGCAGTTGTAAGCGACGTTCAGTTCGCCGTCGGCAAACCAGGTCTGATTGATAATCCGCCCTTTGGTGTCCCAGGTGTATTCCCGGGCCTTGGTGGGCTTCCTGGACCATTCGAGCAGTTCGGCCTGCTCGAGCCAGAAACCGTCGGGATCATTGATCGAACGGTCGTACATTTCCTGGTACTGCTCGTCGGTCTTAACGTGCGCGTTGGCGGCCATTTCCGCCGGCGGTGGGAACGTGCGGCCCTCACTCATAAGGGAGTCAATAGCTTTCTTCTCTTCAGACATATTTCCTGCAACCTTTCGTGAATTAATTAACAGCGCGAAACAAAGTTATTGTTTTTTGTATACCAAACAATCGGTAATGCGGCGGAGTTTACAGCAAGACTCAAGAGTATAGCGGGGGTTTACAACAATATCAACCACAAAAAACAAGAGAATCATAGCTGTTGGCTATTAGCTATCAACCGTCAGTAACCCAACGACAACGACCGTTACCGTTAGCTGTTGCCGTTAGCTGAAAGCTGACAGCTAATCGCTGCTTATCATTGACAACCGCCGACGAAAGACAACAATGCCCCCGCATGCAGGAAGCGATTGTTCTGATTGGACCTACCGGATCGGGCAAGACCCCGCTGGGCGAGCTTCTGGCCGGCCGCGGGCTCTGGGGACGGCGGTGCGTACACTTCGATTTCGGGGCGGCCTTGAGACGAATTGCAGCCGGTGAAGCCGGCGGCGACTTCGACCAGACCGACATACAATTCGTCCGCGGCGTGCTGGAGAGAGGCGCCCTGCTGGAAGACCGCGATTTTCACATCGCACTGCGAGCCATTCGATCTGAACTCCTCAGGCGGGGCGCCGACGAAGACTGCATCGTCGTACTCAACGGCCTGCCGCGACACGTCGGACAGGCCCGCGACTTGGAGGAGCTAGTGGATGTCCGCACCGTTGCAGTGCTGAACTGCTCGCCGGAGGTAGTCGCCAGACGCATCGCGACAAACGCCGGCGGCGACCGGACCGGACGCCGCGACGACGATATAGAAGCGGTGACCAGGCGGTTGGAGATATTCAAGACACGAACGGCGCCGCTGGCCGATTATTACCGTGATGCCGGCGGGTCCGTCGAGACGATAGAAATTACCGAGACCACAACACCGCAGGAAATCGCTGACGAGTTGGACCGCCGGGAATCCCTGTAACCGTGAGAGGCAGGTGAGACGCCATGCTGGAGATCGACAACGCCGTTCTGGTAGTGATAGACATTCAGGGCAAGCTCGCGTCGCTGATGCACGACAGGGAGCGACTCTACGATAATGCCGCCCGGATCATTCACGCCGCGGATGTGCTGGATATCGAGGTGATCTGCACCGAGCAGCATCCCGACGGGCTCGGACCGACCGTCTCGGAGGTCGCCGAGCACCTCAACGTCCAGCCGATCCCGAAATTCGCCTTCAGTTGCTGCGGAGAACCGGCGTTCGAGACCGCCCTGAAGACCACCGGGCGCACGCAGGTGCTCGTTGCGGGCATAGAGACGCACATCTGCGTTTACCAGACGGCGATCGACCTGCTGGGCGGCGGTTATGAAGTATACGTGCTGACCGACGCGGTTTCGTCGCGGACGCAAGCCAATGTCCGGCTCGGACTGCAGCGCATGCAAGACGCCGGGGCCGTAATGACCGGCGTGGAAATGGCGCTGTTCGAGATGCTCAAAGTCGCCAAGGGCGACAAGTTCAAGCAGATCGTACGGATCGTCAAGTAACGGTCAGAACTTGTAGATAAAAGCGCTCTGGACGCGGATGTCGTTTCCGTCGCTTTGCCCTTTATACTCGGTATGCCAGTCCGACAGTTCCAGCCCCACCGACGCGTGGTCGTTGAATTTGTATATCACATTACCAAACACCGCGGCGTTGGACTCTCTGGTCCCGTCCAGAGTGATCCCGCCGGTGATGCGTTCGGCGTTGGCGCCGACATTGAACGACCACTTTTCCCAAGGCCCGAGACTGGCGGCGAGCCAACCACCGGTACTCTTGAGTTCGCTCACATCATTACCGACCACGTTGATACCCTGCCCGATACCACCGGCGAATGCGTCGAGGTTTTGCCCCGTGAACGCTTCGGCCTTCAGCGCGAGCCAGGCGTTGATCGGGATATTTGCGTCGACGTTGCCCGACCAACTGTAGACGTCGATGTTGTTCCCGGACGTGTCGCGATCGTACTCTTCCTGCCCGTAGTGGCCCGAAACGCCGATGGTGGACTTTTTCTTTCCGAACAGCGGGAACGTGACGGCTGCACGCGCCTGTCCGCTGGGGAACCCGGCGTCTTCACCGGTGTCGCCGGGGTCGAATCCGCTATTGTGACCGGCGGTACGGAGCAGAGCGGCCTGGAGGGTAAGGTCAGTGTCATCGTTGAGAGACACCCCCTTCGTCACGCGAACCTGGGGGCGCCGCATACCGATGTTACCGCCCCACCACTGCACGGTGTAGTTCAGTACGCTGGGGTTCAGCGGTGAGATAACGTCCCAGGTCTGTCCGGCCAGTACGCTCAACCGCTGCCTGGGCCACTCGATATTCATGTACGCGTGGCGCATGCGGGGTTCGGCGCTGGTCTCGGCGGCATTGGCGTTGTAGAAGTCAATTTCCACCAGACCGCTGGTCTT
>JADHXQ010000062.1 GCA_016782885.1 Phycisphaerae bacterium | reverse complement strand
CGGTTTCGGCGTGCGACAATACTGAGGACAGGCACTATAGCATAGATAGCAGGCTTGCGGGCTCGGGTCCCAGACAAGCCAACAGGGAGTTACTACCATGCGCACTGATGTGAAAATTGGTATTGCAGTCGGACTCGTATTGGTTGTCGCGGTCGTGGTCTACATAATCGTCAGTCCCGGTTCGCCAGAGCCGCCGGGAGGAGCCCAACCGGTTGGGCTGCACAACCCGCCGAAAGACGGCGGAGGTGACACGGGCACAGGCCTGGGTTCGAGCAATCCGGACGGGAGTTTGGATACCAGCCTGTTTGGAGCGAGACCAAAGGATCCGTGGGCGCCTGGCGTGGGCGATACGACAACCGGCGACACGACAACCGGCGACACGACAACCGGCGACACGACAACCGGCGACACGACAACCGGCGATACGACAACGGGTGCTATTGGCGTGGGTGCTGTCGGGGTGGGCGTTACTGGGGCGGTGAGGGATCCGGAACCCGGTAGTGTGGAGATTACTATGGTTCCGTCGGGTCCGGTCGATCCCGGTTCGGCAGGGTCTTCCTTGCCTCCGGCCGTTGATGATTCATCGACAGGTCCGGTCGATCCGGGTTCGCCGACGGACGTTCCCTATCCCGACTCGACGGGTGGGTCAACGGTGGGCGCAGTTAGCGGTCCGGGCAGGACGTACGTTATCAAAGCGAACGATAAGTTGTGGACGTTGGCGGAGACGCACTACGGGCACGGGAAGCACTGGCAACTCCTGGTGGCGGCAAATCCGGGGTTGAGTCCCACGGCGCTGGTCGTTGGCAGGACCATCAAAATTCCGCCCCTGCCCGCTCAGGCGGTTTCGTCCGTCGGGACCGCCGTTGTGGCGACGGGCACGGTCACTCAGGCCGCCGACGGTACGAAGACTTACATAGTGGCCAAGAACGACAGTTTCTGGAAGATTGCCGCCCGTAGCGATATCTACGGAAATGGTGTTCACTACAAACTGATAGCCGCGGCGAATCCGGGTGCGAATTCCAATTCGCTTCAACCCGGAGACAAGCTCGTGATCCCACCCCTTGCGGTTTCCTCGACCGGGGCCTCCTCGCCTGCGGTAACGCCTGATCCGGTCACCGCAACGGGCGAAAAGGTCTACGTCGTCAAGCAGGGCGACAATGGAATGTGGGGCGTATCAAAGAGCCAGTATGGGGACGGTAAGTATTTTCCCGCCATTGCCGGCAGGAATCCCGGCGTGAACCCATCGCGATTGAACATCGGGCAGAAACTCATCCTCCCGTCCCTCGAACAGGCCAAGGCGTTCCTCGCCGGTTCGTCCCGCCCTGCGCCCTTGTCGTCGGGTGGTGTCGGGGAAACGTCTTCGGGCGGGACGTCCGTACCTACCCCGGTGCGAACGCCCAGACCGGTTTCACCCGCTCCACCGTCAGGTGGTGATGGCGAACCGGACTTCAGTTGAACTGACCTGCTCGCCACAGAGGCGATCGAACCGTACTGGAAGCGCCGTTCAGCCATATGAGGACCATACCCCAGAAATGCAGTCTCGTTACGGCCTTGGCGGTTGCAGTTTGCCTGTTGACCGCCGGTTGCCACAAGCCCATCGCTACAGGGGACCCCAAGGTCGGTGAAAGCACCATTATCATACCGACCCACCAGGTTGGCACGGTGGCTCAGTACGCGCGCCTTGTCGGTAGTCGTTTGATGCCGGTTCGGGGCTATGGCGTGGTTGGTGGTCTGGGCAAAGACGGTTCGTCCCAGATTCCATCGCATCTGCGAAACTACCTGATTCAGTATCTTCGCAGGCGCGATATAGGTTCGCGGAAGGCGGGGCTCGAGGACATACCGCCCGAGCGAATACTGCAGGACATGGATACCGCGATAGTTGAAATCAGCGGTTTGATTCCATCATGTGCGCCGAAGGGCAAGGTATTTGACGTGCAGATTCGCGCCATTGGCTCGCAGGTCCGCAGCCTTGAAGGTGGCGTGTTGTACGAAGCCGAACTGCGTCTGGCCACGGGTAACGTAACGGCTCCGGACCGCGGGTCGAAGATACTGGCCACTGCGGCGGGTGCGGTTTTCGTCAACCCGTTCATCGACGAGACCAAGGTTGCCGAACTCGTCAAGCTCCGCGATGGACGAGTGATCGGAGGGGGCAAGGTCGTCAAATCGCGACCAATTCGCCTGCAGTTGCTCAGTTCCGATTTCAGCCGTGCAGCGGTGATTCAACGCGGCGTCAACGAGCGATTCCAGCGACCGGGTGAGCCTCGAGTCGCTAACGCCAAGGGCTCCGACGCTGTTTCGATCACTATCCCTCCGGAGTGGCGCAGCGACTATTTGCACTTCCTCGACCTTGTAATGCACTTGTCGCTGCAGACAGCAGGCGGGCAGTGGGAGGAGCGCGCCCGCCAGGTCGCTCGTGCGATGGTTCTCCCCCAGGCCAACCACGACGAACTGTCGCTGGTCTGGGAGGCAATGGGACGCCGCGCCATACCCATCATAAGCGCCCACTATACCGATGCCGACCCGTTTATCTCGTATTACTCGGCCAGGGCGGGCATGAGGCTGGGCGATATGGTCGCCGCCCCGGAAGTCATACTTCGCGCCGCCGGTAGTTCGGGCAGTCCGCTGCGGAATGAAGCAATCAAGGAACTCGGGCGACACCCCAGATACATCCGGGCACTGTCCGTTCTCAGCAAGATCCTGGACGATCCTGACGACATGCTTCGCATTATCGCCTACGAGTCTCTGCGCAAACTCGGCAGGAATACCGCGGTAATGACAATGCCCGTTGGCGAATTCTACCTGGACGTGGTCAAGTCCAAGCGTCAGGACGTGATATACGCGACCCAGTCCGAAAGCTCCAGAATCGTGCTGTTCGGAGGGGATATGGCCGTAATGCGACCGGTCTACTTCAGCGGACTGCAGGAGTTGCTGACCGTGAACGCCGCCGCTGAGGACGAGTACATTACCATGTTCCGCAAGGTCGGTACCGGCGGTAGAATCAGCCCTGCCTTCAGAATCACCCCGGTAGTCAAGTCGCTTGTCAGGGCCATGGGTTACCAGGCCAAAAGCGGTCAGGGAGTGTTAATGATCCCCGATCTTGATCTTCAGGGAAAACCAAAGCGTGACAACGAAGGCAAGATCGTGTATAAAAAGGCTAATGTGAAGGGTCTGGGACTCTCTTACGGTCAGGTGGTGGCGATCCTGCATCGCTTGTGCAAGCAGGGTTTGCTGGTGTCCGGCGAGACATCCAGATCGGCTAAGTTTGTTTTGCAGAAGCCCACGGGTCTCCAGACATTTCTGCGAGGCGACACAGGCACGGGTCGGCCTAACATTACCGAGCCTTGAAATGGGTAATGGATGTCATGGATAGACATCGGAATAGCCGAAAAAACTAATGATGCACCGCGGTTTTTGTACAGATCGGATTACGCCGGAGTTTATGGAGAATACCTGGCGATGAAACTGAAAAAGTTGATCATGTGCGGTTTCAAGAGCTTCGTGGACCGCACCGAAATGGATTTCGATGAGGGAATAAGCTGCATTGTCGGTCCCAACGGGTGCGGGAAAAGCAATGTCGTTGACGCGATGAAGTGGGTTCTTGGAGAACAATCGGCAAAATCCCTGCGCGGTACGGAGATGATGGACGTCATATTCAACGGCTCCTCGGCCAGGCGGCCCGCGGGATCCGCGGAAGTCACACTCGTTTTTGACAATTCCGACGGTCTGCTCCAACCGGCATTCAGCGATGGCGAGACCAGCGATGTCGTTTCGGTTACGCGGCGCCTGTTTCGAAGCGGACAGAGCGGATACCTGATCAACAAAGCGCCCTGCCGCCTTCGCGACGTTCGCGAGATGTTCATGGATACGGGCCTGGGCAAGGACGCCTACAGTGTCATCGAGCAGGGGAGAGTCGAGGCCTTCCTGCAGGCCAACCAGGACGAACGACGCGCGATTTTCGATGAGGCCGCCGGAATAAGCAAATACAAGGCACGCAAGAAAGAGGCCCTCAGGAAACTCGATCGGGCAGAACAGAATCTCCTGAGAGTCAACGACGTGCTGAACGAAGTTGAGAAGCGGTTGAGATCCATCAAGTACCAGGCCGGAAAAGCCCGCAACTACCAGGCCTACTCCCAGGAACTTTCCGAACTCAAGTCGCTGTACCTCCTGGCGCAATATCACAAGCTTTCCGTCACCCGCAAGCAGCTCCAAGGGCGGATAGACGCCGATAGCGATAAGCTCTCTTCAATCCAGACCCGGATCAGCCAGTTGGAGGCCGCAGGAAGCGCCACAGAGATCGAATCGGTTGAACTCGAGCGGACCGCTCGCGAACTCCAGGGGCAGATCGCTTCGATGGACGCACGCATCACCGCCTGCCAGGAACGCGCCGAGATGCTCGCCCAGAAAGTCCTGGAATTCGGGCAGCGGATTGTAGCCATTTCATCCAGGAACGAAGAACTCGAAGCCAAGATAGACGCCTGCGAAAAGGGTATCAACGAAGGGCGGGGAGATCTTCAGACCACCGAGGAAGAAATCACAAGGTTCGAAGCCCAACACCAGACAGTTCGACAAGAACACGCCGGCGGCGAACTGGCGATGGCGAATCTCCAGACCGCACTTGCCGAAGAAAAGGCCTCAGTAATAGACCTGCTTCGCAGAACTTCGCAACTGAACAACGATATCCAGGCCGCCACGATACACCGCGAGAACCTTACCGCCCGGAGAGATCGCCTCGCCCAGCGAGCATGCGAACTCGCCGAGACCCTTGAAGGCCTCCAGATCGAGCAATCCGAACTGCAAAACAACGTCGCAGGCGCCCGCAACTCCGCCCAGGGCGCCCAGGACCGGCTCGACAAGGCCGACGAAAACTGCCGAAAGCTCACCGACGAGGAGCAGGCACTCAGGGTCCAACTCGCAGACGCACGCGAACAACGAAGCGCCACAACTTCCCGCATTACGGCACTTACCGAAATGCAGCAGCGACTCGAGGGCGTTTCTGCAGGCGTGCGACTCATGCTCCAGGCCATAACCGCCGGTGCCCTGCCGACCATACGCGGAATGCTTGGAGACTGCATCAGCACGGATATCGCCCATGCCTCGGTGGTCGAAGCGGCGATGGCGGGGGCGGACCAGTGGCTCGTGGCGGACAGTTTCGACCAACTGCGGGCTCAAAGCGATCAGATTAACGAGATTATCGGTCAGAGCGGGGCGGTGGAAATAGTTTCGCTGGACCGCGTGGCGCCCTATGCATGCGATTTTGATATCCGGGAATGCTCCCTGATAGTCGCACGCGCCATCGACTGGGTCAGCTACGATCCGTTGCTGGCGCCGGTGATGTGGTCGATACTGGGCAAGACCATGGTTGTCGCCAATCTTGCCGACGCGACGGCCGCCGCGGC
Source organism: Phycisphaerae bacterium (assembly GCA_016782885.1). GTDB lineage: Bacteria > Planctomycetota > Phycisphaerae > SM23-33 > SM23-33 > BS750m-G57. The sequence goes on along the minus strand of JADHXQ010000062.1, from coordinate 25,495 downwards.
GCTGGGAACCGGCGATCTGCGATTCGTAACGCTCAACGGCGAGGTGCTCGAGCCCGACGGACGCATCAGAATGGGCGCCGCAAACCGCTCCGCAGGTGTGATCGCCCGAAAGAGCGAACTGGCCTCACTCGAAGTCTCTCAGCGTCAACTCGACGAGCGAATCGCCGAACTCGAAGCCCAATGCCGCGACGCTCACGACGAAATCCAGCAACTCGACGCTCACAGACAGGCCCTGCGAGCGGAAATAAACGAAGCAAATACCCGCCGGGTCCGACTTGAAGCGAACCTCGCCCAGATCGACGAACAGATAGACCAGGCCCGCCGCGAACAGCCCGTAATCGCGGAAGATATCAAGGGCATCGAGCAGGATATCATCGCCGCCCGCCAGCGGTACGAGCAGGCAGCCGCCGAACTTAGCCGGCTCGAACAGCTCTCGGCGAGCAAGGAGCAGGAAGCGGCCAGGCTAGAAAGCGAAATCGCCGCCGCTACCGAGCGCCAGGGCGCACTGGCCTCGCGACTGACCGAGGTGAAGGTGGCGATTGCGTCGTCCGAGCAGAAGAGACTCGCACTGAGAGAGTCGCTGGCTGGTCTGAACCGACAGTGCGAGCATATGAAAAAAGACCTCGCCGACGGAAATGACGAAATCGACCTGCTTCGGAGCAGGCGCGCCGATACCGAACACGCGGTGCAGACCGCACGAGAGGAAACCGACCAGCTTTACACGCGCCAGCAGGAACTTAACCTCGAGGCAGTGGACCTCGAAGAAACTCGCCAGGGCCTCAAGGAAAAGCACGAAGAGGCCCGCCAGGGGCTCTCGGCCCAGCGCAAGGTCCACGACGAGATCGCCGAGCAAATCAGTGCCAATCGCGTGAGTCTCGGGCAGGTGGATACGAAAGTGGAAAACCTGATCGCCCGTTCGCAGGACGACCTGGCGATGGACCTGGTGGCCGCCTTCGCCGATTACGAGCATGACGAGCAACGCGGTTGGGACCAGGTCAAAGTCAGGATCGAAGAACTCACCTCCAAAATCCAGCGACTTGGCAATGTCAATCTCGACGCCATCGAAGAACAGGAAGAACTCGAAAAACGACAGGAATTCCTGTCCACACAACTCAAAGATATAGCCGAATCCCGCCGCCAACTGAACGACCTGATTCTGCGAATCAACCGCGAAAGCCACGAACTGTTCGTTCAGACCTTCGAACTGGTTCGCGAGAACTTCCAGGAACTCTTCAGGAAACTCTTCGGCGGCGGGCGCGCCGATATAATGCTGACCGATCCCGAAGATATTCTGGAATCCGGCATCGAAATCGTCGCCCGCCCGCCCGGGAAGGAACTCCGCAAGCTTTCGCTGCTGTCCGGCGGCGAGAAGACCATGACCGCACTGGCGCTGCTGTTCAGCATCTTCAAGGCGCGACCAAGTCCGTTCTGCCTGCTCGACGAGGTCGACGCGGCGCTGGACGAAGCCAACACCGAGCGGTTTGGAAACCTGCTGGCCGACTTCGTCCAGCACAGCCAGTTCATCGTAATCTCGCATGCCAAGCGGACGATGAGCATGGCCAACGTGCTCTACGGTGTGACCATGCAGGAGCCCGGCGTCTCGAAACGCATCTCCGTAAAGTTTGAAGACTCAGGCAAAAAACTCGACACCTCACTCGAACCGGTCACGGCGTAGACGGTCCATTTAGTCCTCTTTTTGATCTTGCGACTGGACGTGCAAGCCCATAGATTGCAATCTGTGGGCTGCCTGCTTCGCTTTCGCCGCGGTGAAGGTTAGTTTGTACGATCTTTTCGGGTCGCATTTTCTGGGGTTGGGGATCAGGAGGGAGTTGTCGGTGATCGTCGGCTTGATGACGGCGCCGCCTGCAGGGCGACCACCACGGCAATCATCGCGACGTGCAGTACATTGAACGGACATAGAAGCATAATGTGCGATCCTTTCAGTCTATCGACAGTGTATCTGCACTTTTTCACCGCCATCGATCTCGACGGAAATATCTGTCAGGTCATCGATGAATTCGGCGATGTTCTCTTCGCTGACGCGGAAGTTCATGCCGACTTTGGCCACCGCGGCGTTAATCTTCTCGCGAATTGCGGCGGGGATGAGTTTGGTGAGTTTCAGACCGTGGGCCAGCAACTTGATTGGTATGCGAATATTGACCCGGTCTCGCGTTTCGTTGGACTTTTCGATAATTATATATAGATAGCGGGGTTTCCTGCGCGCCGGTGTGGTGTCCGCTCCAGCCGATGCGAGCAGCTTGTCGGCCTCATCCACGGTTATCTCGCCGCGAGCCAGCATTCCGAGAATTCGTTTACGTTCGCTTTGCATGACTGTTGCCTGAGTTATCTGAGGTAGAGCAGAATATCGTCGCGCGCGTTGTGTATTTCAAAGTGCAGGCCGCGTGCATCGCTGCAGAATACCGCAAACCGTGCGGCCGACTTCAACATCCTCCACACCCCGCGCCGGCGAAAGATTGCCACAATCGCCATCAACGGCAGCATCAGCAGTGCGATCAGCAGTACCAGCGGCCAGAGCAGGATTAGCGGAACGAACATGTTCCGCTTTCGCTGCCCGTCGCGAACGATCCGAACTCGCAATATCGATGGTGGAAAGAACATCTTTTCTCTTGTGCCACGTGCCTGGCGACCAGTATCGCCGCTGGGCTCTTTCCCTGCAATCCCCGTTTTGGAGGCTTTGGTAGCAATCAGGTTGCTCGCGAGCCTGGAATTGCTACAATGCTCCAGCCTCCTCAGACGCGATGGGCTGTTTACCGTTGAATTACGAAAGGTCAAAAAAGATGGATGTCAAGCTTTCAGAACGACTCGCCCAGCTTCCGCCGTATCTCTTTGCCGATCTGCGCCGCAAGATAGCCGCCGCCCGCGCCGCCGGCGTCGACGTGATCACACTGGGCATCGGCGACCCGGACTACCCCACGCCCGATCCGGTAATTGAAGAACTCTGCCGCGCAGTGGATGACCAGGGCGACCCTAACCGCCACCGCTACGGTTGCGACGCAGCGGCGCCTGAGTTCCCGGCGGCCGTCCGGAGCTTCTACAAGCGGCGCTGGGGCGTCCAACTGGGCGACGACCAGGTCGTCTGCACCATGGGCTCGAAAGACGCGATCGCCAAGATGGGCATGGCGATAATGGATCCGGGCGATGTCGGTATTATTCCCGAACCGGGATACCCCACGTACAACATATCGCACGTCTTTGCGGGCGCCACGAGCTACCGCGTCGGGTTGCGGCCGGAGAAGGACTGGCTGTTCGACTTCGACGAAGTGCCCGCCGAAGTGGCGGACAAAGCTCGCATCCTCTGGTTGAACTATCCGAACAATCCAACGTGCGCTACCGCATCGCTGGAGTTCTTTGAAAAGGCGGCCGCCTTCGGTCGCGCCCACAACATCCTGATCGCCCACGACTCGGCCTACAGCGAGAACACGTATGATGGCTATAAGGCCCCGAGCATTCTTCAGGTCCCCGGCGCCGACGAGGTGGCCGTCGAGTTCTTCTCGCTGTCCAAGGCCTTTAACATGACCGGATGGCGGGCGGGTTGCGTGGTGGGCAACGCCTCGGCGGTCAGGGCCTTGTCGCTGGTGAAGGACAACATCGACAACGGTACGCTGCGGGCGGTGCAACTGGCTGCAGCAAAGGCCCTGGACCGCGCCGAAGAGATTATCCCGCCGATCTGCGAAGTGTACAAACGTCGCCGCGACCTGGTGGTCGACACGCTCAACGCCAATGGTTGGAGCATCGAGAAACCAAAGTCGACTATCTATATATGGGCGCCCGTGCCGGACGGATACGAGGGCAAGAGCGGCGATTACGCCGCCGATCTGCTCGAGAAAGCCGGAGTGGTTGTAACCCCCGGGCGCGGATACGGCGAAACAGGCGAGGGATTCTTCAGGATCTCTCTGACATACCCCGACAACGTTCTGAAAGAAGCGCTCGATCGAATGATTGGCGTGTGCAAGTGACGCCCGCAGCCGCCATGGAAGTACGAATGGAACATACCGAGGGTTTCGCCCGCAAGGCCGAAGTCCTGCTGGGCGATGAATCGCTTATCGTCTGCGATGGCGTCTCCGCGCCAGAGCATCGCTGCTCGCCCGGCGTTATAGAAAACGTGAAATTCAGCTACCCGTCGCTCGAAGGGTTCCAGTGGTCTCGCGCCGTCCGCGATAATCCCAGCCACAAGGTCCGCCTCGAGCACGTTCGCGGGTGGTCGTACGTCGGGTTCGGACGCGTCGTTTCGATCATGCCCGTGACGATCGATTTCGGCATGATCGAATTGGAAGACCCCAACTGGTCCGACGACGAGAATCTGGCGGGTAAGTATGTCAAGGTGCCGATCGACCGGCTCGATTTGAGCGTCGACGACGGAAAGCAGTGGCCCGATGAACTCAAGTAGCGCACAAGATCCCGAGAGGGCAATCGTGATGGTCGGGCAAATCGCCTACATAGCTCTGGGCAGTAACCTTGGTGAACGGTCCGAGACGCTTGAAGCGGCCCTTGCGATGCTCGATGAGTGTGCGGGCATCTCGGTGCTGCGTGTTTCGGGGATGGTTCAGACGGCGCCTGTCGGCGGTCCGGACGGACAGGGAGATTATCTCAACGGCGTCGCGGAGATCGAGATGTCCCTTTCTCCTATGGAACTGCTGTCCGTATTGCAGGATATCGAGCGGAAGTTCGGTCGGGATCGCCTTTCCGAAGAGCGATGGGGCGAGCGAACTTGCGATCTGGACATCCTGCTGATCGGTGATCTTGTTATGGATACGCCCGAGTTGACAATCCCGCACCCGCGAATGCACCAGCGCAAGTTCGTACTGGCCCCCCTCAACGAAATCGCCGCCGAAGTAGTGCATCCGGTATTTGACAAGACAGTCTCGGCGCTGCTGGCGGACCTGAACTAACCGGCCCCGACCGGTGTGGGGTATGAGAAGTTTTTCTGGCGAAAACGTAGTTGCACGAATCTGAAAAAAGTTTTTCCCGCCAAGTCGTGCAGCCTGAAAGGCTGTCGAATATAAGCCTTTCAGGCTAAACGGCTCATAAGCGTAACCCAAAAAGAGGATAGACAATGCCAAAAAAACTTCTCACACCTTCAACGCGGGATACACCCTTCAACGCGGATAATCTGTCCGAGCACTTTGCGAAATTACCCGTCGAATGCTAACATGCTCAGTTTGATTGACTCGATCGGGGTCGTCGCGACAGTGAAGGTAAGCAATTGGACGCTAGATTGATCAGCATAATAGGTCCGCCGGCGGTGGGTAAGACTACTCTGGCGGGGCATCTCGCCGCGGAAATGGGCGGGCGGCTTATTTGTGAGGATTTCGAGGGCAACCCGTTTCTGGCCGATTCTTACGTGGGCGACCGCGAAGCCTGCCTGCCCGCTCAGTTGTTCTTCCTGCTGTCGCGTGTCAAGCAGTTGTCGCTGGCTGACTGGCCTGCCGACGGCCTTGCCGTCAGCGATTACGGTTTCTGTCAGGATCGCATCTACGCTGAAGCCAAGCTCACCGAAGACGAGATGGCGCTCTACTCTCGCGTGGCGCGACGTGTCGAGGGCCTGGTTTGCACCCCGAGCGTCATCGTGCATCTCGACGCGCCCGAGGCGGTGCTCCTGTCGCGCATCGCCGCCCGCGGGCGCGAATACGAAAAAGTCATGACGCCCGAGTTTCTGGACGGGATGAGAAAAGCGTATAATAACATCGATCAGTTCGCCCGCTGCCCCGTGATCCGCGTGGAGACAGACACCTCCGACGTGCGCGACGCCAATGCCCGCAATGAACTGATCGCTCGGATTCGCGGCGAAATATCATGAAAACAGTCCAAATCATCGCGGAAGTTCGCAAGACTGTTTCCGACGCTCGTTCCGGTGGCGCCGCGGTCGGTTTCGTCCCCACCATGGGCGCCCTGCACGAAGGGCATCTCAGCCTGATCGACGCGGCCCGAAGCGCCTGCGATTTCGTCGCGGTCAGCATTTTCGTCAACCCGACCCAGTTCGCGCCGGGTGAGGACCTTGCAACCTATCCCGGCGGCATCGAAGCCGACCTGTCCGCCTGCGAGGCTCGCGGCGCCGACCTGGTGTTTGTCCCCGACGTCGAGACGATGTATCCCCGGGGCGCTGTCACGAGCGTAAGTGTGAGCGGATTGTCCGAGACGCTCTGCGGGCGAAGCCGCCCGACGCATTTCGCGGGAGTCTGCACGGTAGTGACCAAGCTGCTGAACATCGTGAGGCCCGACAAGGCGTTCTTCGGCCGGAAAGATTTTCAGCAGTTGGTCATTGTCACCAGGATGGTCGAGGACCTGGATATTCCCGTCGAGATAGTGTCCTGTCCGATCGTGCGCCATGCCGACGGGTTGGCGATGAGCACGAGGAATCAGCGTCTCAGCGCCGCGGTTCGCCTCCAGGCCGTCGCACTGCACGCCGCGCTTGAGTCCGCGGTCGCTCGGATACGCCAATCCCACCCGCCCGCGGCGGAAGTTATTGCTTCGGCGCGGGAGTATCTCTCGACCAATGCGCCCGACGGAGAGATTGACTATATACAAATTGTCGACCCTCAGACGCTGCGAGACGTAGAAACAACAGACCGGATTGTGCTTCTCGCCCTGGCGGTAAAGTTCCCCGGCGCCAGGCTGATTGATAATATGTTGGTGGACTCCGCCGGCGAGGGGCAATAGAATCAACGCGAGACAGAGGAGCGTAACGTGTTACTGAAAGTACTTAGAGGCAAAATACATCGCGCGATTGTGACCGAGGCCCAGATAGATTACGTCGGCTCGATCACGATAGACAGTGAACTGCTGGATGCCAGCGGTATCTTGCCGGGCGAGTGTGTTCTCGTCGCCGACATGACCGACGGCGCCCGCTTTGAGACGTACGTTTTCGAAGGCCAGGCCGGTAGCGGTACGATATGCATCAACGGGGCGGCCGCCCGTCTCGTCGACATCGGTGACGAAGTGATCATAATGGCCTATGGGTATATGGAGCCTCAGGAGGCCCGGGACTTCAAGCCGGGCGTCGTATTGGTCGACAATTCAAACAGGATAGTCCAGAAACTGTAATCCCGGACCGGCTCCGGAAGGCATCAGATGCTTCAGACCATAATTGACTTTGGCAAGATTGAGTTGTTCGGCCTGAGTTTCACCCCGCGGATATACGGTTACGGGCTGATGCTCGTGCTGGGTTTTCTCTCGGGGATCTGGTTGGCACACCGGCGTGCGAAGCGCATGGGTGAGAATCACGAGACCGTTACCGTCGTCGGTATCCTGTCTCTGGTGGGCGGGATAATCGGCGCCAGGCTCGCGTTTATCATTCAGAATTGGAGCCAGTTCTCCCAGAAGGGTCTGGTCGGTATTCTCGACGTGACGTCCGGCGGGCTGATCTACTACGGCGGTGTCATGCTGGGTACGTTGATGGTGGTTGTCTATCTGCGCCAGAAGCGTATTGCGATAAGGCGATACCTGGACATAGTTGCGGTGAGTCTCATGGTCGGGTTGGCCTTCGGGCGGGCGGGTTGTTTTCTCAACGGTTGCTGTTACGGCGGGCGGTGTGATGCCGATTGGCCCCTGGCGGCGCGGTTTCCGATGTACTCTCAGCCGCTGCTCAAGTTCGACGGCCGCCCGAAGAATCCGTTCTCAGTTGGCGCGGGCGTTTCTCCGGTTTATTCACACCAGTTGGAGCAACGCGCCATCGAATTGCACCGTCATGGCAAGGAAGACTCACCCGGCCTGGCCGCGATGCAACAGGTTGACGGGCACATCAATCCCGATCCGAAGCTGCTGGACAAATCGGCGCTTCTACGCCATGCCGAGTATTCAAAGGACGGAAAGAAAGCCTACGCGCCGGTGCTCGCCCTCCTGGCGCCCGAGAGTTTTTCCGACGAACAGATCGCCATCGCCTCAGCGAGCCGATCGCTTCCGGTCCGTCCGGCACAGGCGCTGGGATTCTTCAACGCGCTGCTGCTTGCGTCGCTGCTGGGCGTGTTCTTCCGCCATCGCAGGCGGGAGGGGCAGGTCTTCGCCGTGCTGCTGGTTATCTATCCGATCACCAGGTTCCTGCTAGAGGGCATTCGCAGAGATACGGCGTTGCATTTCGGAATGACTCACAATCAATACACCTCGTTGGCAACGGTAGCCGCGGGGATTATCGTGCTGTTTGTCATCAGCAAACTGCCCCCCAGCGCGGGTCCGGCCTGGGCGCAGCGTCTGGCGGTGGAGGCTGAGCAGCGTGCTCGACCTTCGGTAGAAAAACGAGAAAAACGCAAACGTTGACTTTGCTCGGAATGATGGAGGCTTCAAAATGAAACGCATTGGTATTACCATCGTCGCAATCGCCGCAATGTGGTCCGGGCCTCTCCAGGCCAAAAGCCCGGAGGATATCTACAAGGAATCCGCCGGCACATTAGCGATCGTGGAATTCAGCCTGGATACCGGTGACGGAGCCAAGGGTGTTGTCGGACCCGGTGTATGCGTCCACGTTGATGCGCAGGGACGGGCGGTATTTCTTACTACATCATTCGGCATTCAGACACGGTTGAAGGATATCAGCGAGCTTTCTGTCAGGGCCGGCGGTTTAGATACCAGGAAAACCCCTGTCCACGTCATGGGTGTCGACCCGGTCACTGGTCTGGCGTTTGTGCGCACCACCGCCGCGGCGAAGTGGTCCAGAGTCGTGTTCGCCGGCAGGCGGAGCGGTCTTAAGATCGGGCAGCAGATAGTTTCGATCGGTCTTCAGGGCTCCGATGCCGGGAACGAGCCGTACCTGGGGGTTGCGTACGTTTCGGGCAGGGTTCGCGTGCCCGAAACCCTGTATCGCGTTACCGGCGGAAACCTTACCGGAACCTGTTCGCCCGTGTTCAATCTCGAGGGCAAGGCGGTGGGCATTGTCGCACGCCAGTTGCCCACAACCTTTCAGATGATGACTTCCAGGGGGCAGACGTACGTCGGCCTGACCGGTCAGGAGGAAAAAAGCTACTTCCTGCCCGTCGACGAATTCGCCGACACAATCGCCTCCATGCCCTCCCCGGCAGCCGTAAAACGCCGTGTCTGGACCGGTGTAGTCGGATACCATCCCGTCAGCGACGAAGACGCCACGACCTATGGTATTAACGTACCGGCTGTCATGTTGGGCAAGGTGATAAAGGGCACTCCAGCCGACAAGGCCGGACTCAAAGAGCGGGACCTGATAATCGGTATGGGCGGGCACAAGCTCGAAAAATTTCCAACACCCGCTCTCGTGGGCAAGCGATTTCTTAACCAGTTGCAGAGAATCGCAGCAGCCGGAGGCAAACAGATTTCGTTGACCGTGAAGCGGGACAGTAAGCAGTTATCGGTGACTGTGGGACTGGTTGCGATACCCAAGCAGGCTTTTGAAGCCGAGCGGTACATCAGTAAGGAGTTGGGTGTGATCGTGAGGGATAAAGTTCCCCCAGACTCCTACAATGACTCCAGTCCCACCGCTAACGTCAAGGGCCTGATAGTTGTCGTCGCTCCGGAACGGGGTCCGGCTGGGGCTGCCGGTGTCAGGCAAGGAGATCTGCTTATCGAGGTCAACGGGAAGTCGGTGACGACGCTTGCGGCGATACGGGATATAATAGGCAAGGCCCTGAAGGACCCGCCCGAGAAGACCATTGTTTTCCTGGTGCAGCGTGGTGACAAGACCTACCCGATCAGTATCACGCGCAGCAGAAAATGAGCCTGGAGATTGACTGGTGAGATTATACTTGGCAACAGTGACGTGCCTGTTGGTTGTTTCGGCGGCATGCGGGCAGGATTCCGGTGATACAGGCTCGCGTGTTGACTCTCTGGCCGCCAAGGGGCTCCACCATAGCGTCATGCTGTTGAGGCATGCGTCGGGAAAACCGGTTACCCGTGCGGTAAGACTGGTGGGGTTGGCGGAATTTGCCAGGCGCCTCGCGCCCGACGACCCGGACATCAACAACACAATCGCATACATTTCTCTGGTGCGCGAAAAGGAAAAGGAATTGGCTCTCGCCGTCAGGAAGAGCTTTATCGCAAGGCCCGACGACCACGCACTCGCCCTTCAGTGGTTGTCGTCTGAGATGAAGGGGCTTCAGGATGCCCAGTCGCGAGTGACGTTCCTGGGCGCCCTGTTGACAGACACTAAGCGCCCACCCGAGCTGCGAGCGGCGGCGGCAGTCCATTTGGCGGACATCTTTATCGGGCAGGGGCGACGCGAAAAGGCCGGCGAAGCCTTCGATACCGCCGTCAAGCTCGATCCGTATCTCTCTGCCGCGCTGGTCGGGCAACTGACGCTGGCGGATAAGGTTTCTCCGGCGGCTCGGGCGAAAATATGGGTCAGGGAATTGCTGGTGAATCCGCAATCCGCCGGCCAGGCGGCCCAACTGGGCGAAATGCTCGATGCCGCCGGGCTCTACGAACAGTCCGCAAGATTCTACAATTACGCCTGGCAGGTAAACCGCCGTATGGGTCTGGGGCACAAGGTCAGCATCGACTTCGCCGTGCAGCATTGCAACGCGCTGCTCAATGCGGGGCAATACAAAGAGGCAACTGAGATTTTCGGTCCGATCAGCAGGAGATTCTCCGAGAGCGTTCTGCTTCGGGTGCTCCTGATAGAAGCCTGCAACCACAGCTCGCAGGCCCAACGGGCCAAAATGTATTCCGGAGAAATCGAAGCGATCTTTGCGCCGAAAATCTCCGGAGGCGATCCGAATGCTTCGGCGGCGGCTGAGCTGGCGTGGTTGTACCTGATCGCCGGTACGGATCGCCAGCGCGCTCTGGACTATGCAAAACGGGCCGCAAACCTCAAACCTCTCGCTCCGGCGAGCATCAGGGCCATGGCGGCCGCTCGAATCCTGTCCGGGAAAAAAAGCGTCGTCGATCTCGGTAAGGCGGCGTTGCAGAAAATCGCTGACAAGGATGTTTTTGCAGCCGCTTTCCTCGCCGAACACTACTTCCTTGTCGGTAGGCCCGAAGATGGAAAAAAAATGGTGCTCTCCGGCATTTCGCTGAGCCGCAGCGGTCAGGCCGCCAGAAGACTGATGGCTCTGGCGAAGAAACACGAAATTACCATCCCGCCGGCCGAAGGAAGCAAGGAACTTCAAGCCCTCGCCGAGAGTCTCCCCGAGAGCTTGCTGGAACTTGGACTGGCGCCCGAAAAATTCTTTCATCTGAAGGTCCTCGCCCCGCGCCAGGCCGATGCGGGCAATGGTATTGTCGTCCGGGTTGAACTGTCCAGTACGTACGACGGTAAGATTTCGGCAGGTCTGGGCGGTTTTCTCCCCGCGACGGTCAGCATCGATGTTACTGTCGAAGGGCGCGAGAAGGGGAAATTCAAAGATGTCGTAAGACTACTCCTGCCGGTCGGTAGATATCTCGCCAGTGGAAAAACGGTCGCCGTTTCCGGACGGATAGACGTCGGAAAGCTGCATTCCTTCCTCCTGGCCCATCCCCTGGACGATTTTGAACTCACCGTCTCGCCCAGGCTTATCGATCCGGGCGCCAGAACCCCCGGCGACCAGGAACCACCGCCCCTGACCACCGCTGTGCCGGGGGTTATTACTCGAATCAGCATACTGGGCAAATTCGAGGGGTCTGCGAGCGACAAGTGGATAAACACGTACAAGCACTGCCTCTCTCTGATCGTGGGCGACATGCAGAGCAAAGATATACGAATCAGAATACGGGCGGCTAACCAGATAGCCTCGCTGCTGGTTCTCAGCGACGGTATCAAGTCCAACAAGCTCAGACCGCCAAGCCAGCTCTCCGGGCAGATCGACCGGGAAGTCCTGGTCCTGATGGCCGCTGAAATGCTCAAGGACCGCAGTGACGTTGTTCGCGCCGAGATGCTCGCTGCGCTTGGAGGGGTCAGGCTCGATAGCGCTATTATCCGAAGTTTCAGCAGCGTTATAAAGGATCGCAGCGCACTGGTGCGATTCCGCCTGGTGGAGCTTCTGGGCGCTTCGGGCCTTTCCGGGCAGGAGCCCATCCTCAAACACTTCACTAAAGACAAGTACGATCTGGTATCCGACCTGGCCAAGGCGATGCTGACCGCGGCGAAAAACGATTGAGTTCGTTTCACCCCTGCCGCGACGTGGCTGGGGGAACAGGAACAGGAGGGGACGTTACCCTGTTTTGGAGATTCGGGGTTTTCCATGCTCCGTTTATTTCAACACCGATCGCCTTGGTCTTTGCGAAGGCTTTGTATCGCTCGGCGATCTTCGCTTCCTTTGCGTCGCCTTCATGGAAGAGGAAACGGTAAAGGAAGGCCACGGATTGCCCGGCCTTGATCTTCATGTTACCCGTGCCCGCGGGCTTTTTTTCAAAGTTATGCACTCCGAACGGATTTGCCGTCACCAGCCCGTATGCCCTTGCGTGCCACCACGTCGGGTGTCGCGGGTTGCTCGGATGGTCGAAAATCGCCACGCCCACCGTCTTACCGTCGACCGGCGCCCAGTAATCCACCCACTTGGCGCGCTTGCCCCAGATCGCCTTGCCCTTGACGCCTTCACTGTTGACGCACTTTCCCCTGGCGCCGGTGACGCCTCGCCTGGGGTCGTTGTCCATGCGGAGCACGGGATTGGTGCGAATGGCCATCGTGCCCTCCTTCGTGTCACCGAATGTCACGTCGCCGTTGGATGCCTTAATGGTGATCTGGTAGTCGATGATCCGCCCGCCTTTGACCGCCTGGAACGCGATCGTCCGCTCGTCGATGCACTGAATTTTGCCGTCGGGGGAGACCCACTTGTTGCGTGTCGTGATCGCGCCGCGAGTCTTGTCCGAGGCGATCTTGGCGGCGCCGATCTGAACGATCTTGCCCTTGCCCTCGCCGACGGTCCAGAAGTCGCGCCCGTTCACGCTTCCGTGCGTGTACCACAGCGACGTGTGGTGCGGATGATCGTCGGCCTCGCCCTTGACGCCCTTGAGGATCGGGTAATTGCGGGTCATGGTCACGCCCCCCGGGCCGCTGATCGGATACAGGATCGGTCTGGCCAGGCCTTTGTAGCGATACTCGGTAAACTTCTCGCCGCCCAAGGTGATCTCGACCTTCCCGTCCAGGGCCTTCAGCTCCACGGATTGGACAGCGCCGCCGGAGCCCCGACCGGCGAGGGGCGCACCAAGGCATAACACCGCGGCGGCTACCACAAAACCGGAGATGTGCCAATATGCAAGCCGTATCATTTCATCGTCTCCGTTTCACCGAACCGGGCGCCGAGACCTCGCGGTCGCCCCGGTCCGCGCGACGGGAGCATAATCGTAAACGACCCGCAGATCAATGGAGTTCATCTTGGCGCGCCATTGGGACCGGGTTTTTGCTCTCTACCCATTGAAACGGGATTCACCCCGGCGAGATTCTTCTGACGAATAATGTTGACAGATCGCAGCGTTGTGTGTAATGTACCGGCTCTCGTTCGGCTGGTGAGGAGTTTATAGCTCGCCGGTCGGAAACATTCACCGTAGTTCATCAGAGTTAGCTTTCAGGAGTATAGAAAATGGGCGTTAAAGTAGGAATTAACGGTTTCGGACGCATTGGCCGCCTGGTCTTCAGGGCGATGTGCGAACGGGGCGATGAGTTTGAAATAGTCGGTGTCAACGATCTGGCTGATACGGACATGATGGCTCATCTGCTGAAGTACGATTCGACCCAGGGGCGTTTCCCCGGCACCGTTGAGATCAAGAGTGAAGATACCCTGATCGTCAACGGTAAGGAAGTTGCGATGATCACCGAGCGCAATCCCGCGAGCTTGCCATGGGGCAAACTTGGCGCTGATATCGTGGTGGAATCCACCGGTATTTTCCGCGACAACAAGTCCGACACCAAAGCCGGATACGATTCCCACATCGACGCGGGCGCCAAGAAGGTCATTATCTCCGCGCCGGTCAAGGGCAACGCAGCCACGGTCGTGCTGGGCGTCAATGACGATATCCTGACGGCCGAAACAACGTGCGTTTCGAATGCTTCCTGCACGACAAATTCCCTGGCGCCGGTCGTGAAGGTCCTCCATGAGAAGTTCGGCGTGGTCAAGGGCCTGATGACCACCTGCCACGGTTACACGAACGACCAGTCCATTCTGGACTTCATCCACACAGACAAACGCCGCGCCCGAGCGGGAGCCATCAATATCATTCCGACGACCACCGGCGCTGCCGTTGCGGTCGGCATGGTCCTGCCCGAACTGGCGGGCAAGCTGGACGGTTACGCCCTTCGCGTTCCGATCCCCACCGGTTCGATTACGGACCTGACGATCGAACTCGCCGCGGAAGTTACCGCAGAAGAGATAAACGCCGCCATCAAAGAAGCCGCCGACGGCGCAATGGCCGGTATCATCGAGTACACCGAAGACCCGATCGTCTCGTCTGACATCGTGCATCACCCCGCCAGCAGCATCTTCGACAGCCTCAACACGAAGGTTATCGGCGGGACTCTGGCGAAGGTCACCATGTGGTACGACAACGAATGGGGCTACTCCTGCCGCACCTGCGACCTCGTGCTGAAAATGGCCGCTCTGTAAAGGGCTTGCAGGTTCGTACATTCCGCACAATAATAAGGCCCGTCGGATTACCCGGCGGGCCTTTCTGCAAGAACGATTAGAAGGACTACTGTAATGGCGACGAAAACGATTTCAGACATTGACGTGGCGGGCAGGAAAGTGCTGATGCGCGTGGATTTCAACGTCCCGCTGGCAGATGGAAAGGTCACCAATGACAAACGAATTGTGGCTGCACTGCCTTCCATAAACAAAGTGCTCCAGGCCGGCGGTAAGCTGATCCTGATGAGCCATCTCGGGCGCCCCGAAGGCCAGGTGAGCCCCGAGTTTTCCATGAAGCCTGTGGCTGACCGTCTTGGCGAACTCCTGGGTCTGGAAGTGAAGCTCGGTCCGTCCGACATCGCCGGCGCCGAGGCCGAAGCAATGGCTCGCTCGCTGGAGTCCGGCGAAGTGCTGCTGCTCGAAAACGTGCGTTTTGACGCTCGCGAAGACAGCAAGGACCTCGACGAGGTCGAAGCGTTCGGTCGGGAGCTGGCCGCCCTGGGAGAGGTGTACGTGAATGACGCATTCGGCACCTGCCACCGCAAACACGCCAGTATGTGGGGCCTGCCGCGAGCGATTCAGGCCGCCGGCGGGCCGGCCGTTGCGGGACTCCTCGTCGAAAAGGAAATCAAGTACCTCGCCGAAGCCGTAGCCCATCCGGCGCGTCCGTTCGTGGCTATCCTGGGTGGGGCGAAGGCCTCCGACAAGATCAAACTGATCTCGGCGCTGCTGGACAAGGTTGACAAGATCATCATTGGCGGCGGGATGGCATATACGCTGCTCAAGAGCCAGGGCGCCACGGTTGGCAGGAGCATCGTGAAAGACGACCAGATTGACGCGATGAAAGATCTCCTTGCCCGCGCCGGCGGAAAGATCGTCCTGCCCTGCGACCACATATGCACGGACGATTTTGCCGACGGCGCGCCCGTAGCCAATGACGACGTGAACATCCCCGACAACCTGATGGGTATGGACATCGGGCCAAAATCGATCGAAGCGTTCAACCGGATCATCGCCGGAGCGAAAACGATCATCTGGAACGGGCCAATGGGCGTTTTTGAGAAAGCCGACTATGCAACCGGAACCCTGGCGGTAGCCCAGGCGCTGGCTTCGGCGACCGACGGGGGGGGCATAAGTGTAATCGGCGGCGGTGATTCTGCCGCCGCAGTTGAGCAGATGGGCCTCGCTGACAGGATGACGCACGTATCGACCGGTGGCGGGGCGTCGCTGACGTATCTCGAGGGCAAGCCCATGGGGCCCATCGAAGTACTTGACCGGAAGTAACGATACAACGATAATAATGTTACATGCCAAAGCCCAGTGGCCGGTGCTGATTAGACGGCTGGTGGGCTTTGGCAACGTATGAGGCAATGGATATTCAAAGAGGCAATCCGTGGGCGGGATTCGCGGGGCGCCGGGTCATTGCGCCGTCGCTGCTTGCCTGCGACTTCGCCCATGTAGGGCGGGAGATCGATCGGGCTCTCGATGCCGGCGCCGACGTGATACACGTTGACGTTATGGACGGGCACTTCGTGAGCAACCTGTCGATGGGCCCGCCGGTAGTCGGGTCGCTCAGGAAGTACACCGACGCTGTTCTGGACGTGCATATAATGGTGACCGACCCTGCTTTCTATATAGAGCGGTTCGCGGACGCCGGGGCCGACAGCATCACGTTTCATATTGAAGCGACCGACGAGGCCCTTGTCCTGATCGAGAGGCTCGGCGTTCTTGGCCTGGGCGCCGGGGTGTCGCTTCGCCCGGCGACAGAGCCCGAGGCCCTGTCGGAAGTTATTGAAGCGGTTGATCTCGTGTTGGTAATGACGGTTGAACCCGGATATGGCGGGCAGGAGTTCATGTACGATATGCTGGACAAGATAACCGCTGTCCGAGGCATGCTGAGATCGGACCAGCGCCTCCAGGTTGACGGTGGAATCGATAACGATACCATCGTCCGGTGCGCCCGGTCCGGAGCCGATGTATTCGTTGCGGGAAGCAACATATTCCGCGCCGACGACATAGCCGAGGCCATTGGCGGTCTCAGGCAGGCTGTCGGAAGCAATTGAGGAACCCATTGAGCGCCAGCAGCAACAGGCAGATGTCGAAGGTATTTGTGATGCAGACCGGCCAGACTATCTGGGAGGCCCAGGATCGCATTGAATCCGTTCCGGGCGCCCCCCTGACCGAGGTTGGAGCAAGTGATGTCGAGCGCGCCGCGGGCGAACTTGCCGCCCGCGGTGTCGACATACGCGCCGTTTACGCTTGCGACGGCGAGTCGGAATGTGAAACGGCGGAACTGACCGCCCGGGCGCTTGGTCTGAAGGTTCGCACGGAAGGCGAACTCCGCGAGTTGGATTATGGTTTATGGCAGGGTCTGACTTGGGATGAACTCAAGCGCCGTCAGCCCAAGATGTTCCGCCAGTGGTCCGAAGCGCCGGCAAGCCTGCGCCCGCCGGGTGGTGAGATGCTGGCCGAGGCCCAGACCAGGCTCCGCGCGGCGATCAAGGGTATTCTAAAGCGTCACAAGGACGGTGCAGTGCTGTTTGTTTTGCGTCCGGTGGCTGTCGGTCTGCTGCGATGTTTTGTCACCAACGACCCGGTAGATCAGATTTGGAAGCATGTGGACAATGAGTTCACATGGGGAAGCTACGAGACCGATTCGCTGTCTCTGTGAGGTTGATATGTCCCAGGCAGACTCAGAACCAACAGGACCTTACGATTCGTCGGGATTTGCAGGTCCGACCAAGCGGGAGAAGCGCGACATTCCCGATGGCCTGTGGATGCGGTGTCCGGATTGTGAGGAAATGCTGTATCGCAAGACTGTGGCGGAAAACCATGAAGTTTGTCCCGAATGTCAACATCATTTCCGACTCAGCGGAACGCGGCGAATAACGCAATTGACCGACCCGGACAGTTTCGAGGAGATGTTCAGCGAGATTGCCCCCGCCGATCCGCTTGGGTTTACCTGGGACGGTAAGACACTGGTCGATCGTATTTCCGCCGAGCAGGCCAAGACGGGTCAAACCGAGGCCGTCCAGACCGGCGTTGCTTACGTCAAGGGACGGCGGGTTGCCCTCGGGGCGATGGACGGAGATTGGTTGATGGGATCGCTCGGTTCGGTCGTGGGAGAGAAGATCACGCGCCTCGTCGAATTTGCCACCGAAGAGAAGCTGCCCCTGGTGATCGTCTGTGTTTCAGGCGGCGCCAGAATGCACGAGGGAGCACTGAGCCTGATGCAGATGGCCAAGACATCGGCGGCGCTGGGGCGTTTCGACAGTGCCGGCGGGCTGTTTATTTCTGTTCTCAGTGATCCGACCACGGGTGGAACGACCGCGAGTTTCGCCATGCTTGGCGACATCATAATCGCCGAGCCCAAGGCGTTGATCGGTTTTGCGGGGCAACGCGTAATTGCAAACACCATCAAGAGCGAATTGCCCGAAGGCTTCCAGCGTGCCGAGTTCCTGCTGGAACACGGATTCGTAGACCGTATCGTGCATCGGAGCGAACTCCGCAGCGAACTGGCCCGACTGATCGACTACTGCGCCAGATAGTAACGGCAACGACTTTCTTGTCGTTTTGCAGAATGAGATTCAGATGCGGTCGCCCTGCCCCCCCTCCCTTCTCTCCCCCTCGGCACTACTTGCCGTCGCCGTTGTCGAAGCCCATCGCCTCCAGCAGCGTCTTCTGTGGCGGCTTGCCTTTCTGTTGTTCCAGACGCCTGGCTTCGATTTCTTCGCGAAGCTGCGAGGGAGGGGTCACCGCGGGCAAATCATCGCTGCCGGTTTCCTGCTTCTTGGCGGGTTTCTCTCGAGAAGGTTTACGCCTTTTCCTTACAGACTTGCTTTTTTTTGCACGTTTGGATGTCTTTTTGGCCGATTTTCCGGTTGGTTTCTCGGCTGGCTCTTTGGTCGAATCCTTCCGGGGTTCGCCCTCGTCGGTTTTCCCGGTCGTTCGCTTTGAGTTTGTTCTGCGCCTGCGTTTCCCGGATTTGGCGGATTTTGTTGGCGTGTCGGTTTTTTTCTCGCCGGTCTTTGCCGGTTTGTCAGTTGTCTTTCCCGCGGGTTCGCCGGTCTTGGTTTCAGCGTCAGTACGGTCTTTCGTTTCGGAAGCCTTCTTGGCAGTGCCCGATCGCCTGCGTCTCCGCGTCTTCTTGGACGGTGCGGGCCTGGCGGAATCGTCGCCGGTCTGCTGTTCGGTATCGGCTGGTTTGGTCGACGAGTTCTTCCTGGCCTGTTCATCGAGGAATGCTTCCAGCTTGACGGTCTGGAGCTTACCGCGATTATGTTTGCCCGTTTCACTGGCGATATTGGACCCTCTGGCGTTTATGCATTTGATTTGCACATCGTCGCCGGTCATTTCGCTGTCCGCGGTGATAACTATGGTCTTTGCGGTCGCCTCCTCGATCAGGATTATGTCCTTGCGCTGGTAGTTGGCCAGATAGTGCGCTACCTGTGGCGGGCACGTGATATCTATTTTGGACACAGCTTCATTGACCGAGGCCCTGGCGAGAAGCCGCATGACCACAAGCGCCTGGGACTCCTCAGACTTTATCATTCCCAACCCGTCGCAATGCGGGCAGTTGCGATAGTAGCTGTGCTTCAGCGACGGGCCAAGGCGCTGCCTGGTCATCTGGAGTATACCGAAGCTGTTGATTCGCAGGATGCGGTTTTTCGCCCGGTCGCCCTTCATTACATCTTTCAATTCCTTTTCGACGGCCCGGCGGTGTTTTTCGTCTCGCATGTCGATGAAGTCAATCACGATCATGCCGCCAAGGTCCCGCATCCGCAACTGCCTGCCGATCGCACGCGCGGCTTCCAGGTTCGTGTTCAGGGCGGTGGCTTCCGCGTTGCTGTGCCCGCGCGATCGTCCGGAGTTAACGTCGATAGCCACCAGCGCCTCGGTCGGGTCGATGACCAGCGACCCGCCAGAAGGCAACTCCACGCGTCGCGAGTTGATTTTGTCTATCTCTTCGTCGATTCCCATGTCGTGGAACAGTCCGGACGTGCCGGTGTAGACTTCGATTTTGGTCTTTGTTCTGGGTGTTGCGACTTTGAGGAAATCGCGAATCTTGATGGTGACTTCCGGGTTGTCGCAGATTATTCGAGCGATATCGGTGCTGTACGCGTCGCGCAGCGTTCGTATTACCAGGTCCGATTCACGGTAGATCTCGCTTGGGGCCTTGGCGGTCTTGATCAGCTCGCTCGTGGACTTCCAGAGACGAAGCAGGTAGTTCAGGTCGCGATTCATCTCGCGTTTTGGCCTGTCCACACCGGCGGTTCGTACGATGAATCCCATGCCCGAAGGCAGTTCAAGCTGCGACAGCGCCTCCTTGGCGCGGGCGCGGATTTCTTCGTCTTCAACTTTTCGGGAGACACCGAGGCGTTTCATACCAGGCATCATTACCAGCAGGCGGCCTGGAATCGAAAGGTAGGTAGTCATTGTCGGGCCCTTGGTACCGATGCCTTCCTTGGTCATCTGGACCACGACTTCCTGCCCCCGCTTGAGGCAGTCCTGGATCGGAGGGCGGTCTCTATGGGGGTGTTTCCGCCCGACGCCCTCGTGGTCCGAGCCCTTGCCCTTGCCCTTGGGGAAGTACTCGCTGCTCAGGTCCGAGATGTGCAGGAATCCGTTCTTGTACAACCCGAAGTCGACAAACGCCGCCTGTATAGACGGTTCAATATTCGTTATGCATCCCTTGTAAATGTTACCGACGCGCGACGCGCTGGAAGCGCGTTCGACGTACAACTCCTCCATGACGGTATCGTTGAGTATTGCAATCCGGCATTCCTGTCCGGTCAGGCTGTTGATGAACATCTGTCTTGCCATAATGCTACTGCTCGCTTTCAATTAACGTATGTCATGTTGCTTTTGGGGCGTCGCATGCGCCGCCGCTGCTGTATTCGTTCAATCCCTCGAATGTCAGGGAGGTTCGAGTTACGAAGGCCATGTTACCGTCGGTCTCGAGCCCCAACGCCTCCATTGCTTCGTTGGGCCTGGCCCAAAGGGTCTCACTGGGCATCTGCCGCCATGTGAGTATCTCGCCGTCGAATTCAACGCTGTCGACCAGGAGTTTCAGATCGATGGTGCTGGTTGCAGGCTCACGCCCGCGGCGTTTTGAAGGTTTGGTGCGCTGGACCGGGTAACTGCGGCGGGTGGAGAAGTCCTCCACGGACCGGGCCACCACTCCGGTCTTGTCGGGAGGTACGGGGATCTCGTATGTGCATTGGACCGCTGTCGGAGCCGCCTTGCTTTCCAGGAGGGTCGCATCGGCGAACTTCAACCCCTCGGGGCAGTGGCGATTGGTTACCGCAAGCAACTCTTCGCGCGGCACCGGCGAATCCAGGGAAATCACCAGGAGATCACGTTTGGTCGCGACACCCACGGGGCGCGGGAAGGACAGCGACAAAACCACCCTGGGACTGAATCCCCGGGTATACCTGAGCGGCAGGCCCGCACGGAGAAGCGTTCGTTCGACAACCCGCATCATGTCATGATGCGAGGCGAACCGCAGGTCTCCATACACTGCCATCCACATTGCCCGACGTTGCGGCAATGCCAATCCGTCCTTTCTGTGTTTCGTTGAGTTGATACCGCCGGCGGCGCCCTACAGGACACCGCCGGCGCGGTATCACATGCTTATATAAGTTTCCGGAAGCACCTCTCTGGTCGCTACCCGGAGATAATTCAAAATTTCCTGGTCGCCGTCGAATGTCATCACTCGCCTTGCGACTTTTACCGCCTGTTCCATCGTCACAGACCTGACCACTTTCTTGATCTCAGGAATGGCCGGTGGCGTGCATGAAAAAGTGGTGATTCCCAGGCCCATCAGCAGCATGGTGAAGACCACGTCACCGCCCATTTCCCCGCACAGGCTTACGGGCACCTCGTAACGCTGACCGGCGCGAATGACGTCCTTTATGAGCCCCAGTACGGCCGGATGGGCCGCCGTGAACAACTGGGCGACCCTTTCGTTTGCGCGGTCCACCGCCAGCGTGTATTGTATCAGATCGTTCGTTCCCAGGGAGAAAAAATCCACTTCCTGTGCGAACGCGTTGCACTGCAGCGCCGCTGAAGGGGTTTCTATCATCATTCCCAGCGGGATGTCGTGGCGATGTTCGACTCGGTCTTCTTCGAGGTCTTCCGCCACGTCGCGGACTATGGTCTTGGCTTGGCGAAGTTCCCTTAGATTCGTGATCAGGGGGAACATCATCCGCACGTCGGCATCGACGCTGGCACGCAGGATCGCACGGATCTGCGTTTTGAACATAGGTAGTTCCTGCAGGCAGAATCTGATGCTCCTGCAACCAAGGAACGGGTTTCGTTCGGGCGTCCTGGCCCGGCTTTGAGTCTGCTTATCTGCACCCAGATCGAGCGTCCTGATGACAATCGGACGCCCCTTGCACAGATCGATCACTTCCTTGTAGGCGTTATAGTGGTCTTCTTCGGTTGGTTCGGACTCGACGCCGAGGTAGAGGAACTCCGTGCGGTACAGCCCGATTCCGTCACCGCCCTTCTCTATAACGGACGAGGCCTCGACAGGGAATTCGATGTTGCCCAGCAGGCTGATCTCGTGTCCGTCCATCGTAACCGCGGGCAGGTCGCGCAGGGCGTCGAGGGAGTGTATGAACTCGACCTGCCGGCGCGAGTAATCGCGGTACTCGGCGATGGTCTTCTCGTCCGGATCGATAATCACCATCCCCCGGGTTCCGTCGACGATCACCATGGTGCCGGCGGTGGCTTCGGCGGTGACATTGTTCAGTCCGACCACCGCCGCTATGCCCAGGGCCTTGGCGACAATCGCGGTGTGACTGGTCTGTCCACCGGCGTCGATGGCGAGCCCCAGCACGTGCTTGCGGTCCATCCCCGCGGTCTGGCTGGGCGTAAGGTCGTGTGCCAGGAGAATCCGATCGCTGTCGAGATGCTGTAGTGTCTGGCGGCTTTGTCCGACCAGATTCCGCAACAGGCGCTTCTCGATGTCGTAGACGTCCTTGACACGCTCGGCGAGATACTGTGGCATGTCCAGGAATTCCTTGGCGTATCCTCGCAAAACAGCAGCCACCGCATATTCGCTGGTGACGTGATCCTCCATTATCGTATCGATGAACTTCTTCAGGAGGACCTTGTCTTTCAACAGACCGAGATGGAAATCGAAAATAGAGGCGGTTTCCTTGCCGATTTGTTCACCGGTTCGCTTCTGCAGGGCGAGGATATCGGTTTTCGAGAGCGAAACAGCTTTGCGGAGACGGGCGATTTCCCCCTGCGCCATTTCCGCCGGCACATGGCGCTCGGGAATGTCGAACTCTTCAGCGTCAATCACTGCCGCCGGAGCAATCGCCACACCCGGAGAAACCCCTATGCCTTTCTTCGTCTTCATCAAGCGCCTTCCATTTCACCAAACCCGTCGCTAACCAGTACCGCGATCGCGTCAACCGCTTCAGCGGCGTCTTCACCGTCCGCCACGACTTTCAGTATCGTGCCCTTTGCGGCGCCCAACCGCATAACGGACATGATACTCTTGCCATCGACAGTAATTGAGTTTGTAGATAACTCAATTTTGCTGCCAAATCCATTGGCCAACTCGACAAGTTGCATAGCCGGTCTGGCATGCAATCCGTACTTGTTGACAATGCTGATTTCCTGTTCTGCGGTTGGCACGTTGGTGTCCCGTTAACGCCGGAGCCCTGATGGGGAACTGCCCATGGGTTACTCCAACTCATCGGCTTCATGGATAAGGTCTATGATGGCTTCCTTCGTTTCGCTTTGTCGGAGGAACTTGCGGAAGATGTCCCTCTGCACGTGCTTGAAAATCGCTTCCATTGCCTGGAGGTGCTCGTCGGGACTATCCGGTGAAGAAAGCAGCAGTATGACCGAATACACGGGCCTGGAATCCAGTGAGGCGAAATCGATACCGCCGCCGGACCTTCCGATTGTCCCTATCGGCTTCTTTATGCCTTTGAGTTTGGCGTGCGGTAGCGAAACACCCTTGCCTATTCCGGTAGTGGCTTGGGCTTCGCGCGCCTTTACCGCCTCGATGACAGCGCCGATCTTTCCCTTTGCGATGGCGCCTGCCTCGCTCAGCGCCGCAACGAGTTCGTCGATAGCTTCGTCGCGAGTAGTGGCCTGGAGGTTCGGGATGATCGCGTCTGTGACCATGATGTCTGACAGTTTCATTTCTGACTCCTGCGAGGTTGTTTCGGCGTTGCCGGCTGGCGCATTAGCGGGCAACATGAGCTTTCGTAGTCATGGCGGTCCATTCAATCGGCAAGTCTACAACTTCCCGGTATCTTTTGCCAGTACAGACGGGGAATTTCCTCCCCGAAATGGCGGTATGACGGTAGGGGCAATCTGCACTGATACGATTAACCGAACCGATAACCTTCCCAGTGATACGGAGATGCTGCCATCGGGTCATCTTAAGGATGTTTTGTGGCGTTATTGCAGATCGGGCGCCTCAGCCACGGAACTTCGCGGGGGAGCATGGTGTCCGCGAATGCGGTCTTTGTGGCGCCTGAGCTGCTCGGCGATCTTGTGCATGCACTGATCTACGCATGCGTACATGTCTTCATTCCTCGCGCTGGCGACGAAAGTGCTCTTCCTGCCGGCATGCACCAGTATTTCCGTCATCGGCTGGTCGGCTTCCATATCAAGCGTGATCTCGATCGAGTGTAAATTGTCGTAGTATTTGGGCAACTTTTCAGCCTTGGATTCCACGTACTGCCGAAGCGAATCTGTTACTTCCATGTGTCGCGCTTCAATGACTATGTTCACTCTTGTGTCTCCTTGCTGTCTTCAGGAACTTCCAGGACATGGCGCTGGGCCGGGGCCTGGAGTTTAGTGTCTTCCAGTATCTGATTGATCGGTAGAACGACACCGCCACTTACGGTAAAACGAAGCGCTTCATCAATACTGATCGGTAGATCCACAACTTCATCACGTCTCACTGTTACAGTATAGCCCGTAACCGGCATGGGGCTTGAAGGAATGAACACCGTCAGCATCTCATTATCCGGTCCTTGAAGCACCTTCATGCCCAGCGAAGTCACCAAGCCCAGAGACCATATGCCTTTACGCGGATAGGTTACGGCCACTACGCGCGAGAATTCTATCTTGCGATCCGAAAACAATAAGTCCGTAACCTGTTTTACCGGCGGGTAAACCTGCTTGACAATCGGTAGACGGAAAATCCCGCGTTCAATACGACGCCAGACCGTCCTGCCAATGTAGCTGGCAATGAAACGCCCGAAAATATAAATCCCCACAAACGCCACCAAAAAACCGACCCATACCAACCAGTACGCCGCCCAGACTCCCTTCACCGTCCCCCAGGCCTCCGGAGGACCAGACCACGACATCGGTTCGTGCCGGAACCACGCAACAAGCTGTACGACGATCCACTGCGCGCCGTGATTGGTGTATTGCCCGATGTACGTGTAAATGAAGCTGAGCACCCAGACAATAATCGCCAGCGTCAGGACGGTGGGCAACACTGCCGCGAGGCCGCGAAAGAAGAAACGCCTGAAATCCTTTGAAAACTCTCCTGCCACAGTCTATCCAGTTCCTGTCCCGCATGACC
The DNA here is from genome assembly GCA_016782885.1 of Phycisphaerae bacterium. Classification (GTDB taxonomy): domain Bacteria; phylum Planctomycetota; class Phycisphaerae; order SM23-33; family SM23-33; genus BS750m-G57. The sequence continues at coordinate 415 of JADHXQ010000062.1, read as the reverse complement.
GACCAGAGTAAGTCTAGCCCATCAACTCGCCCGCGTCAAGGTGTTCCCTGATGATACCGTTTGCAATCCGGAGATTCCTGACCGCCCGCCGGATCGAGGCCCGATGGCGATTCCTCGCCGCAAGCTTAAGCGGCCGCCAACAGGCAACTCCTCGCTCGCCGGCGGCGGGTGTCACAAATGGTTCACAAATGGTTCACACTTTCGGCGCCGCGCGGTGCTGGCGCCGCATAGCATGTGACGCGGCCGGACCAATGCTATCCTCCAGCCGGACAGGCGCTTACAGCATATCAGTATCTCTCGATCCGACATGTCGCCCGCCGGCGCATATGTCACACCCGCGAGATGTGTGACCATCCTACTCCACCCGCCGGACGGGCGCAATCGGCCCTTTGCGTGCCGATAAAGCCTTAAAAAG
>JADHXQ010000166.1 GCA_016782885.1 Phycisphaerae bacterium | reverse complement strand
CGCGCGAACTGGTCGACATGAGCCGCTTCGGCCTGCACAGCTATATCGACTTCGGCAGGCGAAGCGCAACGATGGTCACCAGCCGCGGATGCCCTTACAAGTGCATGTTCTGTTCGAGTTGGTTGGCGATGGGCTCGCGTTACAGGTGGCGGTCGGCCGGCAGCGTGCTCGCGGAAATCCGCGAACTCGTCGACGTCCACAAGATAGATCACATCGTCTTCGAAGACGACACTATGACACTCCGCCGCAGCCGCATGGTGGAAATCTGCAACGCTCTCATAGACATGCCCGACTCGCCGAGTTGGTATTGCCTGTCGCGCGTGGACACGATGGACCTCGAACTGGCCCGACTGATGCGGAAGGCCCGCTGCCGCATGGTGAACTTCGGGATCGAATCCGGCTCGCCGGAGATCCTCGAAAAGATCGGAAAGAAGATATCGCTCGACAAAGCGGTCGACGCCATCGCCGCCTGCACGCGGGCGGGCCTGAGAACGCAATGCACGTTCATCGTGGGCTTCCCCTGCGACACCGACGAGACCATGGAACTGACGTACCGCGCCGCGCTCCGCATCAAACCGACAATCGCCATGTTCTTCCCGCTGACCCCGTATCCGGGCACGCGCGTATTTGACGAGTTCATGGACCCGTCCCTGGCGCCGAAGACCGTCGGGCAGTGGGATAAATTCATCATGACCAGCGGACAAGGCTCGATCAGCGTAAACCCCGACCACAGCGGACAAGACATCTGCCGCATCGCCGATCGCTGGAACCGGCGATTCTTCCGACGACCGAGCCAGTGGTTCCGCCTGCTGAGGACCGTTTCGAGCGTCGGCGAATTCATGCGCCTTGCCAGGGGCGGGCTCTACCTCGCGAGCACGATGTTCAGGAAATAGACCATGCACAAACGACATTCCCAACAGGGCATCAGAAGTTTCTCGCACGGGTTCAAAGGGCTGCTGGGCAACCTGGCCTCGTACATGTTCTATCCCCCGGTGTTCATCGCGTGGCTTCACCGGCTGCGGGGAGTGAAGTTCAAGAGCATCCGAAAGGTGTTCATTTCGTTCAACGTGTGCATCGACAATGTCTTCCCCGAGTTGGTCAGCATCGGACGCGACGTATGGATCTGCCGCAACGTTACGATACTGGCCCACTTCAATCCCAGCGACATGCAGCGCCGATGGCTTGGCGATATAGTTGCAAAAGAGGTCGTAATCGAGGATGGTGTATTCATCGGCGTCCACGCGATCATCCTGCCCGGCGTCACGATCGGCGAAGGGGCCATGGTGGGCGCCGGTGCGGTGGTGACCAAAGACATCCCGCCGCGTACAATGGTTGCAGGCAATCCGGCAAGGGTGATTCGGCAGCTTGAGGCAGAAGACCTCGCCGGCGAGACAAAGGAGCAGGTGTAGATGAACTACAGCAATTTGAGCATCTGCGTTCCGGCGTATAACGAGCAGGAGGCCGTCGTCAAAACGCTCAAGCGTCTGAAGCGGAATTTCCCCCAGGCCGAGATACTCTTTGTCGACGACGGGTCCACCGATAACACGCTCGCCGAGGCCCGCACGGTGGACGGTGTGAGAATCCTCGCGCACGATCGCAACATCGGGTACGGCGCGGCGATCAAGACGGCCATACGCAACTCCACTCGAGAGATTGTGGCATGGTATGACGCCGACGGGCAGCACCGCGCCCAGGATCTCCAGAAGGTCGTCCAACCGGTCCTCGACGGCGAAAAGGACGCGGTGATAGGCGTCCGAACCAAGACATCGGCCATCACCCGCAACAGGCTCCCGGGCAAGTGGACGTTGAGATTCATAGCCGAGGTGATCGTGCGGCACAAGATACCCGATCTCAATTCCGGCCTGCGATGCTTCAAGCGTGAGGTAATAATACGGTATCTTCATCTCTTGCCCGACGGATTCTCCGCGTCAACGACCTCGACGATCCTGATGATGAAGCGCGGGTATCGGATTGGATACGAGGATATCATCGCAGTCGCCCGCAAGGGCAGTTCGAGCGTCCGGATCGTCAGCGACGGTCTGAAGGCGATTCAGTTGATGCTGCGCCTCCTGATCCTCTTTGAAGCGTTCGGTTTCTTCGCGCTGCTGTCGATGCTCCAGATTATCCCTGGTCTGATATACGGAATCGTCGTCGCTATCAGGCAAAACCAGGGCTTTCCCGTGCTGGCCGCCACGATCATAATCTCCGGCGTGCTGACGTTCTTCATGGGCCTGCTGTGCGACCAGGTGGTGGCGCTCCGCAAAGAGCGATTTGAAAGTAAAACACAATGATCCGAACCGAAACAATCTGCGCAGCAATCGTGGTATGCACTCTTTTCGCAATAGGGTCCTGGAATCGAGAAAATACCGGCACTGATTCACCAGGGGCGGAACTGCTCGCCGCAACGGTGGGCGCGCCAACCGCACCGCAGAAATACAGTGATGGGCGACCGGCGGCAATGTTGAGAATGAATGCGAAGGATCACGGTATCGTGCTCCGCTATGGCGACGGACCGGGCAAATGCGATATCCTCGGCGCCCGTGATGTGTGGGCGTTCAAAGATAGCGGAACCTACTACATGCATTACGATGCGGCAGGTCCCAAAGGATGGCTCTGCTCTCTTGCTGTAAGCAAAGATCTCCTTACCTGGAAGAAGAAAGGCCCTATCCTGGATTTCGGGAAACCGGGTGAAGACGACTCGAAGTCCGCCAGCTATGGCGTCACCTATCACGATGGCAAGCAATGGCACATGTTCTACCTCGGAACGCCCAACACGAGCGGACCGCCAAATCGGGTCCCCGCCTTCCCGTATCTTACGATGAAAGCTGAAGCAAAAAGCGCGGCGGGACCGTGGATCAAACAGAAGAATGTCGTACCGTTTCGCACAAAGCCCGGCACGTACTATTCCCTCACAGCCAGCCCCGGCCAGGTCATCAAGAGCGGTGACGAGTATCTCCAGTTCTTCAGTTCTACAACTCGAAAGCCCGGGAATCGATGCGTCCAGCGCACCCTGGGCATTGCGAGGACCAGGAATCTCAACGGTCCGTGGACTGTCGACCCGGAGCCTATGGTTCCAATCGAAGAGCAAATCGAGAACTCCGCGATATACTGCGAAAAGAACAATAAGACCTGGTTCCTCTTTACCAACCACATCGGTATAGACCGTGGCGAGTACACTGACGCGATCTGGGTCTACTGGAGCAAGGACCTGAACAAATGGGATCCAAAAAACAAGGCGGTTGTCCTCGACAGGCGGAATTGCACATGGTCAAAGAAGTGTATTGGCTTGCCGTCGGTTGTTCCGATCGCCAAGCGGCTGGCCCTGTTCTACGATGCTCCCGGCGGGAACAGCACAAGTCACATGAAACGGCATGTCGGTCTGGCGTGGTTGGACCTGCCGCTGTCGCCCCCTGAAAAAGGTGCGGACAAGGACACCAAACACAAGAAGGCGCCCGACAAAGGAAATCCGTAATGCGCAACATGTCTCGACGTGAGTTTGTCGCCGGATGTGCGGCGGCAACCGGTATGTCACTGGCGGCCGCTGTCCCAACGTTCGGCATGGCCAGACGCGACAAGGGCGGGCGCAAACCGCCCAACATTGTCCTCATACTGGTCGATGATGTGGGATATTGCGACATCGGCGCCTTTGCGGCGCGTCTCAACAAGACCACTACCGGCAAACTCTACTATGAAACCCCGCGAATCAATCAATTGGCAAAACAGGGCGTGATGTTCACGCAGTTCTATGCCTGCACCGTATGCGCTCCGACACGGGCAAGCCTGATGACGGGTAAGATGAACAATCGCATGGGTATGTGGGACGCTTATGCGACTGTGAGAACCACCTTCGAAAAAACCAGGAAACCCGTCCCCGAGGGCTGCGATATCCTCGATAACAACCCATGGGACGAATATCACTACAAAAATACTGACCGCGGCGTAAGCATACCGATCGCCGCAACGGCCCTGCCCGATGTAAGAACGATCCCGCAGGGTTTGGCGGGGTATCACTCAGCCTTCATTGGCAAATGGCATCTGGGCAGTCACAATCACGAAGGGCGACGCCCTGGAGATCGCGGTTTCAAGGAGGTGCTCGCTTACTTCGACGGCGGTGGTTCCGGGTATCACAGACCCTTCAGAGCATACGCTGCTCGCACAAAACGCTGGGACAAACCAGGCCCGGACCTGACCCCGCGACAAGACTATCTCAGCGACGATGTCGCCCAGCGGGTAAACAGGTTCCTGGACGACCGGGCAGGCAATCACGTCGATGAACCTTTCTTCCTCTACGTTGCTCACCCTGCATGTCACGGACCGGTTCAATCTCGCGCTGACGATCTGGCCTACTTCACAAAGAAGGCGAATACTCCAGGCCTGATCGGGCACAAGAGCCCCAAATATGCGGGCCTGGTCAAGGGTATGGACCGCAGTGTCGGGGCAATGCTCGACAAACTCGACGAGTTGAAACTCGCCGGCAACACGGCGGTGATCTTTATCTCCGACAATGGCGGTCATCCAGGCTACACCCGCAATACACCGCTGCGTGGAGGTAAGTCTATGCTGTACGAAGGCGGTGTCCGTGTTCCCATGATCGTGCGATGGGGTGGCAAGACAAAGCCCGGCGCAGTGTGCGATGTGCCCTCCGATGTCGCGGATATTTACCCAACCCTGATGGAAATCGCCGGAGTCGACTACAGCGACTACAAGGCCGACAAGACCACAGACGGCCAGTCGCTCAAGCCGCTGTTCAGCGACCTTACGAATGAGAAGTGTGCCTACAGCCGCGACGAGTTCTATCAGTTCTACGGCAAGTTGGGCTACAAAGGGTATCACAATTTCGCCACTTGGGCGACATTGCGAAAGGGCGACTACAAGCTGCATTACGACTATCATGGGAAAGTCGAGCTCTACAATATCGCCGAGGATATATTTGAAAAGAACGATCTGGTCAAAACCGAACCGAGATTGGCTCACGACATGCTCGTTCAGTTGACTGACTGGCTCAAAGCCAGTTGTAATGCAGCATATCTCCCCAAGCCCAATCCGAAGTTCAATCCCAAGGGAAAACTGCCATATGGACCGTATGTCCCTCTCGATCAATTGAAAGCGTCACTGCTAAACAGCAAATAGAAGAACCCAGCGAGCGTTAAGTGGCTTTGAGTTCGGCGATTTCGTCGCGGAGGCGGGCGGCGCGTTCGAATTCCAGGTCTTCAGCCGCCCGAAGCATCTCGCGCTCCAGTTCGGCAATCAGTTCTACGCGATCGTATTCGTTTTCGCTCGCGTGGATCGCCTGACGGGCAACTTCGCGGGCCTGGGCCTCTTCGGTGAGCGTCACGGTAATCGCCTTGCGAATGGTCTCCGGCGTGATGTTGTGTTCGGCGTTGTAAGCCTCCTGGACCACGCGGCGCCGGTCGGTCTCGTCGATCGCTTTCTGCATGGCCTCGCTGACGCGGTCGCCGTAGAGCAACACGCGCGCGTTGACGTTTCGAGCACATCGCCCGATGGTCTGGATGAGGCTCGTCGCCGAGCGGAGGAAACCCTGCTTGTCGGCGTCGAGAATCGCCACCAGTGAGACCTCCGGAAGGTCCAGGCCCTCGCGCAGCAGATTCACGCCGACGACCACGTCAAACGTACCCGACCTGAGATCGCGAAGTATCTCGACGCGATCGAGCGTCTTGACCTCGCTGTGAAGGTAGCAGCATTTGAAGCCCTCAGCCTTGATGTATTCACTGAGATCTTCGGCCAGTCGCTTGGTAAGCGTTGTAATAAGCGTCCGCTCACCGGCCTGGACGCGGGCGGTGATCTCCTCGAGCAGATCGCCCACCTGTCCGCCGGCCCCGCGAACCTCCACATCCGGATCGACCAGCCCGGTGGGCCTGATGATCTGCTCGACAACCTCACCGCCGCAAAGCTCAAGCTCGTACGGCGCCGGAGTGGCGGAAACGAACGTCACCCCCTGCCACATTTCCTCGAATTCCTCGAATCTCAGGGGGCGGTTATCCATGGCGCTTGGCAGGCGAAAACCGTGATCCACGAGCACCTGCTTGCGGCTTCGATCGCCGTTGAACATCGCCCTTATCTGCGGAATGGTGACGTGCGATTCGTCGATCATCAGCAGGAACTCACCGTCAAAGTAATCCAGCAGCGTGTACGGTTTGGCGCCGGGCGGGCGACCGTCGAGGTAACGGGAGTAGTTTTCGATGCCCTGGCACGTACCGGTCTCCAGCATCATTTCGATGTCGTATCTCGTTCTGGCCGCCAGTCGCTGGGCCTCGAGCAGCTTGCCCTCATTGCGTAATACAATAAGGCGATTTTCGAGGTCCGCCCTGATCCCGGCGACCGCGCGTTCGATGGTGTCGTCCTCGGCGATGTAGTGAACGGCCGGGAAAATGAACGCCTTTTCGGTAACCGAGAGTTCATCGCCGGTGGTCGGATGGATCAGGCGGATTCTCTCGACCGTGTCGCCGAACAGTTCGACCTGGTAACCGAACTGCTCGTAGGCCGGATAGATGTCGATCGTATCGCCCCGCACCCGAAACGTGCCCCGCTCGAACGCCACGTCATTACGGCGGTAGTGCAGACTGACAAGCCGCCTGAGCAATTCGTTGCGCTCGATGTCCTGCCCCACTGACAGCGCAACGACCATCTTCTTGTATTCGTCGGGGCTGCCCAGGCCGAAGATGCACGATACGCTGGCGACGATAACGACATCTTTGCGATGCGCGAGGCTCGTGGTGGTCGACAAGCGAAGGCGTTCGAGGTCGTCGTTGCGCGAGGCGTCCTTCTCGATGTAGATGTCGCGTGCGGCGATATACGCTTCCGGCTGGTAGTAGTCGTAGTAGCTTACGAAATACTCGACCGCATTTTCGGGAAAGAGCGTCTTGAACTCTTCGTAGAGCTGGGCGGCCAGCGTTTTATTATGGCTGATTACGAGGGTGGGAAGCTGGAGTTGTTCGATCACGTGCGCCATGGTGAACGTCTTGCCCGATCCGGTCACACCGAGCAATACATTGCGTTTCTGCCCCTGGCGGTAGTTGCGAACGAGCCGCTCGATCGCCTCGGGCTGATCGCCGCGCGGAGTCATTTCTGATATTACCTTCAGGTCGGGCATCGCAACTCCGTGTAACGTTCGGGCGCCGGTTCTGAGTCCCTCATTGTACAGTTCACCATGGACCGCGTACACCCGATATCACAATCGGATTATCATCCGTTAAATATTATTGGCAATCGGCCTTGCGATGTGATAGCATCTGCCTCCGCAATCGGGCGGATAGTGTGTGTAGTGTTTGTATCGGCGCGGTCGATACGATCGCGGAGAATATTTGAGGACGTAATGGGTAAGCCAAGACGCAGAAGAAAAATCGGGTCCAAAAAGCGTCGCGAGCGACGCAATCGTCGCAAGCGGAAGTAGTTGCCAGCGGCATCGGCTGGCGCCTTTGTGCAGCAGATGCCGTTGGTTCGACCGATACGCAGCACCGCGGCGCCGCAGGTGGTCTGACCACAGCGGCGCCGCGGTGCTGCGCTATGGAACCCAGATACCGTTGATCTGCTCCCCGCACTTTTCGCAGGCGCCGTTCTGCAGGTGCATCCCCCCTACCGCAAATCCAACTCTTTCGATCACCATCGCCCCGCAGGCATTGCAGTGGGTGCTTTCACCGTCGCCACCGTGTACGTTACCGCAGTAGACGTATTTCAGGCCGGCCGCTTCCCCCATGCTACATGCCATTTCAAGCGTCGCAAGCGGTGTGGACGGTGTATCGTGCATCTTGTAGTCACCGTGGAACCGGCTGACGTGCCACGGTACGTGCGCCCCAAGACGCGATGCGATGTATTCGGCGATATCACCGAGTTCATCCGGAGAATCGTTCATGCCCGGGACGACAAGCGTGGTGACCTCCAACCAGATACCCGCATCGACAATGGCCTCGAGACACGCGAGCACCGGAGCCAGAGACGCCTTCATGACGCGTCGGTATGTCTCGTCGCGGAATGCTTTGAGGTCAACGTTGATCGCATCGAGATACGGCGCGATAGTCTCGACGGCCTGGGGGGTCATAAAACCGTTCGACACGAAGCAGTTTCGCATTCCGGCCGGATGGGCCAGACGGGCGGTCTCATACGCCAACTCGTAGAAAACCGTCGGCTCGGTGTAAGTGTAGCTGATCGACGCGCAGTCGTGACCGGCGGCAGCGGCGACGATTTGCTCGGGGGCGATCGCCTGCCCGGTCAGGCAGGAATCGTTTCGCGGCGCCTGCGATATCTGCCAGTTCTGGCAGAAACTGCACTGGAAATTACAACCGGCGGCTATCGAGAGGCTGAGCGTGCCGGGCAGAAAGTGGAACAGGGGCTTTTTTTCGATGGGGTCTAC
>JADHXQ010000165.1 GCA_016782885.1 Phycisphaerae bacterium | reverse complement strand
CGCGGGTCAAGCTCCTGGGCAAGGCCTGTCTTGTAGCTCCAGCCCTCGCCTTTCCACGTGATTCGCCCATTCTCGATAGTGTATTGCGAGTCCTTATGAATTTGAAGGTCGACATAGCCCTCCCCAACAGTTTTGACCGTGAACTCGGAAACCGTCGGCCTATGGTAGTCAAAGTGAAGGCCGGATATTGAGATGTTCTCGCAGCTATCGATACAGACTTCGATCATCTTTCCGCGATAGACGATGCGCGCGCCCGGTCCCGCAATCCTGAAATGCTTTGCGCCGTCCAGGAGGATCCCGATCGCCTTGCCGCTGTCAGGAGCGTCGTTTGTATTGGATATCTGGTACTTTCGTGTGATGGTCCGTTTCGGGTAGAGGTCATAGCGTCCGCGGGCAAAGTTGATATTTACAGGCGCCTTGGCGGTTCCGGCTCCCATAAGCATAAGCGTTCGATCGAATGAACCGGGCGAAGTAATCTCCACCCGATCGCCAGGCGAGAGCAGCAGGTGATTGATGCGGTTGAACGTACGCCATGCGAGCTTTCGTTTCAGACCGGAATTGCTGTCATTACCATCGGTCGGATCGATGTAGTACGTGGTATTGCCCGGCGAGCGCTTCCGGTGTTCTTGTGATGGATACATATTGTCGGAAGAACGGCCCCAGGCGGCGCCGGAAGCGATATACGCGGAAATACACACGGTCAAAGCTATCTTATTCATCTGTTTTCATTCCAAGTTAAAGCAAGTCAATTCCCCGTGTACGTGCCCGGGTGTTTCGGCGGCGCTGGATGTCGCGAGAACAGGAGCGCCCGCCCCATCTTCTACGTACGCCAGTCGCTTTCACCCTGTGACTCATCCGTTGGGTCAGTTTCACCGGTTCGTGGAAGCCCGGAGACCGTCCCCGAGCAGGTCTGAGGTCTGAGACAATCTGACACCCGGCCCGCCCTTTGTCAAGGGCTGAATTTAACCGCGCAACTTCTGATTCAGGCGTTCTGAGGCGGTTCGGGCTGCTCACAAACATCGTGATTCTTCCGGGGCAAATTATCAATTGTTATAATCGGCCGCCAATTGACCGACAGAGATCTACGGTTTCCCGTCCACACCCAATTGCAACAGTTCGTCATCGTTGGATTGCAGCCAGTCGGCAATCGCCGCCGCGGCGATCGCATGTGCGCGGCCGTTGGGATGATGGTCGCACGAGTGGACCCACATTTCAGCGGTCGCCTGCCCCAGGAACGCCGGAGCGAGATCCAATACGGGCAGTTCGGCTTTGCGGGCCATCTCCGAGACGCGGGTGTGGACCTCCTTGAGCGGATAACCCTGTTGCAATCCTTCGAGCAAAGGGTACAGAACCAACACCGATCGGCAATTGGGCAAATTTGCTACTTTGGCGAACTGCTTTTGAAGTGCGCTGAGGCCGTCGGCGTTGTAACGCGGGTCGTACAAACGGGTGTACCAGTCGATTGTCTCCCGCCCTATTCGGGCAAGCTGCCGGCGAGCGGATATCCAACTGAACAATCGCGAGTGACGAAGCCAATGTCGATCAAGGTGGTCTTCACTGAGGTGTGTATCGCGGATGCTGATCAGGTCGTAGATTTCCAGCTCTTTGCGAGACAATGCGGCGCCGAACGAAACATCGTTGGCGATGAAGACCATGATGAGTCGCGAAGCGCCAAGTTCGCGAAGCAGTTCGGGGGCGGCGGCAAGCTCCTTGGTGAAATTCATGCCGGGGCGACCGGCGTTGACCACCTCGACCGAGTGGCCTAGCCGCCGTTCCAGGCTGCGGACCATCGTCAACTTCGGGGGCACTCCCACGCCGAAGACGAACGAGTCGCCAACGCACACGACGCGCCGCATGCCGGCGGGGGGTTTGGGACCATAGACTCGATCGCGAAGTCCCTGTGACGAAATGCGATAGTTCATACACCATGGCGTCTCGCGCAACCGAGTCAAGGGCAACCGGCGTTTCGGGATATGGGAGTCGTACAATTCCCAACCATCCCCGGTTTCGTCGGGCAAGGGGTCTAATTCGCCATTGGGGTTTGAAGGGTAGCAATGGTAAGGCGTCGGCGGCGATGACCGGTTATCGAGCAGATACCGCTTGGCGAATCGCCGAGTCGGTTCGACGCCCGCCGCCCGCATTGCCAATTCGACCCCAGCCAGTCCGACGAGGAGCCCCAAAACGACGGCCACAACCCGAAAAACGATGCGACGAAAACCACTGGTATGGATTGCCCGCCGCACTACTCGCGTATGATCGTCAACGGTCATTGGGGCTCGCTTGGCGTTCCGCGTCAACCCTGTTTACCACCTGGCGCATCCTTTGGGCCTGCTTGGCGGGTTCGTGGAAGCCCGGAGACCGCCCCCGGGCCAAGTATGCGCAATGTAGCACCCGATTCCGGATCAGTCAAGGGCGAGATTCGACTCTAATCATAGATAACCAAGGTTGTCCATGTGACCTTCAAGTTCATATTGCCGACGCCGACAAAGCAGCAGACATCGCACCAACGAAGACGGGATGCTTCTTCCTGACGTTTTCCCTCACCTCCTCAACAATGGCGCCGATACCCATCTTGACTCGCGCTCGAGGCGGTCGTATGTTGTGGGCAGCTTACTTTAATCATTTTACCGAATCAACCTGAAGGAGAACGGACATGTATGCTATTCGAGTACTGCTGCTTTCACTGATCGCGGCCGTGGCGCTGTTCTGCGGGTGCCTGCCGATCGAACTGAGCGTCTCCAAAGACGGGCGGGTGCTGATCCCGCGCCAGGAAGGGTTCTGCAGCTTCGACCCGGCCGGCGGCGCCGTCAAGAAAGTGTACGTGCCCAAGTCAGCCAAACCGGCGATGGGCCTGTTTGCCCCGGATGGTAAGAGCATACTTGCTATCAGCGAAGCGTCCGGCGGGGGGATGGGAAGCGACTTCACGGTAGCTGTCGTCAGCACGTCGGGCGGGGCGGCCAGGGCGCTCCTGAATGTTTCAAACCTGACGTACGCGCGCTGGAGCCCCGATGGCGGGAAGGTGGCTGTGACGCGAGTGGCCGACAAGAAGAAGGCCCCGCTCAAAGAACAGTTGCCCGAGTTGATAGTGACCGCCTCGGCGGCTTCGAAGCCCAAAGTGCTGGGCAGTAACGTCAGCAAGCTGGTCCGCTGGTTCCCGGATTCGAAGTCCGTGCTGAGCTTTCAGATCGCTTCAAAGAGCGAAGAGACCAGCCTGTATTCGGGCCAACTGGTCAAGATCGATATCGCCACGGGCAAAGCCCAGCCCCTTGCGCAGGTCATGGGCGACCAGAGTGTATTCTTCGACCTGTCGCCCGACGGTAAGAGCGTGTTGTTCACGGCCACCGAGTCGGTGAAAGTCGGCGGGAAACTGCCCGCCAAACCGAAAGATAACGAGACTAAACTTTTCAAGCTCGATGTCGCCTCAGGCGCTATCGCCAAAGTCGCCGACGACGCGATTTACGCGATCTACTCGCCCAAGGGCACAAAAGTGCTCGTCGGTCAGCCCGGGAACAACGCAGTGTCGCTGCAGGTAGGCGGGGCGGATCTTAAAGACCTCAAGACGATCGCCAGAGGTGTAGTCAAATCCGTCGGCAGCGGGCCTGGCAACGCCGACTTCTACCCCTCGTGGTTCGACGAGAAAACGATCCTGTTCCTCGTGATGCACGCGGAGTACGGTACGGCTGGGAAGAATCTCCACCTGGTGAGCATGGGCGCAGACGGTAAGGGTCGCAAAGACCACCAGAATGCAATCAGCGCAGGAGCCGCCAAATAGTCCGCGTTTATCCGTTGACGGTCGCCAGCGATCCCACAACGGTATCGCGGGACTGCCCGTCGGCGTTCATTTGCGTGATCAGTTCTTCCAGGACCGAGTCTGCGACTTCCACGGGGACCTGGCAGGTCCCGACGCGATGGTGTCCGCCACCGCCGTGAGCCAGCATCAGTGAACCGACGTTCGTATTCGACGTCCTGTTAATGATGCTGTGCCCGCATGTCATCACGATGTTCTGCTTCTGGAAGCCCCACATTACCTGGATCGAAATGTTCTGTTGGGGATAGAGGCTGTAGAGCAGGAAGCGGTTGCCCGTATAGATCTCTTCGGTGTTTCTGAGATCCACAACGATCACGTTATCGCGGACGGTCGTGTTGGCGGCGACCATTTCTCGGAAGAGTTTGTCCTGCTCGAAGTACCGAACCACGCGCTGCTGGACGTCCGGTAGCAGCAGTATCTCCGTGACGGACATGGTGCGACAGTAATCGATCATGTCCATCATTAACTGGTAATTGCTGATTCGGTAGTCCCTGTAGCGTCCGAGGCCCGTTCGCGGGTCCATGATAAATGACAGCAGCACCCATCCGGTGGGATTGAGAATCTCATCGACGGTCATGTCGGCTGAGTCGGCCTTGTCGGCGGCGCAGACGAGGTCCTGCAGATGCGTACTGGCAAACGTCCTGTCACCACCGTAGTGATTGTAGATTACGCGGGTGGCGCTGGGGCAGGTGACGTCGCTGACGCCGAAGAAATTACCGTAGGCCCTGCGTTCTTCCTCACTCGAGTGATGGTCGAACCACAGTCCGCAGCCCGGCACGTAAGGTACGTTGGCCAGCACATCGTTGCCCGTGACCTCGATCTTACCGTCCTGCATGTCCTTGGGGTGGACGAATTTTATATCGTCGATTACACCGGCTTCTCTCAGAAGTGCGGCGCAGCCTAATCCGTCGAAATCCGATCGTGTCAGAAGTCTCATGGCAGTTCTCCTTGTGGCGCCTGCGCCCGGCAAGCGAACGCAGTATATACTGTTCTATCGTACGAACGTGGAGGCGGCATTAGTATCGGATGTTATTGTCAAGCAACTGGCAGTGTGGGACAGTAACCCTCGCAACCGGAAAGGTTCACAATTGGTTCACAGTTTCCAGGCACGCAGCGAGTCGCCGTGCCGCAGGAATCTGCATGTTCGCCGCGTCTGGGCGGTTGTGTACCTGGTTGGGTATCCCTTTATTATATGTGTGGTTGGTGGCGGTACCTGGCGGGCAGGGGGCCAATCGTTGGGATAATTATTGTATCAAAAATCGTCCTTGGTGGAATCAGGCTTCCGTGGTATACTCAAGTGTCGTGCCCGCAAAGCCGTCCAATGGAGAGTGGATTTAGGGACAGGGAAAGTGTATCTCGTTGAGGTGAGAGTTTTCCGATAACTCTGCCGCAATCCCTGCCAGGAGACCGCAATGCCAAGCAGTAACAGAAGCACATCTCAGGAGCTTCCGGTCTTAGAGGCGCTTGAGCCCCGCCTGCTGTTGACGGGTTCGGTTCTGATCACGGAATTCCTGGCCAGTAACGATACGACCTTGGATGACGGCGATGGTGATTCGTCCGACTGGATTGAGTTGTATAACCCGACGGGCGACACGGTGAACCTTGTCGGTTGGCATATGACTGACGACCACGAGGACCTGACGCAGTGGTCGTTTCCCGACGCCGGTGAAGTCGATCTGCTGCTTGGGCCAGGGGAGTACCTGGTGGTTATGGCTTCGGGCAAGGGCGACGATCCGGACTTCATAAACCCGTCCGGGTATCACGTTGACACTGCCGGCTACCTGCACACCAATTTCAAGCTGAGCGCCAACGACGGTAACGAGCACGAGAGCGTATTGCTGTCCGATTCCGGAGGGGCGCTCGTTCACGGATACACGGACTATCCCGAGCAGCTTACGGACGTCTCTTACGGTCTGGAAAGCACCGGTGTGGTCGTTGAATCGCTGGTGGAAACCGGCGATCCGTTGAAATATCACGTGCCCACGCCCGGCGATGCGGGCGACGTTCCCGATCCGGGCGTAAGTGAAGGCTGGACGGCCGAGAGCTTCAACGATTCGGCCTGGACGGATACCGTCGCCCTGGATGTCGCCGGTCTGCTGATTACCGAAGTTTCCACCGGCGCCGCCAAGAGGTTTGTCGAGATCGAGAATATTTCGGACGCGGCGATTGACACGACGGGCTGGCGCGTGCTGGTCAACGACGCCCCCGTTGCAGCGACGGCCGATATAAACGATGTTAACCCGATTGAGTGGTCTCTGCCTGCGGGACCGCTGGTCGAGGCTGGCGAAGTTCTGTATCGGACCAGCGAGGTCGGCGACAACTACTGGGGCGGCGCGATCAACTGGGACCCCGAGGGGCCCGGATGGGTAATGATCGTTGATGGAGCGGGAGACGTGGTGGACTTCGTCGCCTGGGGATACAGCGACAGCGATATCGCGGGTATGTCGATCGGTTACGACGTCGTCGGTTCCTGGAACGGGGTGGGGGCTGAAAACGGTACGGCGGACCTCGGGCCCGTTACCGGTGGATTCGTCGCATTTAACGATCACATTTCCGGCGGCGGGACCCATACCAATGCGACAACTTACATCGTCAACGGTGATCCCTCGGGACTGCTGAAGGATATCTCCGACGGATCGCCCACAACCGTTACACTGACTACCGCCCAGAGCGGTGTGAGCTTTGCCAGCAACGGCGCGCCGCCTTACAGCGGGACCGAGGCGCACACTGCGTTCAACACGTTCGTCGACTTCACCGACAGTGGCGGGCCCGGAAGCAGCATGGAGGTCGGCCCCGGCGCTTACTATAGGCATACGTTTTCAGATCTGAGCACCACTGAAGGCGTCACCTACGACTTTGTCGGCACGGCCATTCGAGGCAACCCCAGCTACACCACCCGCTGGACATTATTTACCCTGGAGAGCGTCGTATCCTGGGATTCGGACCACACAGTCGGCGAAGGCGTGGTCACCCGCGCGCAGAATCCGGCTTTGACGGACAATCAGGTGGCGATCTGGACGGGATACAACAGCGCCTCCTGGCAGGGTTACGTAGCCCATTGGACCAATATAGATCCCGGAAGCGATGGTGTCTTCTCGGTGAAATCCGAGCACTACACCGGTCCGATTCCCACAAGCGTGCATTCCGGCGGTCTGGCAAACGGCGACAAGGGGTACGCTGTCGCAGGGCTCAGGCTGGAAGAACTGGCGCCCCAGGGACCGCTTTCGTGGTTGGAAAGAACCGGTGATCGCGATAATGACAATGCCGATGATTTCGTCCGCAGGCGCCAGGATTCCATGGGTGAGGAGAACGCCTCACTGGTCACGCCGTTTTCCACGACGGTGACGGCCCTTACCGGTGTGGGCTTCAGCAACGAGCAGCCGGCATTCGAGAGCAATATTTCCACCGATGTGTACGACGACATGAACGGCGAGAATGCGTCTCTCTGGACGCGCATTGCATTCCAGCCGGATACCCCGAGCCCGTCAACGACATTCGACGAACTGATCCTGCGAATGAAATACGACGACGGATTCGTCGCATACCTCAACGGTACGGAAGTGGCCGCCAGAAACGCCCCCGGGCGGAACGAAGAGCCCGGCGATATTGCCTGGGACTCAGTTGCAACCGGCCCACACGCTGACGCCCAGGCCGTCATCTTCGAAGAGATCGATATCAGCGACTATATCTCCCTGCTTCACACGGGCGCCAACGTTCTGGCGATTCACGGGCTGAACGTCCTGGACACCGACGCTGACTTCCTGATCCTGCCCGAACTTGTCGCATCGAGTAGTCTTGGCGCGCCGCATTACATGCTTTCGCCCACGCCCGGCGCCGACAATCTGCCCGGATCCCTGGGGTTCGTCGACGACACTCAGTTCAGTGTCGACCGCGGATTCTACGATACGACCCAGCAGGTCGCCATCACCACCGACACGGGCGGGGCGACGATCGTGTATACGCTGGACGGCACGAAGCCGACCATCTCGCATGGAACCGAGTACACCGCTCCAATCGACGTAAGCTCCACCACGACGCTGCGGGCCTTCGCCTACAAGGCCGGATACGAGCCGACGAACGTCGACACGCACACTTACATCTTCGTCAAGGACGTCGTCAGCCAGGACTATGCCGCCACAATTGCCGCGGGTCTGCCCACCACATGGAACGGGACATCGGTCGATTACGGTATGGACCCCGACGTCATCGGCACGTTTGATGCAGATGGCAATCCCACCGGCGGCGACAATTACGGAGGCCAGTACGCCTCGACAATTCAGGACGACCTGAAATCCCTGCCCACCCTCTCGATCGTAATGAACATAGACGACATGTTCGGCACCAATGGGATATACTCCCATCCAGGTAATCGCGGCATAGATTGGGAGCGGGAAACGTCTGTCGAGTTGATGTACCCCGACGGTTTTACCGAAGGGTTCCAGGTTGATGCGGGGATTCGCATCCAGGGCGGGCACTTTAGAGGATCCCAGTACAAGAAGCATTCTCTGCGACTGCTTTTCAAGGACGATTACGGGCCGAGCAAGCTGAATTACAACTGGTTCGGTGAAGGTGCCGACGACAGCTTCGATACCATCACTCTCCGCGCCGGAGCCAACGATTGTTACGTCTGGAGTGACGCTCGCTACACC
>JADHXQ010000164.1 GCA_016782885.1 Phycisphaerae bacterium | reverse complement strand
GATAATCGTTAACACCGCGATGGGGAGTATTGTTTTGTATTTGTAATTCATCATGATTTTCTCCTTAATCTACAGGTCAGTGTAACGTCAAACTCTGCGAACCGCAAAGCCGCAGATCGGGCGGATCTCTGCATCTACCCACTTCCATCGGCGCGGGCGCAGTCTATAATTGGATGGACATGGAAACGGGAGTGCTGAGCTATGCATCTATTGACGCGGAAATCAATGGTTCTGGTGGTCCTCGGCGGGTTGCTTGCGGGCGCCGGTTGTGCAGACAACCGCACGGGCGTGGTCATCGAGACCCAGATGCGGAAGGGGTTTCTGCATTCCGGTTTTGAGTCGCAGGTGACCATACGCCGCCCCGACGGCTCGACTACGAAGCTTGGGCACGTTGGAAATCCCTTCTTCGTTATCACATTTATCGAGGTTCCCGCTGACAAGCTCGGGTACGTTGACCCCCGCATCGAGCGGTTGGCAAAACGGTTCGAAATCGACAGCGTGGCGGTGATACAGATGTCCATGCCCAAAGAAAAGACGACCTTCAGTGACGAGGCCGTTGCCGAGGCGCACCTCCAGCCGATCTATCTGACGAATCTGAGCCGTTTCATCGACCCGCAGCGCCGGGCGTGGAAGATATTCGGCGAGCCGGACTGCGAGGCGGTGCTGGTGGTGGATCGTCGGGGCCTTTTCGGTAGTATGCACAATCGGGGGACTTTGGATGATCTTGACGGCGTTATCCGTCGCGTTCAGCTACTGCAGACCGATTGGGAAATCGAGCAAAGGGACTTAAAGATTCAATACTGACGAGTTGCCGCTCGCATCAGTCACTTCGGCAGCGTTTTCTTCCATGCCAGAAGCTTTTCTTTAAGGCGACGAACCGTGTCGGGGTGCCTCTTTGCGAGATTGGTTCTCTCTTCGTTGTCTGCGGGTATATCGTACAACTCGGCGCCGCTTCCGTCGGGATTGACGAAGAACTTCCACTTGCCATCGCGGATCGCCAGTCTCGGCGGGCAGTAGGTCCGGTCTCCGGCGACTCCGCCTCGCCACTCCCAGAAGATAGCTTTCTTTCGCGGGCGGGTTTTGCCCGTAAGTATGTCGCTGACGTCTTCACCGTCGGGCTTTATGTCGCCGATGTCGACGCCGGCGAGTTTGCATACGGTCGGCAGCCAGTCGACGCCGGTTATGACGGATTGCTCATTGCGGCCGGTGGACTTGACGCGTCCGGGCCAACGCACAACCAGGCTCGTGCGAACCCCGCCTTCATACAGGCTGCGTTTCCGCCCCCGGAAAACGCCCGGTGAACCGGTGCCCGCATTGGCGGCGTTTCGCACGTGGTAGTCCTCAGGCCCGTTATCGCTGGTGAAGAAAACAAGCGTGTTTTCCGCGAGGTGCATCTTTTCCAACTCGTCGAAGAGTCGCCCGAGGGCCTTGTCCATTCCCGTGACGGCCGCACAGTAGACCTTCATCTGCGCCGTCAGCTTCGGCGCCTTGGCGAGATACTTCCGCATGTATCCGGTGAACTGCTTTGGGTCTACCTCAAGAGTTTCGTATTCTTTGAGTTCCTCGGGCGTGGGTTTGAGCGTGGCGTGGGGAACGAGCGTCCAGAGGTTCACGTAGAAAGGCTTGCCCTTGCACGCCCGAATGAAACGCAGCGTTTCGTCGACAAAGATGCCGGTGGATTTTGCGCGGTAGTATGGGATTTTCCCTCGCCATTTCGGCTTGGTGCGGCGTGTGGCGCAGTCGTCGATCCCGTATTGTTTCGGCAGGGGGGCGTCGGGTATCGTCATGCTCGACAGGTGCCACTTGCCGAAATGCCCCGTCGCGTACCCGGCTTTCTTCAGCAGTTTGGTGACCGTCGTCACGTCCGGGTCGAGCCAGTTGGGCATGTTTCGCGCGGCGTTCTGTTTGGCAGTGGCGAAATGCTGATGCACCCCATGCCGCGCCGGGAAATGCCCCGTCATGAACGCCGTGCGGCTCGGCGAGCAGACGGGGTTGTTTACGTAGAACTGCGTGAATATCGTTCCCTCTCTGGCGAGGCGATCGATGTTGGGGGTTTTCATGAACGGGTGCCCGAAGCATTTCGGGTCGCCCCAGCCCATGTCATCGGTGAGGATGAAGATGATATTCGGCTTGTCCGCGGTCCTGGCGGCGCGTACCAGCGGCGGGCAAGACATCGCCGCCGCGCTTAACGCGGCGGTCTTCAGGAATCTTCGTCTGCCTGGTGTGTTCATGCGTTTTCCTCTCTTCGGATGTTACCGTGCGACACGGGCGATTGCAATTATGTCGGAATACGCGAAAATGGCCTGATGCATGCAGTATTGCGAATTGCGTTTGGGGTGTTTGTCCTGGCGGGATCGTCGCTTGCGTTGGCGGACCGGGCGGGACGGCGGTTTGACGTCGGCGATTACGGGGCCCGAGCGGACGACGGCGCAAATGATCTTCCGGGCATATCCAAGGCGCTATCCGCCTGCGCCAAACAAGGCGGGTCCGTGTTGATCTTTTCAAAGGGGCGATACGATCTGACCCGCGGGCCGCGCGGGCGGGGGGCGTATTTTCCGCTCAGGGGCGTTAAGGGTATGACCATCGAGGGCAACGGGGCTACGCTGGTCGCTCACGAGGCGGCCACGATATTTCATGTGGTCGATTGCTCCGGCCTGACGGTTCGCAAACTCACTCTGGACAGCGACCCGCTCCCGTTTACGTGCGGGAAAGTTGTCGCGGCGGGGCGGGGGAGTGTCGACATCAAGCCCGCAAAGGGATACCGCGCCGTGGCGGGCAGGAGCGTCAAAGGCGTGTTTGGTTACGATCCGGCCAAGGGTCGTCCCGCCCGCCGCGGACACGACTGCTACATGCTTGACAACACCGCGCCGAGTTCGGTAACCGACGGCGCCCTGATGCGCGTGCCGTGTCGCGGGCGGATCGCCGTGGGCGCCCGCGTGATTGTGCGTCACGAAATCTACGGGCACAACGGATTTACTCTGCGGGGCTGTTCGGGCGTTGTCTTCGATGACCTGACGATCTACAGCCTCGGCGGGATGGGCATTTATGCGGCGGCGTCTACGGACATAACCGTTCGGCGGATGATCGTCGCCAAGGGGCCCGATGGCAAACGTTGGATGTCGACCACCGCCGACGCGACGCACTTCAACACGTGTCGCGGGACGATCACGCTGGAAGATTGCTGTTTCGAGGGCATGGGCGATGATGCGACCAACATTCACAATCACTTCTGGACCGTTAGCGGACGCCGGGGCGACGATACGCTGCGCGTGACGCTCAAGCGGGTTCGCAGGCACGTCATGCCCGGACACCCGCCGCGCGACGGCGACAGAATCGAGATCGGCGGGGCGGACAATCCGCTGGCGCCGCGCCTGACGCGGACCGTCAAGACCGTCCAGACCGATCCGAAGAACAAGGACCTGATTGTCACGTTTACCAAAGCCCTCGACGCCAGGGTCCGCGCCGGCGATATTGTCTGGAATGCATCTGCCGCCCCGAAGGCCCGAATCCGCCGCTGCACGGTCAGGAACAATCGCGCGCGCGGCATGCTGATCCAGACACGCGACGTGATCCTCGAGGGCTGCCTCTTCGAGAACTGTTCGGGCGCCGCGATCCACGTGGCCTCCGACATTAACTACTGGCACGAGGGGATCGGTGCGGCGGATCTGGTGATTCGCGATAACCGGTTCATAGGGTGCAACTACGGCGCCGCACGCAGGGTTTCGGTGCTCGATATCTTCGCCGAACTTCCCGGCGGAAGGATCGCACTTCCAGGCGTACATCGCGGTATAGAGGTGGTCGGTAATATTTTTGTAAAACCCGAGGGGTCTGCGATATATGTTCACTCGTCCGACGGGGTTGTCATCCTGGACAACAAGTTCAGCGAACCGGGCGCCACGGCGATTTTCGTCAACTACAGCCGCAACGTCCGCGTCACGGACAACGTTTTGATCGGTGGGCGAAACGGCGGCCTGAAGATCGGTAAGGAGTGCAGGGGCGATACTGTCCATGCCCACAAAAACAGTGGATTTTGACGCCGTCGAGTGAGATAATTCCAACCCCCAACCAATACCCGCGAGCCTTCAGACAAGGAGATGATTAATGAAGACTTCCAGAGTTCTGCTGACGGTTGTACTTGCAATGACGTTGACTTCGTCGGCCCTCGCCGCGGATTTCAATTTCGACTTCGACAAAATCGTGTTCATCAAGCGATTCACTTACCAGTCCAGCCACTACTACACCGACTTCATCGACGGTTGCAAATACTATGGCGGCGCCTTATGCACGCTCGATGTCAAAACGGGCAAAGTCACCGATCTCCTTCCGAAGATGGGCAAAGGTATTTTCGGGCGGTTCGACTTGTCGTTCGACGCCCAAAAAATAGTCTTTGACTGGCGTGCGGACGCCCATACCGGTTTCTACATCTACGAAGTCAACGCCGACGGGAGCGGTTTGCGACAGCTAACCTTCCCGCCGAAGGACGAAGAGGCGCTCATTAAGAAATACAAGAACCACAAAGGGCGCAACTGGTGCAAGCACGCGATGTCGTACGATTCATACCAGAGCGCCACCGAAGATATGCACCCGTGCTACCTTCCGGACGGCGGTATCGCGTTCGTTTCTACGCGGTGCCGGTTCGGTATCCTTTGCGACGGACCGGACCGCCTGGTGACCACCGTTGTGTACCGCGTGGACAAAGACGGTAAGAATATGGAGAAGCTGACGAACTCGGCGGTTTCCGAGGCATCGCCGTCGGTGATGTCCGACGGGCGGATTATCTACACGCGATGGGAATACGTCGACAAAGGCGCCGTTTCGGTCAAGTGCCTCTGGTCGATGCGCCCCGACGGGACGGCGACTGTCGAGGTCGCCGGGCAGGAGATCGCCTTCCCCGACTCGTTTATTCACGCTCGCCAGATCCCCGGTGCTCCTAATAAGATTGTATTCGTCGGGGCTCCGCACTGCCCGCAATCGGGCGTGGGAACGATACTGGTCGTCGATACAAATAAGAACATCCGCCAGCGAGAGGCGTACACCTATATTACGCCGAACTCCGACGTCCGGGCCGAAGGGGGCTTTCATTTCATGATCGATGGTAAATGGAAAGGCGATCGCAGCGGCTCGGCGGGCAAACTTTACATGGATCCGTATCCGCTTTCGGAAACGAAGTTCCTGGTTTCGATGAAACCTTCCGGTGTCCCCTGGATCCAGAAAGACGCCTGGCGCCTTTGCGTGTTGGATGACAAGGGCAATGACAGCGAACTGTATCGCGACGAGAGCATATCCTGCTGGCAACCGTATCCGCTTAAACCCCGCAAGGCCCCGCCGGTCCCCGTCAGCCCGATCGACGATAAGCTCGCGGAAAAAAAACTCGCCCGCGTAAATGTCAGTGACGTTTACATGGGCCTGACCGGCGTGAAGCGCGGAACCATCAAATACCTCAGGATCAACGAGCAGATCTCGCGGCCGTGGCGGTCCAGGCGGTTCTGGGGCGGGGATGTGGCATACCAGCAGCACGCGGTGATCTCACGCGGCGGACACCACGCGCCAAAGGTCCAATGGGGCATCGTGCCCGTCGAGGCGGACGGATCGGCGCAATTCCTCGTGCCGGCCGACAGGAACATATTCTTCCAGGCCCTTGATGAGAATTACATGGAAGTCCAGAGGCAGCGAACGTATATCAACTATCGCCCCGGCGAGTCTCGAACCTGCATCGGGTGTCACGAACCCTATGGTTCGGCCCCGGCGGCGGCGGGCAAGCTATCAATTGCGCTGAAACGCGCCCCCAGTATCGCGGGCCCCCAACCGGGCGAAAAGACCGGGCGGAGGACCCTGTTCTATCCCGTCGACGTCCAGCCCGTTCTGGACAAGCACTGCATCAAGTGCCACAGCAAGAAGGACGAAAAGAAACCAAAGGGCAATCTCACCCTTACCGGCGAGGCGACCGGCCTGTTCAGCGTTTCCTACGAACAGCTCACTCAGGGCAGCCTCGGACGGGTCAAAAAGAAGTTCATGTGGTACATTGGCGAAAACTATCCCAAGACGGGTAACGTAAAGTCGGTTGGGCCCAGGACGCTGGGCTCACACAGCAGCGTCCTGGTGGCGATGCTGGCGCCGGGCAAGGTCAAACTCGCCGACCCCGAAGACGCCAAGCTGGCGGACGAACTCATCAAGAAGCACAACAAGAAGTACACGCTCACCCAGGCCGAACTTACAAAAATAATCACATGGGTGGACTCGAACGCCCAGTTCTACGGTAGCTACTGGGGCAGGCGGAACGTCAGATACAAGGATCATCCCAACTACCGCAACAACGTGACGTTCGAGCAGGCGATCAACACGATCCCGCCACTGCCCGAAGACAAACGATGATTGTCAGTGCCTGCTTCTGAGCCCCGTTCACGGGGCTTGTTGCCCGGTTAGATGGACATACTCGTGCATGCCGGTGAAGGAGAAACGAGAATGGCAGACACGATCGAGTCATTGAAGGGCATTTGGGAGAATCAGATTCGCAACGATCACGAGGCGGGCATGTTCATAAACGAGCATACCCTCCAGGCTGCACTGTATCACCATATCCGGACGATCGAACAGATCCAGGGGCTTCGAGTTGTCGTCGAAGTGACATCGTTCATGATGCGCAAGGTCAACGGCATACCCGATATGGTTGTTCTGCGCGACGACGATGGCAAGAAGACCGTAGAAGCGGTTATTGAGTTGAAATGCGATGCAAATGCTTTTAGGTATCAAGAAGATATCGAAAAGCTGGCCACGTGGGCGGCAATGGTGGATTCTGGGGAGTGCTGCAAAGATGTGTTCGAGGCGAATCCTAGAACGCTATGTTGGGCCGACTGCGGTGTGGAGAATTATGATTCATACTACGAATTTAGCGCTGATACGCACTGGATTTTCGCCGCGTTAGGTCCGTCCGGATGCGATGCATTTGATGCCGAAAGATTGCAGAAAATAATTCGGACTGTTCACCAACGGGCAGCAAACGCCAACTTATGGCTGTTCAGCGGGATTATTGATGGCCAGTCACCAGGTTTCGGTGCATTACGTCTCTGAGTGGCCGATGAACAGGCGTGATTTAGTCCAGACTATGGGGGGCGGGCTTGAGGTCGAAACGAATCATGCCCTAAATGTGTTGGGCTCGGGAATCATCTTGTCAAAGTCGTTTCATGTGCAGTACACTACAAGCACGCGAGATCAAGAAAAATGCTTACCGAAATATCAGTTGATTCAGATCGAATAGCCGAGTTCTGCCAACGGAATCAGATATGCAGGTTGGCTTTCTTCGGCTCAGTGCTGCGGGAGGACTTCCGTGCGGACAGCGATGTTGATGTTTTGGTCGAGTTTGAGTCGGGCGCTGTTGTCGGGCTGATCCGCCTGGCGGGAATGGAAAGGAGGCTTTCGGAGATTCTCGGACGCAAGGCCGACATGCGGACTACGGGCGACCTGAGCCGTTTCTTCCGTGATGAAGTTGTCAAATCGGCGGAGGTCGTGTATGCCAGTTGATGATCTTTCGCGCCTGCGCCACATGCTGGAATCAGCCGTCGAGGCCGTTTCCTACACCGAGGGACGGACGCGAGGAGACCTGGACCGCGACAGAATGATGGTGCACTCGCTGGTCAGGTGCATTGAAATCCTTGGAGAAGCCGCTTCCAGGGTATCAGCAGATAAACGGAGCGAACTGTCTGACATCCCATGGACAGATATCATCTCCATGCGAAATCGCCTGATTCACGGATACTTCGATATCGATCTGAATCTGGTGTGGGATACGATTGTCGACGATTTGCCTCCGCTTATCACATCACTGCGAACGGCTCTGGGAACTTAGACTCCGTGTCACTTGGCTGCAGGGTCGCTGCGCTACGAAAGGATGCTGAAGATGAACAGACGCATTTTCCTGAAGGCGGCGGGGTTTGGTATCGCGAGCACCGCGATCGCCGGAAAACTCGGCGCGAAAGAAACGCCCCCGCGCGACAAGCCCAATATCATGCTCGTCATCGCCGACGACCAGACGTATCTGGACTCCGGGGCCTACGGTAACAAGGAAGTCAAAACGCCCAATATCGATCGCCTTGCCAGGGAGGGCATGCGGTTTGAGCGATGCTTCACGGCCACCGCCATGTGTGCTCCGACCCGCCAGCAGCTCTATACGGGCATTTTCCCGGTAAGGAACGGCGCCTACCCGAATCACAGCCGCGTCAAGGACGGAACGAAGAGCATCGTCCACCACCTCAAGGTCCTGGGATATCGCGTGGGGCTGGTGGGCAAGTCGCACTTCGGACCGCGCGAATCGTTCCCATTCGAAAGGGTCGCCGCCGGCGGCATCGAGAAATTCATCGCTCGCGATCCCAGGCAGCCGTACTGCCTGTTCTACGCTTCGCACAGCCCGCACCTGCCCTGGAAGGCGGGCGATGCATCGGTGTACGATGCAAAGAAACTCACCATCCCACCCTACATGGTCGACACGCCCGAAA
>JADHXQ010000061.1 GCA_016782885.1 Phycisphaerae bacterium | reverse complement strand
GGACCATGTTTAGCGGACGATGGCCCGTCGGCCTGACTTGTCACGGCGCCCTGCCACAGAGGATACAGAGTTCACAAAGTTTTGGTTACGGCGACGGCCTGTTTTCTTACCACCCGTCTCCGCCGATGGTTACGACGCGGCAGGCCGGAAGACACGGAAAGCACCCATCTTCGCCGATGGCTTCGATGCGGCAGGCGGAAATGTTACGGTCACGGCGACGAGAGCGGCAAGGCGTTTTGGACTGCGGCAAGATCTTGCCGCTTTCACTTGTCGCGGCCTGCCCTGCGAAGTTCAAAGAACGAAGCAGGGAGCGACGCCGTTACGCCGTCCACTGTCGCAGATCCGCCGACGGCGGAATTACTGCTTACTGACTCACTGATAACTGGCCGTGTGCGGATCCCATGCCCGGCCGCAGCGGTGATAGCGCCGCGGTCCGCGCCGTGAATCCTACGGGAGCAAGACGGCGATGAACGAGCGTGGGGCGATGCCCAGCCGTTAAACGGGGTGGCGGCTGGGCGGACGACGGAAACTGTTGTTAGTTCTGCTGGAGGCGCGATAGAATCATTGCATTCAATGCAACGATTCTCCAGGAGAACAAATGATGAACAGACGCGATTTTTTTAAGACTGTTGGTATCGGAGCGGCGGCGGCGATGCTGCCGGGGACTTTGTCGGCTGCTGCGCCGGCTTCGAAGCGTAAGCCTAATGTCGTGCTGATCCTGGTCGACGATCTTGGCTGGACTGACGTGGGGTGCTTCGGTAGTAAGTATTACGAGACGCCGAATATCGATCGTCTTGCGGCCGGCGGGATGAAGTTCACAAACGGTTATGCGGCGTGTGCGGTCTGTTCGCCCACGCGGGCGGCGGTCATGACCGGGCGGTATCCCGCTCGCCTGGGAATCACCGACTGGATCCGCGCACGCTTCCAGGGCGGGAAGATCCCCGCAGACAAGAAGAACCCGTCCGGATACGTCGGCAACGGACCGGTCCAGTGCCCGCGGAACGCTCTGTGGATGGAAAGCGAAGAGGTCACCATCGCCGAGGTGCTCAAACCCGCGGGGTACGTCTCATGCCATATCGGCAAGTGGCATCTCGGTCCGGACGACTGGTATCCCGAGCGCCAGGGGTTCGACCAGAACTTTGGCGGTTGCGATTACGGCCAGCCGCCCAGCTACTTCGACCCGTACAAGAACGGGCGCCTGGCGAATATCCCCACGCTCAAACCCCGCAAGGAAGGTGAATACCTCACCGACCGCGAAGGCGACGAGGCCGCCGGCTTCATCCGCACCAACAAGGACAAACCGTTCTTCCTGTATCTGGCGAATTACGCGGTCCACACGCCGATCCAGGGCAAGAAGGATCTTGTAGCCAAGTACAAAGCCAAACCGCCCACCAACCAGAAGAATTCCACGTACGCCGCGATGGTCGAATCGGTCGACGATTCGGTGGGCAAGGTCATGGCGGTGCTCGACGAACTGAAAATCGCCGACAACACGCTGGTGATCTTCAGTTCGGACAACGGCGGGCTGCTGGGTCCGACGAACAATAAACCGCTCCGTTCGGGCAAGGGTAATCCGTACGAGGGCGGGATTCGCGTGCCGTATATCTTCCGCCGCCCCGGCGCGATCAAGCCCGGAACCGTTTGCGATACCCCCGTGATCAGCGTGGACTTCTTCCCGACGATCTGCCATGCCGCGGGCGTGGCACTGCCGGCCGGCCGAGAGATCGACGGCGAGGATATCACGCCGCTGCTCATGCAGACAGGCACGCTGAAGCGCGAGGCGATTTACTGGCACTTCCCGCACTTCCGCGGGCGCGGGATCCCGCCGTACAGCATCATCCGCGAGGGCGACTGGAAACTGCTGAAACGCTACGCGGGCAAACCGGAGTTCGAACTGTTCAACCTGACGAAGGATATCAGCGAGAAAAAGGACCTCGCGCCCGACATGCCCGAAAAGGTAAAGGACCTCGACGCCAAACTCACCGCCGCGCTGAAAAAGCAAGGCGCCAAGATCCCCCGCGTTAATCCTGGCGCAAAGAAGAAGTAGAAAGGACCCGCCACATGCCGCGAAACATCAAACGTCGCGATTTCCTGAAGGCCGCCTCCCTTGCCGCCGCGGCCGCGGTGTTACCCCGCGCCGCACGAGCCGCGGAGAAAATTCCCCGCCCGAACATCGTTTTCATCAACATGGACGATCTTGGCTGGATGGACGTCGCCTTCATGGGCTCGAAGTTCTACGAGACCCCGAACATCGACCGCCTGGCCTCCGAGGGCATGATCTTTACTAACGCCTACTCGAATGCCGCCAACTGCGCGCCGTCCAGGGCGTGCGTGATGTCGGGGCAGTACGCGCCAAGGCACGGTATCTATACCGTCGGCAGCTCCGAAAGGGGCAGCGCCAGGACTCGCAAGTTAATCCCCACGAAGAACCGAACATCACTGCCCGACGACAACGTCACCATCGCCGAGGCCCTCAAAACCTCCGGTTACATCACCGCGACGATGGGGAAATGGCACCTCGGGGCCGATCCGAAGACACAGGGTTTCGACGTCAATGTAGCCGGCGGGTCCGCGGGCCATCCGTCCACCTATTTCAGCCCGTACAGAAACCGCAGACTCCCCGACGGACCTAAAGGCGAGCACCTTCCGCACCGCCTGACGAGCGAGGCTATCAAGTTTATCGAAGCCAACAAGGCCCGCCCGTTCTTCCTGTACCTGCCTTACTTCTCGGTCCACACGCCGATCCAGGCGCCGAAGGACATTACCGCCAAGTACAAGACCAAAGGTCCGGCCGGCGGGCAGGGGCACGCGGCATATGCGGCTATGATCGAAAGCGCCGACACCAACATCGGCAGGTTGATGAAGAAGATCGACCAGCTCGGTCTGAGAGAAAACACCGTCGTTATCTTCACTTCCGATAACGGTGGGGTAGTGAAGATATCTTCCCAGGCGCCGGCGCGCGCGGGCAAGGGGTCGTATTACGACGGCGGTATTCGCGAACCGCTGATCGTCCGCTGGCCCGCGAAGATAAAGGCGGGCTCCAAATGCGACACGCCGGTGATCGGTATCGACTTCTACCCGACCCTGCTGGAGGCTGCGGGCACTAAGAAGCCCGAGGGCAAACTGCTCGACGGCGTGAGCCTCATGCCCCTCTTGACGCAAAGCGGAAAGTTGGCGGAAAGGGCGTTGTTCTGGCACTTTCCGATCTACCTGCAGAATTACGGTGCGAACGACGGTTCGCGCGATCCGCTGTTCCGCACGCGCCCCGGATGCGTGGTGCGTCTCGGCGGCTGGAAGCTGCACGAGTATTTCGAGGATGGCGGGTTGGAGTTGTACAACCTTGCTGACGATCTGGGAGAGCGAAACAACCTGGCTGACAAGATGCCCGACAAGACCAAAGAACTTCACGCGATAATGCTCCGCTGGCGGAAGGAGACAAAAGCGCCCGTACCCGCCGAGAAGAACCCGAAGTACGATCCGAACTACAAAAAAGCGTCGGCTGGCGGAAAGCCAGAACGCGGTAAAAGGAAGAAGTCAAAATGAAGCGTAGAGAGTTTCTCAAGACCGCGGGCATCGCAGCGGCCGCTCTGGCTGCGGCGGGGGGGCAGGGGGCTCAAACCGCCGACCGTCCACGTCCGAATATCCTGTTTGTCTTCAGCGATCAGCAGCGGTGGGATACCGTCGAGTGCTATGGGACGGCGATCTTCAAGGGCCTCACGCCGAACCTGGACAAGATGGCTGCAGACGGCGTGCGGTTCGTCAATTCGTTTACCTGCCAACCGGTATGCGGACCGGCAAGGGCGGCGCTGCAGACCGGGAAATACGCCTCCCAGACCACCTGCCATACGAATGGTATCTCCCTGCCGCAAACCGAAAAGACGCTTGGGCACCTGCTGTCGGGCGCCGGTTACGATGTGGGATATTTGGGCAAGTGGCATCTCGCTTCGGACACCAAAAAGACGCCCGGCGTCAAGCCGTTCAATTGTCGCAACAAGTCCGTTCCGCCCGAGCGGCGGGGCGGGTACAAGGACTTCTGGCTGGCGTCCGACGTCCTGGAGTTCACTTCGCACGCTTATGACGGGCACATGTTCGACGGAGCCGGCCGCCGGCGCGAGTTTCCCAAGGATCGATACCGCGTTGACGCCCAGACCGACCCGCACGAACGCAAGAACCTCATCGCCGATCCGAAACACGCCGAGACGCGCGCGAAACTTGCGGCGGTCCTCAAACGCCGAATGACCGCCGCCGGAGAAAAAGCCCCCGCCATCAAACCGGCTGCTATCCTATAAATGCCACGGGGCCCGCATCGGGATGTTGACCAGGCGGTTGGCCTCTTCGTCGCCGACGATCTGCTCGGCGACCGGATCGTAGTTGATCGTCCGCCCCATGCGAATGGCTATGTTGGCCAGGTTCAGGGCTGTCGATACGCGGTGTGACGATTCGGCGTGACCGCCGGAAAGTTGGCGGTTTCGCACCGCCTCGCCGAATTCGACCAGCGGAGGCGGGTCGGGAAGTTCAGCAAGGCGTTTGCGCCCCGCGTCGTCGAGGTCGGAGGCTTTGACCATGCTTCGCGTTTTGGGCCCGGCGTATTTCGCGCCCGATTTACCGCCGGTTATCACGATTTTCAGCCCGTCGGCATACGTGAGCTCCACCCATCCGAAAGCACATACCGCGTCGGGATGCTGCGGCCAGGGGGCGTTTGGCACGACCTTGACCGGGCTGGTGTAATCCTTGGCGAACGTCCACTGCAGCGGATCGAAGCTGTGAGCCCCGAAGTTCGTCAGATCGCCGCCCTCGTAATCCCAGTAGAACCGGTTGGAGTAGTGAACGCGCTTCGAGTTGTACGGTTTGTACGGCGCCGGTCCGAGCCACATGTCGTAGTCGAGACATTCCGGGACGCTCTGGGCGCCCAGGGCGGTCTGACCGGTGCGATTCTTCGCCCCCGCGAAAGCCACCGTACCGTTCAGGTCCTTCATCAGGCCGTACTTGACGATCTTGTGATTTTCGATGTGATCTTTCTTGCCCGCGTTACCGTATCGCTTGAACGTGCCGATCTGGAACACCACGCCGTATCGCTCGACGGCGTCGGCTATGGCGCGTCCTTCGGCGATGAACTTGGTCATGGGCTTTTCGCAGAATATGTCCTTGCCCGCCTGGGCGGCGTGGATGCAGGGCAGCGCGTGCCAGTGCGGCGGCGTGCCGATGGCGACCACGTCAAGGTCCTTGCGTTCCAGCAGCAGGCGGTAGTCGGTGTATCGCGTCTTGTTGTCGCCCTGGCCTCCGAGATGCCTCGGACCGGTGTCGACGTCGCAGACGGCTATTCTTTTGCGCGCGCCGAGGCATTTTATTCCCGCATCCCTCCGGCTTCCGTTACCGATGACCGCATACGTGACGGTATCGCTGGGGGCGGGCTTTCCCCCGCCGCCAAGAACGTGCGAAGGCACGATGCTCACCGTGCCCGCAATAGCAGCCGTCGCGCCCATGAACTCTCGCCGTGTTATCTTCGAGGTAGCCATGTCTGTATTCTCCTTAGCGTACCCGTGTTTGCTCGCGGATTACTTGCCCGACGACGCCAGTAACAGTTCGGCATCCTGCATGACGGCGCGATCGTTGGTCGCCTTGAGGGCCTTCTTGAGAAGCTTGTCCGCCTCAGCCGAATGCTTCCCGGCGATTGCCCCTGCCAACTTGACCGCCGTCCCAGCCGCGGGATGACGGATCTTCGCATCCTTGCAATCCATCGCGGTCATCACGTCGCCCACGGCATCGGCGCCGCACGTCTCAGCCAGTACGGACAATGCGGCACACCGATCGTAACTGCGCGATTTCGATAGGGCGCGGCAGGTTTTGGCGGCGCTTTTAGTATCGCCCTGCTCGCCCAAACGGCGTGCAAGCAGCAAACAGGCGTCGGCGGCCTGCGTTCGTTCGTAGCTTTCCTTTCCATTGGCAGCCGCAAGCAGGACATCCGCCGATTCGGCGTCACCGATGCTGCCCAACGCGTACAACGCCGCGAGGCGAACGTCCCTGTCCTTGTCGCCGGCGAATTTCCTGACCGCGGGGGCCGAGCCCTTGTCTCTCAGGCGCCCGACGGCATTGAGGATCGTCACGCGATGTTTCCCCCCGGCTTCGACCAGCGCACCTCGCAGCGCGGCGGCGGCGCTGTCGCCGCCAATCGCAAGCATCGCCTGGACCGCCGGTTCACAAAGCTGCTTATTCCCCAGGAACTTCGCCAGCACAGGCACTTCGTCAGTTCGTCCGCAAAACTGGAGTTGGCGAATGATAAACGCCTTCAGATCGGCCGAATGTTTCTTGGCGAGTTGCCCGGACATCGCTTCGGCGACCATCTTGCGATCTCCCTCAGCGCCCGGGCGCCCCGCGTGGAGCGCCGCTCCATGCATCGCATACTTGGGCATCGCTCCGGCCGGATCGCCGAATTCCTGCCCGGCCAGAGCGACCAGTTCGGCGATCATAGCCTCTCCACCGGCTATCAGCTTCTGGCCCACCTTCGCGGCGGTATCGATGTCCATAGCGGGGATATCTTCGAGGATGGCGGAGAGTTCTTTTGACGGTGTCTGCTGCTTGGCCACGGTATTACCTCCCGGACGCAGTCCTGTTGGCGGCGAATCAGGTGGTGATTATCACCCGAGCCCAGCCTCGCTGCAAGCATGGAAATAAATTCCGAATTGTTCCGCCCGGAGATTCGGATATAATCATCCCCAACACCCCGCACCACGTGCAGGGAGCCCAACGGAGAACAGAAATATGTTTCCAAAGAATTTGAGCGTTATCGGAAAGGTTGCAGCCGCCTGGATCACGATCGTCACTTGCGGGTGTGGCGCCGCGGCGGCGAGGGGCGAGGACATGAAGCTCTGGCCCAAGGGCGCACCCGGCGCCAAGGGCGCCGAAAAGAACGATACGCCAACGCTGAAGATATTCCCGGCGTCCAATGACGTAAAAGCCCCCGCCCCCGCGGTCCTGCTGATACCCGGAGGCGGATACAAGCACATCTCGGGCTACGGAACGTTCTGGGAGTTCTTCAAGACCCGCCCGGTGCGGTTCTTCAGCATGACCTACCGCCTTCCGGTACACGGGTATCGCCACCCCGCTCCGCTCCAGGACGCCCAGCGGGCGGTGAGCATTATCCGCGCAAACGCGAAAAAATGGAACGTGGACCCCAAGCGAGTCGTGGTGGTGGCGTTCTCCTCGGGCGGGCACGTAGCCACAACGCTCGCTACGCACCACCATCTCGGCAAGAAGGATGCGAAAGATCCAGTCGATCGATTCAGTTGCCGCCCTGACTTCCTGGCGTTGTTCTGCCCGGTGGTCAGCATGAAGAACCATCCGCACGGCCCGTCGGTGGCGCGTCTCCTCGGTCCGAATCCCGATAAGAAACTCATCGATGACTTGTCCAATGAACTGCAGGTCGACGCCCAAACCCCGCCGACATTCCTGGCCCACGCCAGGGACGACAAGCTGGTTCCGCCGGAGAACAGCACGCTGTTCCACAGGGCGTTGAGGAAAGCCAAGGTTGATACCCAACTGCGACTCTATCGCGAAGGCGGGCACGGTGTCACCAACGATACGAACCCCTGGAAGATGGACCTCGAGGTCTGGCTCAACAAGTGCGGCGTCCTGATCGACAAGTGGGCCTTTAAGCCCACGAAAGACCAGCCCTACGAACCGACGTCGCATTACACCGTCAAGAATATCGAGGGCTGGAAGGTATACGTCAACAACGGTCTGCTGCCCGGAGGCAGACTCGCCGCAACCGGCGAAAAAGCCCTGAAGGGCCTGAAAAGCCACATGGTCAAGCTAAAGCAGATGGTCCAACCGGCCGGGATCGCCAAGTTCCAGACCGTGACCCTGTGGTTGGAGGTCGATTCGACGCGAGGGCCCCACGGTCACACGTCCGCTTACCAGTACCATCCGGGATTGGGCTGGCTCAAGAAGATGGATTTCAATCCCAAGAAGGTCAAGTGCGTGGAGTACGGAAACGCGGCCTCCCTGGCCAGGCGATCATTCAACGCGGGAGTGACGGTTCTCCTCCACGAGTACGCCCATGCCTACCACGATCAGACACTTAGTTTTAACCACCCCGAGGTAATGGCCGCCTACAAGCGGTGCGTCAACGGAAAGACATATCCCCAGCGCGACTGGGTAAAAAGTAACCACAAGGAGTTTTTCGCCGGCGTGACCACGCGCTACCACGGTACGAAGGTCGAGCGCGAAGCACTCGTTCAGCGCGACCCGGTCCTGGCCAGGCTGCTGCTTAAGATATGGGGCAAGCCCAAGAGCTTCATAGATTCCCCGCCCGCCAAATCGGACAAGGGCAACTAGACGCCGCGATACGCATTGCCTGAGCATTGCCTGGATGGACTATGACGACATCTTGCCCATAACGGATTTTCGCGACCCTGACGGATTCCCGTATGCTCCGTGTTGCGCTGGAGGTGGATACTGGGTTGTTTCAGGGCGAATTTTCGATCTGCTGTTTGGGTTAATCCCGTTTTTCGGCTTTTCGACCGATTGGCATATTGATTGCATGCATGCAGTTTGTCGATTTGCAGATTTTTTGTGCGGTTCGAATCTCCCGTGCGATTGTGGCTGGTCGCATCCGGGGCTTTGGGCGACGCGAGATTTCAACGAGAAAAGGAACGCATCATGTCCGAGTTAACGGCAAAGGACTTGGGGACAGAGCTCCTCCAGCGCATTCACGCGTTGCCCAAGGGAAAGAAGATTGACGAGTGCATTCAGTGCGGCACGTGTTCGGCGTCTTGTCCAACCAGCGGCGCCATGAAGTACGGACCGCGTGAGATCATCGCATCGCTTCGCGCGGGTATGATCGACAAGGTCCTGAAATCCAACACTGTCTGGCTGTGTACATCGTGCTATTCATGCGTGGTGCGGTGTCCGGCGGGAATTCCCTTCACTGACATCATGTACGAACTGAAGCGGTTGGGAGTCAAGTACGGGATCTATCCCAAGAAGACTACGAACGCCGCAATGGCGAATTCCTTCAGCGAGGTGATCGACAAGCACGGGCGGAACTCCGACACGAAGTTGATCCTCAAGTATTACATGCGCACGAGTCCCCTGAAGATACTGGGACAGATGGGGCTCGCGTCGAAGCTGTTTTTCAAGGGCAGAATGGATGTTTTCACCAAGACGATCAAAGGGCTCGACGGTCTACAGAAGATGATGGCCGCGGCCGAGGAGAACGGTGAGAAATGATCTCTACCAATAACAAGAGTTACTCGTATTACCCCGGATGCTCCACCAGGTCTGCCAACAGAGCGTACGATATTTCGACGCGGAGCGTGGCCGGAACACTTGGAATCGAACTTGAGGAACTGGACGACTGGAATTGCTGCGGCGCCACGGCGTACGTGGCGATCCACGAAAAACGTTCCTTCGTCCTGTCGGCGCGGAACCTGGCGATAGCCGAAAAGACGGGCAAGGACCTGGTGGCTATTTGCAGCGGATGCTATCTGGCCCTTCGCAAGGCAAGCAAGTACATCGCCGAGAATTCCAAGATCAAGGCCGACGTCACAAAGGCACTGGCCGCCGGTGATATGACCTATAACGGCACGATTGGGGTTCGTCATTTTCTCGATGTGGTGGTCACTGAAATCGGCGAGCAAGCCGTTCGGGACTGCGTATCCCGCAAGTTGGAAGGGTTGAAGGTGGCGCCTTATTACGGTTGCCAGATCGGGCGCCCTTTCGGTGAGATCGACGACCCCGAAGACCCGCAAATGATGGACGATCTGATCGGTTGGCTGGGTGGCGAGGTGACGCCTTTCCCGCTGAAAGCCAAGTGCTGCGGCGGGTTGATGATGACCACCCAGGCGGATATCGGTCAGGAGCTTACCGGTAAGATCCTGCAAAACGCCAAGGACGGCGGAGCCGACTGCATCATCACCGCCTGTCCGCTGTGCCAGATGAATCTGGAGGGCTACCAGCAAACGGTCGGCAAGGCGATGGGGACCGACTGCAGCATTCCCGTTCTCTACTTCACGCAACTGATGGGAGTCGCTTTCGGGCTGAGCCCGGGCGACCTGGCCCTGAAGGACTCATTGACACCCGTTGAGGCCCTGATGACAGAGAAGGTGCATAACTAATGATAATGAGCGAAGATAATGGACAAGAGCGGATCGGCGTTTACGTCTGCCACTGCGGGACGAACATCTCGCATACCGTGGACGTAAAGGACGTCGTCGACTATGCCAGCGGGCTTCCCGGCGTCGTCACTGTCCGGGAGTACAAGTACATGTGCTCCGATCCCGGTCAGGACATGATCAAGAAGGACATCGTCGAGGACAACCTCACCCGCGTGGTCGTCTCCTCCTGCTCGCCGCTGATGCACGAGGAAACGTTCCGAAACACCTGTGAAGATGCCGGGCTTAACCGCTTCCTCTTCCAGATGTCCAACATCCGCGAGCAATGCTCCTGGGTGCATCAGGACCGCGCCAAAGCCACCGCCAAAGCCAAGCGCCTTGTGGCCGCTGCCGTCCGGCGTGTCAGCTTCCACAAGTCCCTGGAACAGCGGGAAGCCCCGGTAAACCGCAACACGCTTATAGTCGGCGCCGGTATCGCCGGGATCGAGGCGGCGCTGAAGATCGCGGAGTCCGGTAAGAAGGTCTATCTGGTCGAGAAGGAGCCTTCCATCGGCGGTCATATGGCCAAGTTCGACAAGACCTTCCCCACACTGGACTGCGCGGCGTGCATTCTCACGCCAAAGATGGTACAGGTCGGACAGCACCCGAACATCGAGCTGATGACCTATTCCGAGGTCGAAGAGCTGTCGGGCTATGTCGGGAATTTCAAGGCCAAGATCCGGCGCAAGGCCCGATTTGTGAACGAGGAGAAGTGTACCGGGTGCGGCGACTGCGTCCAGAACTGCCTGGTCAGGAACCGGGCGTACCTCGATATGCCCGAGAAACCCAAAGTTTCACTCGATCCGGAGGTCGAGGAGAAACTGAAGGTTATCGTCGAGAAGTACAAAGGCGGCGACGGAATAGCCGTCCCCGCTCTTCAGGAAGTGCAGGACGAGTTCAGCTATCTGCCCGAGGACGCCGTGGAGTATCTTTGCGATGAACTGTCCATCCCGTTGGGATTGGCTTACGGGCTTGCCACTTTCTACGACGCCTTCAGCCTGACCCCCAAGGCCCAGAACGTCATCCGTGTATGCACGGGCACCGCATGCTACGTCAAGGGTTCCACCGGTATCCTGGACGCACTTAAGAAGGAACTGGGAATCGGAGTAGGCGGTATAACCGACGACGAGAAGTTCAGTTTGGAGACCGTCAACTGTCTGGGCTGCTGCGGTCAGTCGCCCGTCATAACGGTCAACGATGAGATATTCGGCTATTTCAAGCAGACGAAAGTATCCAAGCTGATCAAGGATTTCAGCGCAAGAGAGCTTGTGTGACAGAGACTGCCCGACGGGCCCTCCAGTCGAGATCGAGCGGCCGATGAAAAGGAGATTACGGATGTCAAAACTCAAGCTTGGCGACCTCGAAGGAATCGCGGAGAACGCCAAAAGAACGATGCTCTTGAGAGAGGGCTCCGGTAGAGCGAAAGTCGTTGTCCACATGGGCACGTGCGGTATCGCAGCCGGCGCCAGAACTGTAATGAAGGCATTCATGGACGAGATTGAGCAAAGCGGCGTCAATGACGTGCTTGTGACGATCTCAAGCTGTGCGGGGCTCTGCAGCCGCGAGCCTATGGCGACTGTGGAGTTGCAGGGCCAACCGGCGGTGAAGTACGTAGACCTTGACCCCGACAAGGCCAGGAAAGTCTTTCAGGAACATGTCCAGGGGGGCCGGATCGTAACAGAATACGCACTTGCCGCCGGCAGCGAACGGACACTTTGAGGAACCAAGGACCATGGCACATAGAACAAACGTGATGATTTGCACGTGTACGAACTGCATATCGAACGGTGCCCTCAAGATAAAGGACGCCCTTGAGGCCGAGATTCAACAGCGCGAATTGGCTGAAGATGTCCTGCTGGTTCCTACCAGTGCCAGCGGGCTCTGTGTCAGGGGACCGATACTGGTCATCCAGCCTGACGGTATCCTGTACCAGCAAGTCAAGCCCAAGGATGTTCCGAACATGGTAGAGGAGCATTTTCTCAAGGGCAGGCCCGTGGAGGCACTGATGTATGTCGCCCCGGGCGCAGATTCGCCGATCCCCGAGTTGCGGGATATCTCGTTCTTCAAGGACCAGCGCCTCATAGCCCTGCGGAACCGCGGGATGATCAATCCCGACAAGATCGATGAGTACATCGCAAGGGACGGATACAAGGCGCTGGCAAAGGCCGTCTCCGCGATGAATCCCGAGGAAGTGATAGAGCAGGTGACCCAATCGGGGCTGAGAGGTCGAGGCGGAGCAGGATTCCCCACCGGGCGCAAGTGGTCCAGCAGGCGGAAGATGCAGGGCGACATCAAGTACGTCATATGCAATGCCGACGAAGGCGACCCAGGCGCGTTCATGGACAGGAGCATCATAGAGGCCGATCCGCACTCCGTTATCGAAGGAATGGCCATTGGGGCCTATGCGGTCGGCGCCTCCCACGGATACGTGTATGTGAGAATGGAATACCCCCTGGCCATCAAGAGGATGGCAGTGGCCATTGAGCAGGCCAGGGAATTCGGGCTGCTTGGCAAGGACATCTTCGGGACCGGTTTCGATTTCGATCTCGAGATATTCAGAGGCGCCGGAGCATTCGTCTGCGGTGAAACGACCGCCCTGGTCATGTCCATCGAGGGCCGCCCTCCCGAGCCGAGGCAGCGCCCCCCGCGTACGGCGCTGTGGGGCAAGCCCACCGTCATCAACAACGTGGAAACCTGGGCCAATGTGCCGGCCATTATTAACTGGGGGGCCGAGTGGTTCGCAGAGATCGGGACGGAGAAAAGCAAGGGCACGAAGGTCTTCTCACTCGCCGGAAACGTCAACAATGCCGGCTTGGTGGAAGTGCCCATGGGAATAACTCTCAGGGAGATCGTCTACGACATCGGGGACGGCATACCGAACGGCAAGGCGTTCAAGGCCGTCCAGACCGGCGGTCCGTCCGGCGGTTTCATCCCCGCGGACCTGCTTGACCTTCCGGTGGACTACGAGCGCCTCGACGAGGCAGGGGCAATGATGGGGTCCGGCGGAATGGTTGTTGTGGATGAAGATTCCTGTATGGTCGACATGGCCAAGTACTTCATCGAGTTCAGCAGCGACGAGTCCTGCGGCAAGTGTACTTCGTGCCGGGAGGGTTCTGATGTGCTGCTTGCCATTCTCACCAGGATATGCGAGGGCAACGGGCAGGAAGGCGACGTGGAACTGCTGGAAGAGTTGGGCGAGGCCATAAAGGATGCCTCCCTGTGTGGGCTGGGGCAAAGCCTTCCCAATCCCGTGTTGAGCACGTTGCAGCACTTCAGGGAAGAATACAGGGCTCATATTGAGGACAAGAATTGCCCGGCGGGAGTCTGCAAGGCCCTGTTCCAGTACGAGATTGACGCCGAAACCTGCAATGCCTGCGGAGCGTGCAAGAAGCAGTGCTCCTACGACGCCGTCGAGGGCGAGAAGGACGTGCCGCACACGATCGTCATGGCCAAGTGTACCACGTGCGGTGCGTGTTACGAGGCGTGCAACTTCGACGCCGTCAGGAAAGTACCGAATACCGCAGGGAAAATGGTAGCCCGGGCATGAAACCACAGTCGAGGATCAGTGACAGGCGATCTGCCGTAGATCGCCGCTGGAAACCGCGTAAACGAGTCCGGAAAAGGATCGGGCGAATGACACTTGACGAAGCCCGTGAGATATTGGAAGCCGAAGTGATTGTCGGATCCGATCTCCAGGATATTGTAGTGGAAATGGGTTGCGGGGCCGATTTGATGAGCGACGTTCTGGCCTTTGTAAAGAGGGGCGCCCTGCTCCTGACAGGACTTACGAACCCGCAGGTAGTTCGGACGGGTGAAATGGCCGACATCGTGGGAATCTGCTTTGTGCGAGGCAAGAGGCCCCCGCAGGAGACCATCGATCTGGCCAGAGAGAATGATCTGCCCCTGCTGACGACAGAGCTGGCGATGTTTGAGAGTTGTGGTCGTCTGTATCGTGATGGGTTGAGAGGATGTTCCGAAAGGACCGGATGAGTTTCAAAAGGATATCCAGGTGAGTCCAGGAGCAAAGATAACCAAGACCCAGGAAATGGTGTACGAGATGAAGGTGGGCGATGTAATGACCACCGACGTCATTACGGTCCAGGCAAAGGATCGTATGAGTTCGCTGAGGGACGTATTCCGCGAGAACCGGATATCCGGTCTGCCCGTGCTTGACGGCGAACGGCTTGTCGGTCTGATCAGCCTCGAGGATTTCATCAAGTGGCTGGCCGACAAGCAGGACGACTGCCCGGTCCGGCAGAAGATGATCGAGGAGGTCGCATACGCCTACCAGGACGAACCGCTGGTGCTGGCGATCAGCAGCTTCGAGGAAAGTGGCGTGGGGAGATTCCCCGTCGTCGATAGCGATACCGGACGGCTCGTTGGTATCTTGACGAAAGGTGACGTTATCGAAGGGCTCCTGAAGAAACTCGAGATCGACTACCAGAACGAGGAGATACGGTCTTACAGGACAGATCACCTTTTCACGGATCTCGAGGCGGACGAGACGACACTCACGTTCCAGTATTTGGTCAAGGGACATGACCTGAAACAGGCCGGAACGAGTTCCAGCCGACTGAAGCGAACGCTGAACCGTCTGGGCATACACCCGGACGTCGTCCGGCGTGTGGTGATCGCCAGCTACGAAGCCGAGATGAATCTGGTGATCTTCACGGAGGGAGGGAAGATACGCGCCAGGATCCAGCCCGGGGAGGTGCTGGTCCAGGTGGAAGACTCCGGGCCCGGAATAGCCGATGTGGACAAGGCGCTCGAGCCGGGCTATTCCACCGCTCCCGATTGGGTCAGAGAACTTGGCTTCGGCGCGGGAATGGGTCTGGTTAACATACGCAAGTGCGCCGACAGCTTCGATATCTGGTCAAAGCCGGGGCGCGGAACGGTCCTGAAGGCAACCTTCTTTACCGAAGAGGACAAAAATGAAACTGGCCGATCTTGTAAATACACTCGGTCTGGAAGTGATATCGGCCCCGGAAAGCCTCAGCAACGAGGTGACCGGAGGCTATGTAAGCGATCTGCTTAGCGACGTCATAGGCAATGCCCGACAAGGCGATGTCTGGATAACGCTGCAGGGCCACGTGAACGTTGTGGCCGTGGCAAGTATGAAAGAGCTTGCCGGGATCATACTGGTCAGCAGCAGAAAACCGGATGAAGACGCCGCCGCGAAGGCGGAAGAAGAAGGCATAGTCATTATGGTAAGTGAATTGCCGGCGTTTGAAGTGGTCGGAAGGCTTTATGGCCTGGGTGTTCGAGGCGCCGGCGACGGTGGGCAGGACCCCGGACCGACATGAAGGAGCTGAAAGCAGACCTGCATGTACACACGTGCCTCTCGCCTTGTGCGGAGGCCGAAATGGTGCCCTCGGCCATCGTCAGACAGGCGAAGGCAGTGGGATTGGATATGATTGCAATATGCGACCATAATTCGGTTGAGAATGTTCAGGCCGTGATCAGGGCCGGCGAGAGAGAGTCGGTCCGGGTCATCCCGGGCATAGAGATAACCTCGCGAGAAGAGGTGCATATCCTCGGGCTCTTCAAGTCCGAGGGGGAGTTGGCGTCCATCTCCGCGGTGGTATCCGACCACCTTACCGGTCGGAATGACGAGGAAGCATTCGGCCCGCAGACCATCGTCGACGAGTGGGACCGTCCCGTCGGGAGCAACCCGAATCTGTTGATAGGCGCCACTTCCCTGGACGTGGGCAGCACCGTTGGGGCCATCCATGACTGCGGCGGTCTGGCGGTAGCGGCTCACGTGGACCGCCAGAGGTTCAGCCTGATCGGACAGTTGGGTTTCATACCCGAGGGACTCAAGCTTGATGCCGTGGAGGTATCCGGCAGGATCCCAACCGGGCAGTGGCAAGGCTTGCCCGTGGTGGCCTCCTCTGATGCCCACCGCCTGGAAGATATCGGCCGCAACCACACGACATTCTGCGCGGAAAACGCGAGCCTCGATGAGATCGGCAAGGCCCTGCGCGGCGAAGCGGGTCGGAGGATATCTGTCATGGAAGATCTGTCGCTACACATCCTGGATATCATGGAAAACTCAATCGCGGCGTCGGCAAGCCGGATCGAGATCACAATTGCAGAGGATACGCTCGACGACCTGCTTTCGCTGGAGATCAGCGACAATGGTAAGGGCATGGATGCTGAAGCACGGAGTAAGGCCCTTGACCCGTTTTTCACTACCAGGACGACCCGGCGCGTGGGGTTGGGCCTTCCCTTGCTCGCCCAGGCGGCCAGGCAGTCGGGAGGGACCTTCGAACTGATTTCCGAGCCCGGGAGGGGCACAACAGTTAAAGCCGCGTTCCAATTGAGCCACCCCGATATGAAACCGATGGGAGACATCGCCGAGACGCTGCGGACGATTCTCGTTTCCCGACCGGAGCTGGACCTCCGGTTCAGATACACGCAGGATTCAAAACTCGTAGCCGGTTTCGGTGACCCCCGGCGCCACGATGAGGAGTCAGAGAATGATTAGTTTGACGATCGACGGGCAAGTG
This sequence comes from Phycisphaerae bacterium, assembly GCA_016782885.1. GTDB lineage: Bacteria > Planctomycetota > Phycisphaerae > SM23-33 > SM23-33 > BS750m-G57. Next base: position 15,242 of record JADHXQ010000061.1, on the reverse strand, counting down.
GTGGAGGTGGAAGACGGATCCACCGTTCTCCAGGCGGCCCGGAAACTTGAGATACAGATCCCGACGCTGTGCACCCACAAGGCCCTGCTGCCTTATGGCGCCTGTCGCGTTTGCCTGGTCGAGATCGAAGGCTCGCGCGGCTCGTGGCTCGAGACCTCCTGTACGTTTCCCGCACAGGAAGGGCTCGTGGTCAACACGACCTCAGATCGCGTGCTGAGAACACGCAAGATCGTTCTGGAACTCATGTTGGCACGCTGCCCGGAAGTCGAAGTGGTCAAAGAACTCGCCGCGGAGATGGGGCTCGAAGATACCCGTTTCCCCAAGAAGGGCGAGGACTGCATTCTGTGCGGTCTCTGCGTGCGGGTCTGCGGTGAGAAGATGAACGCGGGAGCGGTCCACTTCGTCAACCGGGGAACAGGCAAGGCGGTCGAACCGCCATACGACAGGCATTCGGCGGTCTGCATGGCTTGCGGCGCGTGCGAGGTGGTCTGCCCAACCGGCTGCGTTGACCTGTCGAAAATCACGACACACCAACCCAGGCCCATCCCCTCGGAATTCGACGAGGGCTTGAGTTCCAGAGGGAGCATTTACGTTCCCTTCGCTCAAGCCGTACCGAACACGCCTGTTATCGACAAGGATACCTGCATCCGTCTTCTGAATGGGGACTGCGGTGCGTGCCAGGCGTTCTGCGAAGCCGACGCGATCGACTACGACCAGGAGGATACCATCGAAGAAGTCGACGTGGGAGCGGTCATCGTGGCCACCGGCTTCAAGCTCTTCGACAGCAAACTGATCAACCGTTACGGATACGGTAAGTTCGACAACGTGCTGAGCGCTATGGAGTTTGAGCGGATCAGCCACGCCAGCGGGCCTACTCTGGGCAAGGTAATCATGAAGGACGGCCGGAGCCCCCAGGCCGTCGCCATTCTCCATTGCATCGGCAGCCGCGATGAAAACTACCACGAGCACTGCTCCCGCGTATGCTGCATGTATTCCCTGAAGTTCGCCCATCTCGTCAAGGAGAAGACCGACGCGGAGGTCTACAATCTCTACATCGACATGCGGGCGTTCGGAAAGGGATACGAGGAATTCTACAAGCGCGTGCTCGGTGAGGGCGTGCACTTCATTCGCGGTAAGGCCGCCGACGTAACCGACGTGTCGGAAACCCCCGAAGAGAAGGGCAAACTCATTGTGGTGGCCGAAGATACGCTACTGGGCGTTACCCGCCGCCTGCCTGTCGACATGGTCATTCTCTCCGGAGCACTGACACCCAGCCCCGACTCCGCGGACGTTGGAAGAGTATTTTCGCTCGGATGCAGCCAGGGCGGATTCTTCCTCGAGAGGCACCCCAAGCTGGCGCCGGTGGATTCAATGTCGGACGGTATCTTCCTTGCCGGCGCCTGCCAGGGCCCCAAGGACATTCCCGACTCAGTCGCGCAGGGCGCCGCCGCGGCGGCAGGGGCGCTGTCGCTTATAGACAAGGGCAAGGTCGTCATCGAGCCGATCACGGCAGAAATAATCGAGGACCGCTGCGCAGGCTGCCAACTGTGCATCGCCAACTGCCCGTACGCCGCGATCGAATACGACAAAGAGAAAAACATCTCGGTGGTCACCGAAGAACTCTGCAAGGGATGCGGCACGTGTGTCGCCGGGTGTCCTTCCGGAGCGGCCCACCAGAAGAACTTCGAGGACGAACAGATATTCTCGGAGATCGAAGGCATCCTGACCGGATCCGAAGTGTAACCAGACGGAGAATAAATAAATGGCTGACCAACAGTTCGAACCGAAGATTGTCGGGTTCCTCTGCCGCTGGTGTTCCTACACGGGCGCGGACCTCGCCGGCACGAGCAGAATGCAGTACCCCCCGACCTTGACGGGAATTCGAGTTATGTGCTCGGGACGCGTGGACCCCACGTTCGTGGTAAAGGCGCTTAAAGAGGGCGCGGACGGCGTGCTGATCGCCGGATGCCACCCCGGCGACTGCCACTACTCCGAGGGCAACTACAAAGCGATGCGGCGCCATCCCATGCTCGCGAATCTGCTGGAGCAGTTTGGCATTGAACGCGGTCGCGTCCGCCTGGAATGGATCTCCGCCTCCGAGGGAGAACTGTTCGCCGAGGTGGTAACTGACTTCACAGAGCAACTCCAGGAACTCGGCCCGCTAAACTGGAACCAACGAATCGAAGCCGACTGCGAAACGGTGTAGGAGTCGAAAATGGCAAAACCTAAAGTGGCATTTTACTGGTGTGCGTCGTGTGGCGGATGCGAGGAGACCATCGTCGACCTCGCCGAGGACATCCTGGGCGTCGTCGAAGCCGTCGATATCGCCCTCTGGCCCGTTGCGATCGACATGAAACGCAAAGACGTCGAGGCCTGGGAGCCGGGAGACGTCGCCGTTGCATTCATCAACGGAGCCGTCCGCCTCTCCGAACAGAAAGAGTGGGTCGAACTGCTTCGCGAGAAGTGTTCGCTGGTCATCGCGTTCGGTTCGTGCGCGCACATGGGGGGAATCCCCGGACTGGCCAACGCCACCAATCGCGAAGAGATCTTCGCTAACAAGTACCATCGATCGCCCACGGTCGCCAACCCAGACGGCATCGTGCCCCAGGAACAGACCAACGTCGACGGTTACGACCTCGAACTCCCGACGTTCTGGAAGGATGTCAAGCCTCTCAATGAGGTGATCGATGTGGACTACTACCTCCCGGGCTGCCCGCCGCCGTTTGACCTGGTCGCCACCGCCGTAGGGGCGATCCTCGAGGGCAAACTGCCCCCCAAGGGTTCGGTCATTGCGCCGGAAAAAGCGCTGTGCGACACCTGCGAGCGAAACGATACAAAACCGGACGAAATGACCATCACCGAATTCAAGCGGACCGCGACGTCCACGCCGGATCCGGAAAAGTGCTTCCTGGCGGACGGATTCCTCTGCATGGGTCCGGCGACGCGAAGCGGTTGCGGCGAGCGGTGCATCAATGGCAACATGCCATGCCGCGGATGCTTCGGACCGACCCCCGATGCGATCGACCCGGGACTGAAACTGCTCGCGGCCATTGCGTCGCGAGGTGAGGCCGACAGCGAAGAAGACGCCAAAGCCCTGGCCGATTCGCTTGTCGACCCGCTCGGAACGTATTACCGATTTGGCTTACCTGCCTCGATGCTTAAACGCAGCGCGGATACAGAAAGGGCGCAAACATGAGTAAACGAATCACCGTAGACCCAATCACGCGCCTCGAAGGCCACGGAAAGATCGAGATATTCCTCGACGACGCCGGCGATGTCGAACGGGCGTTTTTCCAGGTCCCCGAGCTCCGCGGTTTCGAGACGTTCTGCCTGGGCAGGCCCGCCGAGGAGATGCCCCGCATAACATCAAGGATATGCGGCGTCTGCCCGACGGCCCACCACATGGCCGCAACAAAGGCACTCGATGACCTCTGGAAGGTAGACCCGCCACCGGCCGCAAAGAAACTGCGAGAGTTGGTCTACAGCACATTCATGGTCGAAGATCACTATCTGCACTTCTTCTTCCTGGGCGGACCGGACTTTGTCGTGGGACCCACCGCACCTGCCGCCGAACGCAACATCCTCGGCGTCATTGGCAAGGTCGGTCTGGATATCGCCGGAAAGGTCATCCGCCTGCGACGCGAATGCCGACATATCATCGAGACCATGACCGGTAAGGTGATACATCCGGTATTCGGCCTTCCGGGAGGCGTATCTCGCGGACTGAGTGAGGAAGAGCGACAGGAATTCCTGAAAACCACCGAGTTTGCCATCGAGTTCAGCGAGTTTGCGCTGAACCTCTTCGACGACGTGGTCCTCAAGAACTCAGACTACGTAGACCTGATTCTCAACGACGCCTACGCCCACCAGACCAACTACATGGGCCTGGTTGATGAGAATAACAAGGTGAACTTCTACGATGGCCCGGTGCGCGTCGTCAGTCCGACCGGGGATGAAATCGCCAAGTTCGTGCCGCAGCAATATGTCGACCACATCGGCGAGCACGTCGAGCCGTGGACCTACATCACCTTCCCGTACCTCAAGAAAATCGGCTGGAAGGGTTTTGTCGACGGGCCCGACAGCGGTGTTGTTCGCTCAGCGCCACTGGCGCGATGCAATGTCGCCGACGGTATGGCCACACCGATGGCACAAGCCTCCTACGAACGAATGTACGAGACACTCGGAGGCAAGCCGGCACATTGTACGCTGGCCTTCCACTGGGCCAGACTCGTCGAAGCGCAATATGCGGCCGAACGAATGAAAGAACTGCTGGAAGATCCGGAGATTACCAGCGACAACTTCCGCACCGAGCCCACGGAAACCCCCAGCGAGGGTGTCGGTATCGTCGAGGCGCCTCGGGGCACGCTTGTCCATCATTACTGCTCCGATGAAAACGGGATGGTCACGAAGGTTAACCTCATCGTGGCGACCAACTTCAACTCGGCGCCCATCGCCATGTCGGTCGAAAAGGCCGCAAAAGGCATGATCAAGGGCGGCGAGGTCAACGACGGCCTGCTGAATATGGTGGAAATGGCTTTTCGCGCGTACGATCCGTGCCTCTCCTGCGCCACCCACAGCCTCCCGGGACAGATGCCCCTTGTCGCCAAAATACACGACAGCTCGGGGACTGTGATTCGGGAAATCCGACGGTGAACCGCCGCGCCGAATCTATCCTGGCCCTTGCGCTCGGTAATGACATTATCGGCGACGACGGCGTTGCGCTCGACGCGGCTCGAGCCTTGAAGGAGACCTTCAGCGACGAGCCGAACATTGACGTTGTGGAATCGGCAGAGAGCGGACTCGCCCTGCTCGACATCCTGTCCCCTTACCAGCGCGTCCTGCTGCTGGACTCGATCGAGGCCGGCGACTTGCCCGCCGGGGAAGTCCGGGAGTTTTCGCGCGAGGATTTCCACAAGGTCCTTGGACCGTCCCCCCATTATGCGGGGCTTCCGGAAGTGATCGCTCTGGCAGACAAACTCGGTATGGATTTCCCCAGTGAACTTCGCGTCCTGGCCATGAAAATCGATCCACAGGAGGAATTTCGCCAGGGACTCAGCGACGATATCCTCCGGGCCCTGCCCGATTACATAAAACAGGCCGAGCAAATCCTCCGTGACTGGACCAAAAACCATGCACGAAATATCACTCATTGAAAACCTGCTTGAAAGCGTCTTGCCTGAAGTTGAAACTCAACGCAGTCTGGGCCAGAACGTCCAGGGTCTGGCTGTGACAATAGGGGCAATGGAACTCCATTCCGCCGAAGCATTCCGCCAGGCGTTCACCATCGGAGCCCGCGACACGCTTTTGGCAGGCGCCAGGTTGGAACTGACGATCGTTCAACCCGAAGTGAACTGTCCATCGTGCGGTTTCCACGGGGCGTTCCCCGACGACCGGATCGATCCGCACAATCCCGACCCCATTATGGCTTGTCCTGCCTGCGGCAAACCCGCCGCCGTGGAGGGTGGTCGCGGTATCCAGCAGCTTGAGCTGCTTTTGGCCGAATAAGCGCGGGAAACTGCGCTATGGATTCGGCTATAATGCGGGGGAGTTCCTGAGGGAAATCGATGACTTCAGAAATCCAGACATCCCGCCGCCGTTTGACCGTGTCCGGGCAGGTTCAGGGCGTGGGGTTTCGCCCGTTTGCCTACAGGCTGGCGCGCGAACTCGGTTTGAGCGGGTTCGTCATCAATAACATGACAGGTGTGCGCCTCGAAATCCAGGGTGTGGCGGTGGTACTGGACGAATACGAACGCCGCCTGCGTCTTGAGTTACCACCGCTGGCTGCGATCGACCAGCTCGAAACCGCGTCCGTCGAAACAATGACCGGCGAGAAATATTTTGAAATCCTTCCCAGCGAGGGCGGGGAGTTGATCGACGCCCAGATAACGGTGGACACCGCGACGTGCGACCAATGCCTCGAGGAAATGAATTCATCCGAAGATCCGCGATACGCCTATCCGTTCATCAACTGCACGAACTGCGGTCCGCGGTATACCATCGTCCGCGATATTCCGTACGACCGCCCGAATACCACGATGTCAGATTTCGGAATGTGCCCGATGTGTGCGGGGCAATATCGCGATCCGGCCGATCGGCGTTTCCACGCCGAGCCTATCGCCTGCCCTCTCTGCGGTCCGAACGTCTGGCTCGTCGACACCGGCGGTCGACAACTGCCCGGCGGCGATTCCGTAGCCGCGGCTGGGCGGATGCTCCGCGAAGGCAAGATAGTGGCGATAAAGGGGCTGGGCGGTTTTCACCTGGCGTGCAGAGCGGACGATGACGCGGCGGTGCTCCGCCTGCGCCAACGGAAGCACCGGGATGCCAAACCGTTTGCGATGATGGTATCCGATCCGGACGCCGCGGCCGCACTATGCGATCTGAACCCCGCCGCCGCGTCGCTGCTGAGGGGAGCAATCCGCCCCATTGTCCTGGCGCCGCCGGGGCGAGACGCGCCGAAGATCAGCGATCACGTGGCCAACGGGCTTGGCATGCTTGGCATAATGTTACCGTACACGCCGCTGCATCATCTTCTGTTCGCACGCGGTGCGCCCGGCGCCCTGGTGATGACCTCGGGCAACCTCAGCAACGAGCCTATCATCAAGGACAACGGCGCAGCCATCGAACAGCTCTCTGGAATTGCCGACGCGATCCTCCTGCACAACCGCCGAATCGAACGCAGCGTGGACGACAGCGTGGTCCAGATCACCGGCGCCGGGCGCCTGCAGGTTCTCAGGCGGGCGAGGGGATATGCCCCCATGCCGATTCGCCTGGCCTCGGCGTCCCGGGACTCTCCGCCCGTGCTCGCCGTCGGGGGCGAACTGAAAAACACCATCTGCCTGATGCACCGAGGGCGGGCTGTGCTCAGCGAGCACATCGGCGACCTGACCGACGGGCGGGTCTACCGTCACTTCATCAAGACAATCGACCACATCGAGCGGTTGCTGGCGATCTCGCCCGAACTGCTGGCCGCGGATCTCCATCCGGCCTACCTGTCGACACAATACGCCCGTCGGCGCCACTGCGGCGACCTTCCGGGGCGCCCGGAACTGCCGATGATCGGCATCCAGCACCACCACGCCCACATCGCCGCGTGCCTGGCGGAGAACGATCGTTGCGGACCGGTGATCGGTCTGGCGTGCGATGGCGCGGGCTACGGTGACGACGGCGCCACCTGGGGATGCGAGGTGTTCGAGGCGGACCTGCTGGATTACACGCGCTTGGGGCACTTGCGATACCTCCCGCTGGTTGGCGGTGATGCGGCCGGCGCCGAAACTTTCCGCCCGGCGATCGCGGCGCTGTACGATGCGTTCGGCGACGGTTTTCGCGGGCACCTGGCTCATGCGAGGTCCGCGCGCGATTCAAAAGCAATCGCCGCCGCCGCCGAGATGCTCGCGCTGGACGTCAACTGCCCTCCGGCCAGTTCGCTTGGGCGATGGTTTGACGCCGTGGCATACATGACCGGCGTGGCGGCGGCCAACCGCTACGAGGGCGAGGCGCCGATGAGGCTCCAAGCCGCCGCCGCCGAAGGCATAGACGACTGCTACGCATTCGAGATACGGTCGACCGGACCGTTTGTAATCGACTTGCGGCCGATGGTTGCCGACCTGTGCGGCGATCTTGCCGCCGCCGTGGAAACGCCCGTTATATCCGCCATGTTCCACAATACCGTGGTGAGTTTCCTGCTGGCAGCCGCGATTCGCGCACGGGAGGAAACGGCGCTGAACACCGTGGCGGTCTCGGGCGGATGCTTCGCCAATCGCTACGTGACTACCAGGCTCACCGAGGCGCTGGGCGCGGGGGGCTTTGAAGTTCTCACACACCGCCGAATACCCTGCAACGACGGTGGAATAGCGCTGGGCCAGGCCGTAATAGCCGAAGCCACCCACCGCCGGCGGAATTCAACCCGCGGCGCAAACTCGAGCGAACAGGACAAACACAATGTGTCTGGCAGTACCAACAAAGATTGAAACGATTGAAGGAAACCGCGGAACGGGCGTACTGGCCGGGAATCGTATCACGATTCTCCTGGACCTCGTTCCGGAAGTGAAGGTCGATGACTGGGTGCTGATGCACGCGGGTTTCGCGATAACGGTCCTCACACCCGAAGATGCCAAAGCCACTCTCGACATCCTGTCGGAGATGCTATGACCCGGCAGACCAACACAGCAATCCGGCAGCAGTGCGACCGGATCGATCAACTATGCCGCCAGGCCCTCGAACTTTCCGGTAGCGCCGGACCGCTGGGGATAATGGAAGTCTGCGGGACGCATACGATGTGCATTGCGCGGAGCGGTCTGTCGGGTCTGCTGTCCGACAATCTGAAGCTCATCAGCGGGCCTGGATGCCCGGTCTGCGTAACGGACCAGTCCTACATCGACCGCGCGTTACACCTGGCGATGGAGTGCGAGCCCCGTCCGATCATCGCGACGTATGGCGACATGGTGCGCGTTCCAGGCAGTGGCGGTTCGCTTGCCGAGGCCCGCGCATCGGGCGCTCGCGTCGAAGTGGTCTACAGCGCCGACCAGGCTGTGGAAATCGCCCTTGCCAACGGCGACACGGAGGTGGTGTTCCTGGCGGTTGGTTTCGAGACCACCGCACCCGGCGCCGCGCTGGCCGTGCTCCGCGCCCACAACGAGAACGTGCCCAACTTCAGCATTATGACAGCACAGAAGCTCATCCTGCCGGCGATGGAGGCGCTGCTGAGCCAGGAAGACGTGCGGATTGACGGGTTTTTGTGCCCCGGACACGTCAGCGTGATCATCGGTTGGAAGGCATACGCATCCGTCGCCGCGAAATACGCCCGCCCGTGCGTGGTTGCCGGCTTTGACGCGCCGCAGGTGCTCGCGTCAGTCGAAGCCATCCTCGCGCAGCTCGCCTCCGGCCGGACCGAATCCGCCAGCGTCTATCCGAGCGTCTCAGCCGAAGGCAACGCGCGGGCTCTCGAACTGCTTGACGAAGTTTTCGTCGCCTCCGAGGCGTCTTGGCGGGGCCTGGGCGCGATTCCCGAAAGCGGTATGGAGCTGCGCGAAGCATTCGGACGATTCGATGCGGCCGTTCGTTTCGGCCTGCCCGATTTCCCGTCGCGCGAGATACCCGGCTGCCGGTGCGGCGACGTTATCTGCGGGAGATTGCATCCGACCGGCTGCGGGCTGTTCGGCTCGCGGTGTACGCCCAGAAGGGCGGTTGGACCATGCATGGTGTCTTCCGAAGGCGCGTGTGCGGCCGCATACAAATACGGACCACATGACAGAGGCCCCAGGCAATGAGCGACACCACCCACATACAGTTGGCCCACGGCGGCGGCGGGCAGTTGACCGCCGAGCTGATCGAACAGGTGATCCTTCCGGCGCTCGGCGGTCCGCAGAAGACAGGCGAGCTGACCGATTCGGCCGTGCTGGACGCTCCATCCAAGCGCCTGGCGCTGACCACGGACAGTTACGTGGTGCATCCGCTGGAGTTTCCCGGCGGTGACATCGGTAAGCTGGCGATATGCGGAACGGTGAATGACCTGGCGATGGCAGGCGCCCTTCCGACGGCGCTGACTATGGCGCTCATCATCGAAGAGGGGCTCGAGATCGCGCTGCTTAAGCGGATTCTCGAATCGGCCGGGCGAACCGCCGCACAGGCCGGCGCACCGATCGTAACCGGAGATACCAAGGTCGTCCCCCGCGGCATGCTTGACGCTCTGATGATCAACACCGCCGGTCTGGGCGATGTCCTCGCCGGCGCCGATCTGGGCTTTCAGCGGGTTTTACCGGGCGATTCGATCGTACTTTCCGGTCCGCTGGGCGAGCACGGACTGGCGGTCATGGCCAGGCGAAAGGGCCTGAGCTTCTCAAGCGATCTGCTCAGCGACTGCACGCCGCTGTCGCAGCCGGCCGCCGCGCTCGTCGAGGCGCTGGGCGGCGAACTGCACTTCATGCGCGATCCGACCCGCGGCGGGCTTGCCGCCACGCTGGCGGACCTGGCGGGAGGTTCGTCGCACAACGTGGAAATCGACGAGGCATCGATTCCGATCAATCCCACCGCCATTGCTGCCGCCGAAATCCTCGGTCTGGACCTGCTTACAGTAGCCAACGAGGGCAAACTCGTGGCGGTGGTCTCCGCCAAAGCATGCGACACGGCGCTGAGGGTGCTGCGTGAATACCAGGTCGCCCGCGAAGCAGCCGAGATCGGACGGATCGTGGGGCAAACAGACACCGGCCAACTGCCTCTGGTCGAGATGATCACGAAGATCGGCGGCAGGCGCATCGTACAAATGCCCTACGGTGAAGAACTGCCCCGAATCTGCTGACCGGCCACCGCCCCGCGCCACCCGACAATCCTGCCGCACATCGGCGCCCGTGGCAGTGTTCCGCCGACGCCGGCGGCGAGACCATCGACATCCACGTGCCCATGGAGTTCAAGGTCCGCGGCGGCCGCAAGCAGATCATGGTGGCTCAACCAGTGAGGAACTGATAGGAAATTTGATTCCGCGTGACCGTGCGTCGGTGGCCCGGGGGTGAGGGGTTTTTGCGTCGCGCGGCCATCCTTCGCAGGCGATGTCAGATTTGCTCGTTTGGAGGGCCGGTTCCGAACGGGTGCGCTGACCAGCGGGGAGAGGAAAGGGCGAACTCTCTGAGGGCCGTTTCTAGGCTCCTCCGTGGGTAAGAAACTGGGCAGGGCAATATGCACGCCCATGAACCGACCACAATGCCGGCGCTTCTTTATGTTGGGCCCAGTCGGCGCTTCACTGAGAGGAGAATTGATTTCGCATGGGCGGGCGGCTGGGCCCGGGGGGCGGGGAGCTTATCTGCCGCTCAAGATGAGCCCATGTGGCCCGTGATCCATTCTTTCAGTAGGTCTCGTGCCTTCTTGTTTTGGGAGACCTCGTCCTCCCTTGGAGGATTGTGCTTTGGCGGGTCAACGAATAGCTGTGTGCGTGACACAACGCGTTGCGAGTTCACATCCACAACGAACACTTCAAGCGACCACCTATACGCATCCGTTCCGAACGCCTCAATCTGGATCAGTTCATCCACATATACGCCGACTTTCGTTTTCTCCAAGCTCACAAAGACCACACTCCCCAACTCATTGACCGTTTGTGCAATGAACGGTTCGTCGTACGAGAAAACGAAATCGGACCACTCATCTATCGGCCCTTCGGAATTCCATACGGCAGTGACCTTTCCAGGGAATCCCGCGGAGTCTGGGATCGCGACTTGTCCAGTAGTCGCGAGCGCTGATCGGCACTGCGCTACGACTGGACCGAATTCTGCCACGTACTTACCTTCTCTTTGGAAGTCTCGCGGGCAACCCATATACTGGGCGAGATACAGAAGCCCCACGAAAGCGAACAAACCCAGCCAGACGGGAATCGCAGTCCGCACGAAGAACTGCCACAGCTCCGACCCTATAGTTGCGAACAGACGACGCCATGCCTGAGCTCGGCGGGCTCCCGACGGCCGACCACGATCATCATGAGCGCGAGTCGGAGGCGCCTGATGTGCGTGCCCGAGCGAGTCATCCGCTTGTAGGTTATTCCCGGATTTTGCGCACTTGTATCTAGTCATGTTCGTCCGGACAAAGGAACGAAATACCGTAATATTATTCTACGAAGGGGAAAGGGGAGAAGCTACCTTTTTCGGTTAGGCGTCCTGGGCGTCGAGCGTTGGTGGCGTCTCCGATGCCGGGGCGGCGACTGATAGGAAATTTGATTCCGCGTGTAGGTGCGTGGGTGGCCAGGAGGTGAGGGGTTTAAAAGACGGACGCAGCCATCGACGGGCAAATCCATACCGCGACCCCAATTGCCCCGGGCTGATCCCGACTCCTCCACTACGCTCGATGCTCCAACGGATACGGTATCTCCTCTTCAAGCTCCTCCATGTCAGAATTCGCGAGTACGAATATCAAAGCTACTACAAACCCGTTCCAACTACCTTTGCTGTAACAGGTCCAGCCCTTTGTTCGGCGGTTCATTACAAATCATAAGTAGTAAGCATCGATCATGGCAAGTGCGCGGCTTTCGCCCTTTCGTTGAAGGAGGAGAATGATGTCGTCGAGGTCGAGCGTGTCCTTCGCACGCACTTCCGCAATGAGCTTCACGACATCCGCCTCCGCCCTCTCCTTTATTGGCCTGGTGGTGCGCCCGGATGGCACCGGTGCCACCGTGAGTATCAGCCGGCACAGAATTGGCCCCCACATGAGGCTCATGTGAGCCGGATGGCCCCGCGAAAGCGTTACGGGACGAGGTCTTTTTCTCTTTTTCCGTGGGCGTTTTCAACACGCTAGCGCTAGGGAACTGTCAGGGCCAAACTGCATTTATGTCCCGACAGGCTGATTTCATAACACTTTGCCGTTAAGCACCTTCTGGCGTGGGGGCTTTTTGGGGCACGTCACGACGGATCAGATAGGAATCGGTCGTTTTGTGCGGTTTGACACAAACGGCGTGAAACGGCAGAAACGGCGTGAAAGGTGAGCAGGTGAGCAGGAGACCGCAGGAGAGCCGTGTGCTCGATGATCTCATTCGCCGTTCAGCTTTTGTCGTTGCCGTTTCACCTGATCGCCTGTTCAACTGCTCTCCTGCTCTATGAAACAAGCCGCCCTCTGGGCGGATTGTTTCATGGAGGCTAAGTACGGGACCGCCGAACCTGAGCGGTATTCGTATTCTGTTAGGATTAGGCCGGGGAAGCTGGGCGGGCCAGCGAAACTGAAAACCGACAATTCTGGCGTCTCTGTCGAATCGAGAGGTGCCAAAATCTCTTGGCACCGGTGACAAGTGACATTGGCACCGGCTTGGCACCGGCTTGGCACCGCTTTGGCACGGCAAAGGTCCGGCTACCCGGGCCGGTGACAATTGTCCCTTACTAAGGTCCCTTAATAGCAGGCGGATAAGTGATCCTGCCTCGCTATAGCCGTGAGAAATAGCTTGACGTTTTGGCCCCGCGATGGCTCCCTGTTGGCACCAAGCCAGACGCTCGGAATAAGGAGTCATTACCATGAGCGATAAGAAACGCAGAAAGACAGTAGCCAAACATGTTCGTGAATTGCGGCTTCACCTGCTCGCGATTCTCGACTGGATGGAGGATGAGTTGGACTCGCTTGAGCCGCGACAGGCGGATACGTCCGCATTGCTGGAAACTCTGGGGATATCGCCGGAAGACGGTGAAGCCGAGCCATTGACCGACCGCCACTACTGGGTACTCACCCAACTTGGCCAAGGGGTCAGGCTCACGCGGAAGCACGTAATGGAATATTTCGGTTACAGCGAGCGGCATGCCAAACGAATCATCTCAGCGCTGACAAGGCGAGGCCTGATCCAGTTCCATCATGCCCCCAAGCCCGGGCACTATGTGTTCTGTAACGGGAACGACTGATAGGAAATTTGATTCCATGCGTAAGTGCGTGGTTAGACTGCGACGGGTCTGTCGATCCAGCAGAGCAACCGTCGCAACAATGTCGTTGTCAAACGGCGGCTATCGCGGTAACCTATCTGCTATTCGTCTGCGCAGACGGATAGATTTCGTCCGTATATGCTGACGTTTAGCGGAGAATCACCATGGCGGCAAGAACGTTGAACGAGTGGATTGATGGGCTGCAGGGTAGAGGGCGATATACGTTCCGTCGGGAAGAAGCGCTATCCGAGGCCGGTATGACTATGGAAGCCGTCGGCAAAGCGCTGATTCGCTTGACGAAGAAGGGGCGACTGGCAAAGGCGAAGGAGTATTTCTATGTCATCGTACCCATCGAATACGCCAGTGCCGGCGCACCGCCTCCCGCTTGGTTCATTCACGATCTGATGGCGGCAATGGAACGGCCCTACTACGTGGGGTTGTTGTCCGCTGCGTCGCTTCACGGCGCGTCGCACCAGCAACCGCAAGAGTTCCAGGTGGTGGCCAACACATATATACGCCCCGTGCGAGTGGGCCGCGTCTGCATTCGGTTCTTCACGAAACGTTCCTGCCAAGCAACGCGGGCTACGTCGGTGAAGACCCCCACGGGCAGCATGTATGTGTCCACGCCTGAGGCCACCGCCATTGATTTGATCAGGTACGCCAAGTCGGTGGGGTACTTCGGAAACGTGGCGACCATCCTCAATGAAATGGTCGCCATGCTTGACGCACAAAGGCTTCTTGAGGCGGCAAAGACGGAAGGGAACGTAATGGCGGCCCAGCGACTGGGATATATCCTGGAACAGGCCGGTGCGGAGAAGATCGTCGAGCCGCTGGCGAACTGGCTTAAGGCATGCGACCTGCACGCCATCCGGCTGCGACCGGATCGACCCGCCGAAAAGTTGGACGCACATCCGGTCTGGCGCGTAATTCCAAACGAGACACTGGAGATTGAGGCGTGATACCGCAGGCCTACATCACTGCATGGCGGTCCGAGGCTCCGTGGGCCAGCGATGCCCAAGTCGAACAGGACCTGGTTCTGTCCAGAGCGATTGTTGAGCTGTTCAGCAACGATGATTTGGGCGACCAGTTCGCCTTGCGAGGCGGCACCGCCCTCAACAAACTCGTCCTACGCCCCGCCAGTCGGTACTCGGAGGACATCGACCTTGTTCAGATGCGACCGGGGGCTATCGGCTCAATGATCGACGGCATACGCGCCAAGCTCGACCCGCTGCTGGGCGATCCCCGGCGCGGCCACAGCCAGGGCAACACCACACTCCTGTACCGATTCGAATCTGAAATCCCCCCGGTCACGCCGCTTCGCCTGAAGATCGAGATCAACACTCGCGAACACTTCACCGTAAACGGGTTCAAACACGTAACGTTCAGCCTGACAAACGGGTGGTTTACGGGACAAGCGGACGTCGTGACCTACACCATCGAGGAACTCCTCGGTACGAAACTGCGAGCCCTCTACCAGCGGCGAAAAGGCCGGGATCTTTTCGATCTCTGGTTGTGCCTCGACCGAGGTATGGCCGACCCGAACAAGGTGGTGGCCTGCTTTGCCCGCTACATGCAGAAGGAAGGCAATACCGTCTCACGGGCCGAGTTCGAGGCGAATCTGTACGCCAAACGGGACGATGCTGCGTTTCTCAATGATACGGCGCCCTTGATAACGCCAGATACCCTCTACGACGCCGAAGTTGCCTTCCAGGCGGTGTTAACTCGGCTGGTATCACGGTTGCCAGGCGATCCGTGGCGAGGCGAGAGGAGATGAGAATCACAGCCATAAAAAGTAATCCTACATACCGGCCGAGGTCATCAGGAGGCCGCCTCACTTCAGCCGGTAATACCCCGGATGCAACGTCG
>JADHXQ010000060.1 GCA_016782885.1 Phycisphaerae bacterium | reverse complement strand
GATCACCAGCAGGCGTTCGACGGGCACGTCATCGGGAGCCTCAACCTGCTGGGAGCGGCTTCCGGTTACGTCCCATACACGCATATTTACCATTGCCATATCATACGTCTCCAAAGTGCAGTAACAAACCCGCATCGTGCGGACCAACAATTACGTATCCGGCCGGGGACATCGTCCTAGGACGTCAGCCCAATGACCGTCATCACCAACCAGAGCCCCAGCAGAATGGTGTTCCAGATCGCAGCGACGATAACCACCGGTGGATTGCCCAACCGCTTGTCCAGACACGCAAACCCCAACGCACAACCGATCAGCGCGGGAATCATGACCAGGTATCCGACAGCCATCCCAAAGGCCTCGAGGTCAGACTGGTTGGTGACCGAATTGGCAAACGCGCCGCTGAGGACCAATGCCGTCCCCACCGTACACCAGATCGCCAGGGCGTAGGCAATACCAACAAGAGTCTTTCGCTTCGGGGGAAGTTGCTTCGATGCCGACGTGGCACATTTCGGACACAGATGGACCCCTCCGGGAAAAGCGAAGTCACACGTAGAGCAGATCGCCGCGCGGCACTCTCGGCATCGGCTGATAGCAGGTACGCCGGGATGATTAACGCAAGGTCTCCCCACACCCACCGGCGCCGCAGAAAACACGCTCGGAGGGGCGTCGCCCGACGCAAGCGGTGATGCATACGGATTCGCCGCCTGGGGGCTCTCAGGACGCCGAATCCGATAACGCGCGTTGCACTGGGAACACTGGACCCTCTCGTCGTCCAGTTTCTCCAGGCCCGATCCGCATTTTGGACAAGATGTTGCCATTGCTCTCCTCACGTGGTCCGGAATATCAGACTCCAACAATACGGTCTGACGCCGCTCCCGGCTATCTTGTCTGAGAGATTCTCATGAACAAACCCAGAACCCACAGAATCAAGCCAACGATTCCGATGATCAGCGCCGCGTTGGCCTTGCCTGAACCTGTGAGATTGGGACTGGCGTTAATCAAGTTCTTGGCCTTCAGTGCTTTCGCAATCGCCATCGGCTCGAGGATAATACCGAAACAGAAGATACCGATGATCGCGTACTTCAGCGCCTCATCAGCTTCTTTGCACGGTGTGGTTGCAGCCGCGGCAACCGGTCGTCCCTGGAGGGCCATCACCTTGCAGGAGCCGCAGTACTTCTGGCCCCCGATATCAACGAGGCAGTCCTGGCAGAACGACTCTGCACAACCAGCGCAACGGTCCGCCGCTACCACATTCGGGTGATTCTTGCATCCCATGTCAAACTCCCTGCATAAACAACGCCTGAGAAAACCTCTCCCGATACCATGCGGAAGAAGGATACGTTCTTCGTCTCGCAACCTCGCGTCACGGAACACCTTGTCATTTGGCGACCGTGCTTATGCCCACGCCCCTATGGGGAGCAAGTGTAAGGGCAAAAGATAGACGCACGAGCATGTCCTGTCAAGAATTCTCCCGACGATCCGAGAAATCGGATCAAAAAACTTTTATATCGCTTTATACCGGATCATCGAGCCAGTGGTATCCACACTTCCATCATCGCCAGGCCGCGGTTGGCCCACGCGTAATAAGGGATCAGCGATATCTCAACAAGCCCGTCGCCGGGGTATTTGAGAGATCGCGGCACGAGCGGCCTGTAGAGCATCTCGCCCCAATCGGCCGATGTTTTCGACGTCGCGGCGCCGGAGGTGTCTTTGACAAACTTCACACGCCCCTTGTGCGTCAGCGCCTTGCCCTTCAGAACCGTTACTCCGCCCAGGAATCCTTTACGATGCTCGGGCGACAGTTCGACGTTCTCCGGAAGAAACACACCATCGTTCCAGACCTTTTCACCACCTTCGGATTTCGGCAATTCCAGGCAATAGACAAGCGGACCGCGCATCACGGCGACCTTGTCGCGCAGATTCCTGACCTTTGGGTTGGCGGCCATCAGGCGTATCGGCATGGGCAGGTCCAGTTCGATGATGTCGCCGGGGTTCCATTTGCGACTTATCTTCGCGTACGCGCCCGGTTTGATCGCACCGGAAAACTTCCGCCCGTTCAACTTCAGTTTGGCGTTCTCGGTCCACTTGTAGCAGTCGCCGTCGGCCCAGTCCACTCCGCCCGGATTCTTGTCCTGCAGACCGGCGGTGAACCTGATCCGGTTCAACTGCGCCGAACACTTTGGATCGAGCAGGGTGTTGTGTAGTGTCGGAAGCATGGATTTGCGGCAGAGTTCGAAGCGGTCGGCCCAGAAGCCGGTGGTCCACCGCACATCGGCCGGCGAAACGCTTCGCAGTTTCACATGAGGGCTCTTGGAGGTGTCAACGGCGCCCGGTCCGCCCCGCGAATCGACAGCGAATAACAGCAAAACCGGTAGCGTAAGCACGCTGGTCAGTCGAAATCCGTATTTCATTACTTCACCTGCGAGCGTTTATTTCGATTGCGCTTCATGTCAAAAACCATCTTGTTGGTGAGTTTGAACTCCAGGCGGTTGCTCAGGAGCGGGACGCTGGCGCCCCGGATACCATCCCAGGCTTCCATCCACATCTTCAATTGCTCGCGACCCCCTCCGTGGCGGCCCGCGGGGAGTTCTTCGCTGCCGCCGGGACAGTACATCAGTTGCAGCGAAATGAGGTCTCCGGCCTTGGCCTTGATATGCTGCGGCAGCGACGGGAGGTCCACGTGGACGCTCGTGGTCGGATCGGCCACCTCGTGGATGGCCTCAAGCATATCTTGCCTATCGACCTCTAGTGCGAAGTCGGCGGGAGGCGGTTTGACAGGCTGCCCGTTAACCCACCATCTTGCCAGCAGGACTTCGTCGAGCCGCTTGTTGATGAGCAGACGTTTGATGACTACTTCGAGCTTGCCGTTCTTGCCCAGCGAGACTTTCAGCAGTTCAACAGGCGTTTTGGGATCGGTGTTCGGCGGTCTCATTTGACGTTTGTAGAACTCCTCCACCGGCAGGCGCCCGGGCAGGGGTATGCCCCGCGGTCGGCCCTTAACGTTGTGACGGGCAAGAGCAACTTTCTCATCCTTCTTGAATATCCACAGTACGTCTTGTCCGCCGTAGGTCGGGAACAGTTGCTCGGGGTGAGTATCGATCTCCGCGCTGATGTCCGCCCGGCCGTCGCCCCTGACCTGCATCCTCCTGACGAAACCCTGCCAATAGCAGACCCGAGGCCCGTTGACTCTAATGATGCGCTGGGCCAGCAGGCGACCGGACTCACTCCACAGACGCACTCGATAAGAACCTTCCCACGGAGTATGTACCGCAGCGCAATATATCGGAACGCCCTTTACCAGCTCCCTGATTTGGCGGAGCAGCACCTCCAGTTGATCCCCATGCCCTCCGGACGTCGGATCATCAACGGTATACCTGACCGGCCCGAGGTCCTTGGGCATTTGCCTGAAAGTGCTTTGATCAAGTCGGCGATGGCGCTTTGGGACCGCCGGCCGCCGCTGCCGAGAGCGTGTGCCCCCTGCTTTCGACGGACCGGGTCGGTGTCCTGCAGCATCTCGATCAGCACGGATTTCGAGGCGGGCATCATCCCGCCCAACGCCTCCAGTGCATCCAGGTGGAGATCATCGTTATCCAGCATCTTCACGAGAAGAGGTATGGCGGCCTTTGCAGAGGGACCGGCCTTACCGAGTATTCCAATCGCCTGTTTCAGCCCCTCCGGGTCCCTGCCGCCCAGTGCCTTGATGAGTCCGGGTACAGCAGCGAAACCCATTCCCGCGAGAGCATCCGCCGCCACTTGCCTTGTCTTTGCGTCCGAATCATCGAGGAGTTTCCAGAGGGCATCGACGGCGGTTTCCCCGCATCGCCCCAGCGCCGCGGCGGCCGCGAGTTGCACGCTCCTGTCGCGGTCGCCCAGCAGTCCCAGCAGATGCCCCCCTACTTTCTCGCGGTCCGACCGGCCCAGACGCCCGAGAAACCACACCGCGTTGCGTCGCGCGACGGGATTACCGTACTCCAGGGAGGCAAGACACGAACCGACACTCTTCTGAGCAGCGGCGGCATCGCCCGCAACAAAGGATGCAGTCAGGCATGCGGTAATGATTGCGAGGTGGCATTTCATCCGGGATTTCCCCGACGGCGTCGCGCGAAGGACAGCTTCGCGTTGTCAGTGTTTGGCTTCGATCTTTTTCAGGCGTTTGCAGATCGTTCTGGCAGTTGGGTCGACTTTGAGTAGTTGCTCTACTTTTGCGTCGCGGGCTTGTCGGGCATCGTCCCGGACTTTTCGCTCGCGGGTGAGGAGATTCTCGTAGACTTGGCGGTAGGCCTTCTCGGCGTCCTGGAGGTCCTTGTATTCACCGGTGGCGGCGGCGGCTTTTTCGCGTGCTTCCCGGGCGGTTTTGTAGTCCGCGTATTCGGGGATTTTAACCCTCCGGGCTTCGTAGATGCTTTTGGCGCGTTCGTAGGCGGCTCGATTCCCGCCGTGATTGAGTGCATCGCGGGCCGCACGATAGGCCTTGTACTCGGGCATGTTGTGATAAGCGTCGTAGTAGGCCTTCTTGAGCTTTTCGTACATCCTGGCTTCGGGTGTGTTTTCGCGGGCCTTCTCGTAAGCCTGCCTGGCCGCATCGTACGGTTTGCGGGCCTCGACGATGCCAGGCGCCTCCTTGGCCTTCTCGTAAGTGCGTTCCGCCGCTTCGCAGGCCCCCCGCAATTTCGCGACGGCAGGCGAGTGGTATAGCTTCTTGCGGATGGCGTCGAGTTGGGCCTTGAGCCTCGACCGCTCGGCTTCGTTGTCGGTGCCTGACCCGGAGTGGGCTTTGGGGGACTTGTGTGTGGATTTGGGCGGCGCTGGGACCCGCCCGCGGGCGAGGTCCGTATTGGCCTTGGTGCGTTCGCCGCCCGAAAGCTTACCGTCGGCGTTGGTATCGTAGGCCGCGAGCACTCTCTTGCGAATAGCGTACCGGTAGGCGTCGGCCTCGAGCCAGTCGATCGACTTGTTGCTGTCCTTGTCGAAGGCGCTCAGGGCCCTCCACGAATCGAAGCGGCGAACGAAACTGTTCGGCTTGGCTTTGTTGGCGTTGAATTCGGCTTCGGTCAGTTCGTTGTCGGCGCCGGCGGCCTGGAAGAAGCGGGACTTCTGGATGGACGGTCTGTACGGATCGATCGTATCCTTGCAGAGATCGGGCGGCGGTTTAGGCGGCGATTTGGACCTCGGGGTATATTTGGCGACAGCACCCCCGCCCGGCAGCAGGACAATGAGCACGATTGTCAGACGCCTGTTCATTTACGCATCCCTCGCCCGACAACCGATCATCGCGGACCGGGGGCGGGTTTCACTTCGACGGCATCGTCATGTTTCTCGATCGGGCCATGATCCACGGGACCTTCTGCATGCAACATCATCATCGGCATGAACATTCCCATTAACGCCGAACTGCCTTTCATGCTGGCGGTGACGGTAACTTCCGTGCCGTCGGCCTTTGCCTTGATGCTCGCGATGAAATCGGCCATCGGTTTGATCGCGGGCATGCGCTCGGCATGCTTGGCGGTTTCCCTGCGTCCTTCGGCCATGTGCCCGTCGAACTCCTTGACAGCCTGGGCTACCTTGTCGGCGTCGGTCCCGACAGCCACCAGCTTAAAGGTCTGCATGCCATTGGCGATTTTGGACGTCATCGTCATCGTATCGAACGGTGCAAGCAGCGATTCCTTGCGATAGGTCTCCGACAGCTTCGAGGCCGCCCATATCGGCGAGGTGGTGTCGACGGTCTTGATGAGCTTGCCCATGTCGCTGTCGGCGGCAAGCGCGCCCTTGCCCGCCTTGACCGCGGCGATCATCTCGGCGACGGGCGTCTGGGCCTTGCGAGGTCCGGCGACCAGGACCAGGCGATCGGACGAGGGCAGGAAGATTGCGAATTCATTGTCAGGCTTGAAGACCTCCGTACCGTCGATGGTCTCGGTATTGCTCCGGGCGGCCTGCAGGAGCATTTGCTTCAGGGCCTTCGTATCGTAGAGCCCGCGGACGATCACCACCACAAAACCGCTCCGGTTTCCGACGTCGTCGGCCACGCCGATAGTGACCGCATCAATACGGACGTTGCCCACCTGCCCCGCGGCCATGACGATCATCGAGGTAAGCTGGGGAAGCATATCTTGCGGTTTCTGCCCGCCTCCGCCCATCGATCCCATCGTTTTAATCACCTTGGCTATGTCGATGGGCTTGCCCGGGGGTATGGTCACCTGACCGACCACGCCGCAGCCGGCCGGCAGGAGCCAGATATCCTTCATCCGCTCCTTGGCGAGCAGGCCCGGGCGCTTGAATTCCTTGCCCTCGATTGCAGCAATCGCGGCGCGAGCGTACTCGGCCTCGAACAGGATTTTTGATTTCAGAAGCGGTTGGAGGGTCGCCAGCGCGTCGCGTTTCTTAAGTTCGCCAAGCGTTCGAATCGCCATCAGTCGCCGCACTGCCGGACCCTGCACGTTGGCGTAAAGCTGCCCGATAAGGTTCTGAACGCGGGCGGCTTTTTCAGGTTTGCCCTGGGCGTCGCGGGCGGCTTTCTCCAGATGCGGCATGGCGGCCATTCCGATCGACTTGATCTTTGCGGCCGCGGCGCGACTCTTTGCTTCATCGTCGCCAATGAGGTCTTTGCACAGCGTGACGGCGGCGGAGGCATCGGCGGAGGCGAGTTGGGCCTTCATCGCGGGGAGAGTAACTTCAACGCTCTGCAGAGCCCAGTAGGAGTTGGTGTCGATGAAATCGGCCAGGTCGTTTGCACCCCCACCACCCATCAGCGCCATCATCAGCATCATTGAACTTGCCATGGTTTCTTCCTTTCTCTGGTGTGAACCGGCTCATTCGGCATATTGTCCCCGAGACGTCGGCACAGGTCAAGACCTCCATCAGCACAACCAGCGCCGCGGGTGCATCCCGTTTGAGTAGGTAGATTGTTACAATCCTGTTTGGCGTCCATATTGTGCGACCGTGGAGCCCTCCAGAGGGCTCATCCAGGTTTTCTCATGTCAGCCACGGTCGCAAAGAACCTTCGCCTTGCACCCCGAACTCTGAGATGTGGGTAAAGGTGAGGGCTTGCGCCCGTGGCTGACATGAGAAAACCTGGCCGAACCCTATTGTGACAATCTACCTACTGAGATGGGATGCACCCATGCGCACGGGTGTGAATTTTCATTCTGGCATCGATAACTTGTTTTCAGACAAAGCCTATGTCGCTTTTCGTGAAAGTAGAGAGTAGAAAGTAGACCGCAGGAGAAGTTCGGTCGCCACGGAACGCCGGATTCCCGGCAGGCGTAAGTTGTTTTGCTCTACTTTCTACTTACTGCTTTCTCCTGCTCTGGGTAGGCGCAATCGTGGCGGCTGTCTTCGCACGACCGGAAGGTGATTGGCGGCCTGTGGTCGGTGTGGCCGTACTTGGCGCGTTTATTGGATACCCTATCGCCAAATTCCTGGAGAAACAACGCACGGATGCCGCGAACCGACAGGCTGACAAAGAACTAACGGTACTGTGCCAGAGACATGGCATCGACCGTACGGAGTTGTTTCGTGTCGCGACGGAACTGATGAAGATCGAGAACATCCAATTCCTGGCCGTGATCGACTTAAACTTGACGGAACGGAAATTCGAGGCAGACCAGAAGCGACAACAAGTATCTTGATCGTCGAACAAGAAGCTCAAGGCGAAACGAAAAGGCAATAGCGAACAGGGTCGCGTCCCCTGTTTCCCGACCGCTATTCGGCCTGTTCACCGGACTGCTGGTCTGACTCCTCCCGGCAGATCGCGCGAGCCCTTTCAAACAGGTCCCGGAGCCCCTCAGTCATCCAGACCCTCCCGATAAGGGCGCCGAAAGCCTTGTCCAGATCCTCGTTGGGCAGTTTCGAGATCTTCCGGTCGAAATGCACCAGTGCACTCGCGACGGCCGCGTAGTACACCGCAACAGCGATGTCATAGCAAGCCTCGGTCTTCGCGCCTCGCACAAGAAACTTACCTCGCGATTTCAGGGCCGTAATGGTCGCGAGATCCACCTTGGAACCCAACAGCAACTTCTCCAGGGTCTCGGTTGTATCGACCAACTCGGCGTCGAGTTCCCCCAGGGATTCCACAGACATGGGCGCCCAACCTCGTTCGACGACGTGTCCCTCCTGCTGCTCATTCTCGCAATCAGCTTTCAGGAGGCGAGCCCACTGCTCTGAGGTCAAGTTTCCATCGTCTTGGTCTTGTGTCATGATAGACTCCAACCCGGCCGAAGCCGCCGTTCCACAACCGGTATTTCTGAGTTGCCCTCGCGGGCAAGTCCCAACTGCCACATGCCGCGACACACATTCTATGAGAACGATCCGGATTCGTCAACGACTACTCGGGCAATAGCGGACGGCGTTCCGCATCCAGCACCAACAAGGTTGGTGCGGGGCAGTTCCGGTGTCGGTCCTTTCTTCTGTCAGAGCAATATTTAACCACTAATCCTGTTGACGACTCCACCGCCACATGACATTATGATCGCGGAAACACAGGTAAATGTAACCTGATTGTCTATATTCGAGATCCTCTCGAATGCATTGAGCCAGAGGCTGGATGGCAGGAAACAAAGCTATGTTCAAGGTGTGCGGTGTTGGGGAGGTATTGTGGGATGCTTTTCCTGACGGAGAAAAGTTCGGTGGCGCGCCGGCCAACTTTACGTGCCACAGTCATTCTCTCGGCGCCGAAACGTATGTCGCAAGTTGTATTGGCAAAGACCGGCGCGGCGCGATGGCGCGGGAGTTTCTGGATAACCATGGCGTTAATACGTCCTGTCTGGCCGATAGCGACACGCACGAGACCGGGGTGGTGATTGTCGCGCTGGATGATGCGGGCAAACCGGAGTACGAAATCAAAGAGGGTGTCGCGTGGGACAACATACCGTTGACCCGGGAGATGAAGGCCCTCGCTGCGCAACTGGATGCTGTATGTTTTGGATCGCTTTCGCAGCGAAATGAGGTATCGCGCGGTACGATCAGGGAGTTTCTCGCGGCGACCGGTCCGGACTGTCTCCGCGCGTTCGACATCAACATACGTCAGCATTTTTACGACGATGAGGTCATCGGCTGTTCTCTGGAATCCGCGAATGTTCTTAAGCTGAACGACGAGGAACTGCCGATAGTGGCTGAGATGATCGGCGCTGAAGGCTCAGACGAGGAAATCGTCCGAACCATTATCCGCCAATTCGATCTAAAGCTGGTGGCGTTGACCTTGGGCCCGAAAGGCGCTTTGATGGTGACGCCGGAAGAGTCGAATTTTGCGGTTCCGCCGGCCACTGACGTAATCAATACTGTTGGCGCGGGTGATTCGTTCACTGCGGCTATGATAATGGGATTTTTGAATAACAAGCCGCTGGATCAGATAAACGAAGCGGCCAACAGGTTGGCGGCGTATGTCTGCACTCAGCATGGCGCGGTGCCCCGGCTGCCCGAGTCATTAACAGCGTGAGAAAGGATAGAACATGAAACACCAACGTCTGTTTTTCTGGTCGATAACGGCGGCGCTGGCCGGGTTCCTTTTCGGGTTCGACACGATCGTTATCTCCGGCGCGGAACAGAAGTTCCAGGAGCTCTGGAAACTCGGCAGCAACATGCATGGTCTCTGCATGAGCGCCGCGCTCTGGGGCATGGTTCTGGGATCCCTGATTGGCGGTTGGCCGTCCGAGCGGTTCGGGCGCAAGAAGACGCTGATCTGGATCGGCGTCTTCTACTTCGTCTCCGCGATCGGTTCCGGTATCGCACCTGAGAAATGGTTCTTCATGATCTCCCGTTTCATCGGCGGACTTGGTGTGGGAATGGCCACTGTCGCCTCACCGATGTACATCTCCGAGATTTCTCCGGCCAAGATGCGCGGGCGCCTGGCGGGCATGTTCCAGTTCAACATCGTTTTCGGTATCCTGATCGCCTTCGTGTCCAATTACTTCCTCGGGAAGTATGTGAACGCCGAGGTCGCCTGGCGATGGATGCTCGGCGTGGAAGCGTTCCCCGCCCTGCTGTACACCCTCATGTGCTTCACGATCCCCGAATCTCCGCGGTGGCTGATTGTTCATGGCGGAAAGCGCCAGGAGGGTATGGACATCTTCCGCCAGATCAACCCGGACTTATCGGAGTCGGAAATCACACTCCTGGCCGATTCTGTTGAGGCCAGTTTGGGCGACAGGGAAACATCCGCGAAGTTCTTCACTAAGCGACTGAAGATTCCGATCATGCTGGCATTCCTGGTGGCGTTTTTCAACCAGCTCTCCGGTATCAACGCGATCCTGTACTTCGCGCCTCGAATCTTTGAGTGGACCGGACTTGCCAAGAGCGCCGCGATGCTTCAGACCGTCGGTATCGGCGCCACGAACCTGATCTTCACGTATGTGGGACTCTGGCTTATCGACAAACTCGGGCGGCGCACCCTGCTTTATATAGGTTCGTTCGGATATATCGCGTCGCTGGGCCTTTGCACCTGGGCGTTCCAGTCCGGTAACTTTACAATTGTGCCGTATTGCATTTTCGCCTTTATCGCGGCTCACGCTATCGGCCAAGGCGCCGTAATCTGGGTGTTCATCAGTGAGATATTCCCGAACCGAAACCGGGCCGCAGGCCAGACGCTCGGCAGCTTTACCCACTGGTTCTTTGCCGCTACGTTAACGTTTGTTTTCCCCAGGATGGCCGAGATCCTGTCGCCAGCCGTTATTTTCGGCTTCTTCTGCTTCATGATGGTCCTTCAGCTTGTATGGGTCAAATGCATGGTGCCGGAAACCAAGGGCATATCGCTTGAAGATATGCAGAAAAAACTCGGAATCGAATAAATAATCAGACGTAGATCCCGGCGAGAAGAGTGGTCTGTCGGCGCAGTGGTTCTGCAATGCGCCCGGTCGTGTTGTGTCAGCGATAGAACAACCTGCTATATAATGAGTTAACAGGCTGTGACATATCAGACGGCGGTAAATGAAGGAGACTCTCCATGAAGAAGCAGCTAGGCATATTCCTGGCCGGTGTTATGGTCCTGGTCCCGCTGGCGGTGACTCTGTACGTGGTCTGCTGGCTTGGCAGTACGCTGGACGCACTTGGACGTGAGATCCTGCCCAACGTCGTCCTTCCGCCCGGGGTCGGGGCGGTGATCCTGATCGCGGGCGTCTACCTGGTGGGTTTGGCTACGCGGTTTTGGTTGTTCCAGGCGGCCTGGTCGCTGCTGGAGCGAATCGTCGCCCGCGTGCCGGGTATCAAAACGCTGTACGAGTCGGTGCGCGACCTGCTTCAACTGTTCGGCGGGAATGCGGCCAAGATGGGAAAAGTCGTTCAATACTCCCCGCCGGGATCGAGCATGAAGATGCTCGGTATCCGCACGAACGATACCCCCCCATTCGCCCAGGGCTCCGGCGGCGGACCCGCGGTGGCGGTCTATCTACCGTTCAGCTACATGTTTGGAGGAATGACCATCTACTGCGAACCGGACCGTCTCGAAGAACTGGACATGCCGGTCGAGCAATGCCTCAAACTCTGCGCGACGGCATTCGTCGGCCAGGGGAAACCATCGGAAGACAAGAATTGACGGCGGGCGTTATTGGCACATCGCCAGCGCGTTATGGGCTTTACGATCGAAGTAGCGGCAGCGGGCGGCCTTTTCGGCGGGCGTGAGAAGGCGCCTCCCGACGGCCTCCTGCCACTGCGCGTCAGACACGGGGGCGATGGGTCTGGGAAGCGGAGCATACTGAATCCACAGTGCATATGCGAACACCGCGGAGCGTTTGATTCCGTCGAACTTACCGGGCCATATACCTAAACCAGATTCTTCCATGTATAACCCCTGGTTGCTCCATATTCCGAAATTACTCCAACAAAGGGAAAGTAAGTTTCTGATCGCTTGAAAGCAAAAAAACTGGTAAAATCCATGTCCGGCCCCGCGGCGGGCAAAACTTGCAATGAACGCCCTGTGCATCCAACTTGATATCGTCTGGTCCGATCCGCGGGCCAATCACCAGGTGCTGGCGGACCTGTTGGCGTCGGCTGATCTCCATGGCGGAGATCTCGTGGTCCTTCCGGAAATGTTCTCCACGGGCTTCTCGATGGACCCAACCGCCCTGGCCGAACCGCCTGACGGACCCACAGCAGCGTTCCTGGCTGAAACCTCGAAGCGATTCGGCGTCTATTTGCTGGGCGGACTGGCAACGCGACACGGCGGGACTTTCCGCAATGAAGCAATACTGCTGGCCCCGGACGGATCGGTTATGGGGCGCTACTGGAAGATGCATCCCTTCTCGCCCTCGTCAGAAGGCGACCACTACACACCCGGCGACCAGACGGTGGTGATCCCCACCGGTAAGTTCCAACTGGCCCCGGCGATTTGCTACGATCTGCGGTTCCCTGAGTTGTTCCGCAGCGCCGCGACCGCCGGTGCGGACCTCATCGCGGTAATCGCCAACTGGCCGACGAAACGCTGCGACCACTGGGCCTGCCTCCTCCGCGCCAGAGCTATCGAAAACCAGGCTTACGTCGTGGGAGTCAACCGCTGCGGCGCCGACCCGAACCACTCTTACGCGGGTGGCAGCACCATAATCGATCCGCGGGGAAACATCCTCGCCCTCGCCGGTGACAACCAGTGCGTCATTAGCGCACCGCTAGACGCCGACGCACCTGGCCGCTGGAGAGACGAGTTCCCCGCCCTGAGCGATATCCGGCGAGACGTGAATTAGGCGTCCCCGTCATCGTCATCTTCTTCTTCGGCGACGCCATCGGAAGACAGCGCATCGAGCGACTTCACCGGGCAACCCTTGTCCTTACCGCACCCGCAGCCGTCGTCGCCACTGAGGGTTTTCTTCGCGCGGCACGCCAGCAGTGCGGCCGCTACGCCTATCGCCACCAGCACAATTATCGATTCAAACATGGTCCACATCTTACACTTCCTTCCCTGCGCCCGGTCAGCCCAGCAGGCTTCCGATCTGGTACACCGCCACCGTCAGCACGTACGCTATCAGCGTCAGGCCCACCAGTTGCGCAAAGGCCCACCGCAGTCGCCCGCTTTCCTGCCATGTAGCCGCTATCGTCGCAACGCACGGCGCACTGATCAGGCAATAGAGCATTATGCAGAACCCGATCAGCGGGCTGTAATTCTCGCTGAGCTTCTTCCGCAGAGTCGCCGAGTCATCGGTCCCCTCGCCGACCGAATAGACGATCCCCATCTGGGCTACGAAGACCTCCTTGGCCGCAAACGATCCCAACAACGCCGTGCCTATCCGCCAGTCAAACCCCATCGGCCGGACTACGGGCTCGATACCGCGCCCGATCCGACCAAGTATGCTCCCGCTGGTCCTGTCCAGAAGCTGCGAATGCTCGATGTCGAGCATCGCCCGGACAAACGGGGCTTTACACTCGTCGAGATACTTCATCGCGGCGGCGCCGGCTTGGGGAGAGGCTTCGGTGATCTTCTCGATTTCTCTGTCGCGGATTAATATTTCAGCCGCGTATTGCCTCGACCCCTCGTCCAACTCTTCTTCCTCGACCGTCCGGGCAAACGCCTCCCGGGCAGCGATAATCTGGTCACGGGCGTCGATGAATCGCTTGAGAATCTCGCCATCAGGCCCGGCCTTAAGAGACGCAATCGTCGCATCCTGGGCGGTCCTGGCGTCGATATACCCCTGCTCGTGGGCGAAGAACTCCTCGCCCGCTCTGGTCAGTTTCATCTCCGCATCAATCGCTTTGACAATCACCGAAGCCCCCTGCCCCAGGCCTAACCGGGTATTCACGCCGTCCAGAGAGGCGGTGAAGGTCGTTTGGGCAGCCTGGGTTTGATCGGCGTATTTCGTCTTGAGTTCGTCTGAGGATATTCGCGGGAAAGCGGCCAGTGCCCACATTATGACCGACACAGCCAATATGACCGTACCGGCCTTGCGAACGTACATCCACGATCGCTCCCACATGTGAACCGCCAATCCCCTGGCCGTCGGCATGCGGTAAGGCGGAAGCTCCATCACAAACGCCGCCGACTCGCCCTTGAACAGGGTCGATCTGAGCACCCTCGCCAGAACGATCGCCAGCAGAATCCCGATCAGGTACATCGTCCAGAGCATCGGCCCGCGCCACGCCGACGGGAAGAACGCCGGGATAATCAGCGCATAGATCGGCAGTCTCGCGCCGCAACTCATCAGCGGGATTACAAGCATTGTCGTCATCCGGTCGCGACGCGTCTCCAGCGTGCGGGTGGCCATTATCGCCGGTACGCTGCAACCGAAGCCGATCAGCATCGGAATGAAACTCTTACCGTGCAAACCGATCTTGTGCATCCACCGATCCATCACAAACGCCGCACGCGCCATGTACCCCGAATCTTCCAGGATCGCGATACCCGCGAACAGCAGCATGATGTTCGGCAGGAAAACTATCACGCCGCCCACGCCGCCGATTATCCCATCGATCAGGAGGCTCTTGAGCAGGCTCTCGGAACCCTTGGGCCAGAGCATCGCCAACTGCCCGGCCAGCAACCCAAAACCGCTCTCGATCCAGCCCATCGGCAGCTCGCCGATAGTGAAGGTCAGTTGGAACACCACGTACATCATCGCGATGAATATCGGAAGGCCCATAATCGGATTCGTCATCACCGCGTCGATGCGGTCGGAAAGGTCGTGGCGGGCCTCGACGGTCTGCACCACCGCCTCGGTGCACGCACCGGAAATGAAGCCATACCGCCGATCGGCGAAGACTACTTCCGGCGAGTCGCCGCATACTTCTTCAATGTGCTTGCGCAGAGAGGCGGTTTCGGCGATGATCTCGGCAATCTGCCCGCGGTGAGCAACATCTGCCAGAGATTCGACGCGTTTGAGCGTCTCGGCGTCATCTTCCAGAAGTTTCAGTGCAAACCAGCGGCTGTGACGCTCCAGTCCGCAGCGATGCGCTATTTCCCGGGCAATTTGCACCACGTGCGGTTCGAGTTCGCTACCGTAATCAGGCAGTCGCTGCTGCGCTACGGCCTCCGGTCCGCCCGCCGCGACCTCCATCGCTTTGGCAAGAAGTTCGTCCAGACCGGCGCCGGTCGTGCCCACCGTTTCGACAATCGGAACGCCGAGCAGACTCGAGAGAAGTTCGCGATCGATCTTGAAACCCATGGCCTCTGCCAGATCGCTCTTGTTGAACGCCAGGACAAGCGGAACACCGCACTCCAGCAACTGCGTAGCCAGGTAAAGATTACGCTCCAGGTTTGAACAATCGACAATATCGATCACGACGTCCGGCTCAGACTCCATGATGAAGTTCCGCGCGACGATCTCCTCGATCGTGTAGGCCGTCAGGCTGTACGTACCAGGCAGATCGACGATATCGAGTTTCCTGCCGGCGAAAACGGCAGCGCCTTCCTTCTTCTCGACCGTCACGCCGGGGTAGTTGCCCACGTGCTGGCGCTCGCCGGTCAGCGAATTGAAGATCGTGGTCTTTCCCGAGTTGGGATTGCCCGCCAATGCTATATTCAATCGGGACATCGAAGTGCTGTATCCTTTATCCGGCGTCTAGGAGTCCGCCTTCACCATAACTCGATGCACCGTTCCCCGACCGAGCATCAGTTTCGAACCCTTCACCGAAATAATGAAAGGACCGGGATTACCCTTGTTGACAACCGAGAACCTCATGCCCGGCGTCAGGCCCATCTCGGCCAGACGGTGCTGAAGTTCACGCGAGCCGGTGATCCCGGCAAGGGCGACCTCCTGCCCGACCGACGCCATCGCCAGAGGCATCGTAGCGGCCTCGCCGCGGTTATCCGAGCCGGGCGCCTCGATCGGCGCGAAGACTTTTCCACCCGCGGGGGCAATCTCCGCGGCGCAGCGAGTGCAGACCTCGCCATCGACGCCGCCCGCCCCGCAACGCTCGACAAACGACCGAACCCAACTCTCACCGGCTCGCGGGCAGTTCCGCACAAAAACGGAGAACTTGCCTAACTGCTCCAGGAGTTCGGCGTCCACTGCATGTTCCATGCGGCAGGCGTTGGCCTCCGCGGCATCTTCGTCAAGACCGAGAACATCGCTGAGAAACTCCCTCAGCAGAACGTGTCTTGCCGAAACCTCCTCCGCCAACTCCCGCCCGCGATCGGTCAGAGTGATGAATTGGTACGGTTCGTAATTAACCAGCCCGCGCTTGGCAAGTGTTTTCACTGCGCCGGTAACCGACGACTTGCCAACTCCAAGATGCGCCGCGATGTCCCGCACGCGCGCCACACGTCCGCGGCGCACCAGGATCAACACGGCCTCAAGGTAGTCTTCCAGTGACGGACTGAGCTTATCGGATCCTATTACCATCTCAACATCCACCGTACCTGACAGTCTTCATGCAGCTATCGCCGCTCAAGAACCTCTCAAGAGTCGCGCCGGAACAACCAACTACACAGATCCTACAGAACGCCAAACTACCACCAGGACCTCATTGCAAACGCCGCGATGTTTGGCGTGACAAACAAGTATATCCACGGCTAACATTCCAAGTCAAACAAAAATATTATAGAAACACACACGCTTCGTAATGTCTTGATACAGCGTGCCTTGCGAAAATACGCTGTTTGCGGCAAAACTCCGACTATTGCGCCTTTCAGATCCGGATCGCAGCCACTGATTCCCAATACTGGTCGGACCCAAGAGTTGACTCCGGGTCAGAACCAGCTACTGGCTTCCGGCTACCGAGCGGGTGCCCTGTGGCGTCTGGTCCGCGTGTTCCTCAATGCAGGCCGCTTGAGAAAGACTGCGCCAATGCCTGTCTTGACAGCAAAGCCGCGAGCGGATATAAGGGAACACTTACTGGCAGTTTGCCCGAGGCGATTGTCTGGGACGACTGTCAGTATTCACAACCGGAGAGGTGGCAGAGTGGCTGAATGCACCGGTTTGCTAAACCGACGTACGCCTACAAGGTGTACCGCGGGTTCGAATCCCGCCCTCTCCGTTGCCCCGATAACTCACAGTTTTTGTGACTACCGGGGCGTTCTTATGCGCTATGTGTACTCCGGATGGGATTCGAACACGCACGGGGCCGAAGACCACACACACGCGGGTTCGACGCCGAAGCAAAGCATAGGCGCCGCGAAGCAAAGCTGAGCGAATCGGCGCCCTCTCCGTAGCCCTGATAACTCACAGTTTTTGTGACTACCGGAGCTTTCGTATAGAATAACGAGTTAGAACTATGAGAAAGTTATCATACTCGGAACGGCGGGGTCACCTGCCGGCGATTCTTGCGGTTGTCTTGATCGCCGCTGTTGGAGCAGTGGAAACACGAGGGCAGCAGAAAGGCGCGGCAAGCAGGGACTCGTTGATCCGTCATGTGGTTATCGAGCCCGCAACCGCCAAGACGCCGCGTAGTGATACCGCGTCGGTGGCTGAGCTTTTGGATGGGCGATTGATGGCGGTCTATCACAAATACCAGCACGGGAAACACAGCGGGCGCGACCACGGAATATGCACTATCTGGTCGAAGGTCAGCGATGACGGCGGAGTGAATTGGAAGCAGCCACGGATGCTCGTTGACGTTACCGAGGGCGATATGAACGTCCAGGCGCCGGCGCTGCTGCGCCTGAAATCGGGCAAACTCATGTTGATCTGCCTGCGGGCACACAAGAGCGGCGGCAGCAGCACGATGTGCGTCTTCTCTTCAAAGGACGACGGGGAAATTTTCTCGCCCCTGGCGCCGGTCTGGAAGCGCTCCAAAGGCCAACTGCTGCAGGGCGGGGCGAGCAGTCTGGTGGAACTCAAGAGCGGGCGTATTGTCCTGCCGTTCCACGGCGGCAGCGGGAATCAGTGGAAGCAAACCAACTCGGCGTGGTGCTTCCTCAGTGACGATTCAGGTAAAACCTGGCAGCGTTCGACGGGTATCGATCTGCCCAAACGCGGCGCGATGGAGGCATCGGTGGTGCAACTGGCCGACGATACGCTCCTGATGTCGCTGCGCACTCAACTTGGCGGACCGTATCTGGCCAGATCGACCGACGAAGGCAAGACGTGGAGCAAGGCGGTCTTCACCGGTCTGGAAGGCGGAGAGTCATGCACCTGCCTGCGAAGGATCCCCGGCTCGAAGGATATCGTCCTGTTCTGGAATAACAGCAAGTTCAACAAGACGCATCACCACTTCGGCGATCGGACTCCATTAACCGCGGCGATCTCCTCCGACAACGGGAAAACGTGGCGAACAATTGGTAATATCGCTGACGACCCAAAGGCCGAGTACACCAATCTCGACTGCTTTTTCACATCGAAAGGCGACGCGATTCTCACGTACATGTACGCCAAACCGGCATGGAACAGAAAGCAAATACACCTCAAATCCGCACTGATCGACAGGAAGTGGTTCGCCCGAAACGAACCTGGAAGGAAGAAACAATGAGCAGAGCAATATTCCTCAAGGGTAAGCAGATTGACTTGGTTTGTCTGACGAAGTCTGACGCCGAGGCGGTTCATCGCTGGCACTGTGATATGGAAGTGATCTTCAACTGGGGAGGCCAGCCTTTCCCCGCTGACCTGAAGGCGATTGAAGACCGGCTTGAAACCCAACACAAGACCAAGACCAGCCTGATGCTCGGTCTTCAGCTCAGTGGGACTGACGACCTGATCGGCATGGGTGGGCTGTCCTACATAGAGTGGCCGTGGCAGCGTGCGGAACTTTCGATGTGCATCGGCGAGAAGGAGCATCAGGGAAAGGGATACGGCCGGGAAACCACAATGATGATTCTCGATCATGCATTCACGAAGCTGAATCTGCACAGCGTCATGCTCCGCGTCACCTCCTGCAACCAGCGGGCAATCAAGTGTTACGAGGCGTGCGGGTTCAAGCCCGCCGGAAGGCGGCGTGAATCACGGATCGACGGCGAGGAGTTCCACGACGTCCTGTTCATGGACATCCTGACAGACGAGTTCCGCAGCAGGATGAATGCGTAATATCGTCCCCGGCGCGGCGGATGCGGGGGCCTGCTACTTTCTGGACGACTTGCTGCGTTTTCTGCCTCCCAGCTTTTTGTATTCGATTCCAAGCTGGTGGATCTTGTTCGACAGTGCGGCAAGGACCGGATCCTTGGCGACGGCCTCTCTGATGGCGGCGCCGATCGCGGCGCGGGACTGCTCGCGTTTGTCCCTGAGGGCCTGCATCGTCCCGCCGTAGTACGCCTTCTGGTAGGCGGCCTGGGCGGCGGTTTCCTTGGCCTTGGCGGCGGCGAGTTCCGGGTCGTCGGACTTCGCAGCCGCTGCCTCGATTTTCTCGAGCTTGTCCTCGATGACCGCCAGAGCTTTTTCGGCCTCGGCTTTTCCGGCGGTGGCGGTCTTGATCTCCGCTCTCAGCTTCTGCACGGAAAACATGTCATTCAGCGCCGCGGCCCTGAGCTTCTCGTACTCCGACTTCGCCTCGGCGCGTGCGGCGCCCTCGGCGTTGTTGCAGGCTTGCCTGTACTGCTCGAGGATGGGATCGGACGCCAACGCACGCACAATCGGCGAATCATCGTGGGTAAGCATGATCTCCGCTATGACAAGCTGCAAATTGCAAGCCGCACGTTTGTTGTCCAGAGCTACTTGCTGCTTCCGCAAAGCCACTCCCTCCGGTGAGGATTTGATTCTCTTCGCCAGCATCTCATGGTATTCCCGATCGGCGTCCCGTATCGCCTCCTTGGCGGCTAGTACTGCCCGATCGGCCGTTTTCCCCTTCTGGTACGCTGCCTCAGCCTCGACGGCGGCCTTGCGAAGAGCGATAATCGCTTCGCTTTTTTCGATCGCCCTGCGACCGGCGTACAGTCTGGATTCGTATTCTTCCAGTTCCTTCGCGATAATCTCGCACCTCGCTTTGGATGCCGCCGTGACGACGGGCCTGCCTTTGCTTTTCTGGGCTGGCGCAGGCATACAAACCGCCATCACGGTCAGAACACTCACCAGCACTTTCTGCACTTTCTGTAGTCTCATTTTAAACTCTCCTGTGGGCAGGAACGGCAGATGAGTATTGTCGCATCACCGCCGCGACATCGCAAGTTTTTATAGCTGTTCAAGAGAAAAGGGGGGGCTCGGCTGGTATCTGCTTTCTATCCTTGCCAGGGCGGGCCTTCGGGCGTATCCTAGCTTGCGGTCACGGGGGTAATCTCGCGGAAGGTAATATTGTAGATGAAAAAGATTGGTCTCTTACCGTGGATTATCGCCGCTATTGCACTCGCTTCGCTCGGATGCACCAGCCGGACGTTCAGCACTACTTCGCGAACGGCGATCGAGCAGCTTCTGCTGACCCGGGCGGTTGACGTGGCGATGGTCAAGTTTGACATGCCTGAACTGGCGAACAAGAAGGTCTTCATCGACTTCACGAACCTCAAGTGCTATGACGCCGAGTACGTGAAAGTCGCCGTCCGCTCTCGCATAGCCCAGATCGGTTCGCGCCTGGCCGATTCAGCCGACGACGCCGATTTGACCGTCGAGGTCGCATCGGGCGCGCTGGCTTTGGAATACAAGACCGGAGTTATCGGCATGCCCGCCCTGCCCGTGCCCAACAGCCCGGCGCCCCTGCCGGCAATGCCGTTCTACAGATCCACCGAGCAGACAGCGATCGTCAAGCTGCTGATCTTCGTCCATGACTCCGGAAAATTCGTCGCCTCGCACATGTACTACGCCAAGGCCGACCGCGACGAAAGCTTCATCCTGCAATGGCGAGCCACCCAACAAGACGACGTCCGCACAGGCTGGGAACAGGCCGAATTGAAGCCGAAATCGAAATAGCTATTAGCTGTCAGCTATCAGCTTTACGGCTAACGACCGATCGTGTCCGTCGTTGCTGTTGTCGTTAGCTGACAGCTGATAGCTGAAAGCTGATAGCTAACAAGGAAAACCCCATGCGTCTCGAACGAAAAATACAAGCTGTCGACGCACATGCCTGCGGTGAGCCCGGGCGGGTGATCGTCGGAGGGGTCTCCGACGTGCCGGGGGCTACGATGTTCGAGAAAATGGAGCACCTCCGCGATCGTGGCGACAACCTGCGAAAACTCATGCTCCGCGAACCGCGAGGGTATCCCGCGGCAAACTGCAATCTCATCCTCCCGCCCACACATCCCGACGCCGACGCGGGATACGTGATCATGGAGCAGACCGAATATCCGGGAATGTCGGGCACCAACACGATCTGTGTCGCCACCGTCCTGCTCGAAACCGGCATGATCGAGATGATCGAACCGCTTACCGAACTCACTCTCGAATCGCCGGCTGGGCTCATCCGCCTCCAGGCCCACTGCGCCGATGGAAAGGTCACCAGGGTCACGTTCCGCAACGTGCCATCCTTCGCGGTCCACCTCGACGCCCCGGTAGAAGTGCCCCAACTCGGCACGGTTGTCGTTGACGTGGCCTACGGGGGCATGTTCTACGTTATCGCCGACGCCCCATCCCTCGGTCTGGAAATCATCCCCGAGAACGGCCGCGACATCGTGCGGATCGGCGAGATGGTCAAAACCGCCGCACAGGAGCAGCTCCCCGCAGTCCATCCGACCCAACCGGGTTTCGAGGGCATAACGATAGCAGTCCTGTCGGCGGCGCCAACCCATCGGGACGCCCACATGAAAAACGCGGTAGTGGTCTCTACAGGCAAGCTCGACTGGAACCGCCCCGCCACCTGGAGGGGCGCAATCGACCGCTCACCGTGCGGTACGGGCACAAGCGCCAAGATGGCGAGCCTCCACGCCAAAGGAAAACTGAAGTTAAACGAAGACTTCAACCACGAGGGCATCTTAGGGACGATCTTCACCGGCCGCCTGATCGAAGAAACTCAAGTCGGCCCATACAACGCGGTGATCCCCACAATCAGCGGCCGGGCCTGGATCACCGGAACAGCCGACTATGTGTTACAAGAAGACGACCCCTTCCCCGAAGGCTTCACCGTCGGGGATATCTGGTAACGGCAGCTTTCAGCTATTAGCTCTCAGCTATAAGCCAAAACCTGAAAACCGTTAACCGAAAGCCGTTTGTCGTTGCCGTTAGCTGAAAGCTGATAGCTGACGGCTGATAGCTATCTGCGGGACCATTACGGTTGGTTCATCGCGTCGAGTCTCAGTTGGGCGTATTCGGCCGGTTTGGATCCGGCGAACTGTTGGATTACCATCACGTACGTCTGCCTTGCCAGGTCGTCGCGGTGAAGCTTTTCGCGGCAGAATCCGAGCCAAAACATGGATTCGGCCGCATGCGTGAGGTCTCCGGCGGCCTCGAACTGACCGGATACCCGTTCGAGCTTGGCGGCCGCGTCGGCGTATTTGAGCTCGTCGATCAGCGTCAGGGCCTCGCGGTAAACGATCATCACTCCGACCACGCTGCGAGGCACGTCGCCGGTATGGTCCGGCCGGTAATTACGGGAACTCGGCGCGCCGCATCCGCAGATGAATGCGGCGGCGGAAAAGGTCAGCAGAAATGTTCGGAGCCTAGATGACACGCTGAACCCCCGTGAGTATCAGTTTGGTCTCGAACAACCAGTCCTGTGTGCCCGCGTCGGCGGCAAGCGGTCCAAGGGCCGCATCGAGCGAGGCGATCAGGTCGCTTCCTGCAAGCTGGGTTACGTAAGCACTGACGGCGCTGGAGTCGGAAAGGTCCAGGAGCCCCAGGCGCGTGAGGACCACTTCGGCCCGCCCCAGGAGTTTCTTGTCCGCGACGGTCCTGGCCTTTCGCTGCAGGGCAACGCACCGCTTCAGCAGCCCCCTGCGTTTCACGGCCTCCTGCAGCGCCGCCAGACCCGTCTTTCCGGGCGCCGAAGCGGCGAGATATACCCGGCGTATCTGGTCGAGCGCGGCATGGTGGCGAGCCTTAAGCGTGGCGAGAGCCTGTTTGGCTTTGTCTCTTTCGGAGTAGGCGGTTCGGAACGAATCCTGCTGGCGTTTGAGCTCTTTAACCGCCACCGCGAGGCGAGCCTTGAGGCCCTTGAGTTCTTCGGTATCCACGGGCGGTTTGGCCCGGGCGGCAAGGGCGGTCCGGGCGTCGGCGAGTTCCTTTTGGGCCTTCTTCAATTCGCCCCTGGCATCGATCGCCGATCGCTCGGCCCTGCTGATCAGCGAGGTCAGCTTAGACTCCATGAGAGTCCATTTCTCCCGATCCCGGGCAAACTGATTCCCCTGCCCCGTGAGCCGACCGCGAAGCTCTTTGATCTTCAGATTGTCGGCCTGGTTTTGCGCAAGCGCCTCGGACAGAGCGTTACGGGCCTCAGCCGCCTGCCTCCGGGCGTCGGTCGCCTGCCTGCGGGCCTCGGCAAGTTCGTCGGACAAATCAACGGGCTGTGTCCGCGGCACTTCATCCGCGAGGGCAGCAGGCCTGTCCGAACTTTCCGCCATGGGGGCTGAAGGACCGTGAAATTCTATCCGCCCACTCTTGAACAGCACGCCGGCGGTCAGCAGGAGCGCCGCGGCGACACCAACAGGGGCCCATCGCAACAGGACTACCACGCGTGAGCGTCTGCGTATGGGCTCCGGTGCCCGAGACGCCGACAATTCGCCGGCGCCCTGGTTGGCGGCCTGGGAGGCCCCCCACTGCCGCAGCAGGCCTTCGACGCGATCGCGGGTTGTATCGTTCTGATCGTTCATCGCTATATACCTGTATTCCAAAATCGGCGTTTTGCGCAGAAATGGGACATATCTATCGGGGTCATTGGACTATCCCCTTTCCCTGGAGGCATCTGGCGATGCAGTCCAACGCTTCGCCGAGGCGGCTTCGCACGGTCGATTCGGGCATGCCCGCCTCGGACGCAATACCGCGCGTGGTCATCCCGCGGACGTACCGCAGGCGGATCAGTTCGCCCAACCGCTTGTCGAGGCGCGCGACGCAATCGGCGACGGCGGACATCTCTTCCCGCTGTTCGGGCGTGCTGGAGGCTTCTGCCGGTATGGCGAACATCGCGTCGGCCAGTTCGGGATCGAAAGTGTTAGTCGCGGTCCGGCGGCGCCAGTACTTGCGGGCGACGTTGCGGGCGATCGCCGACAACCACGCGCCAAACGCGCCCCTGGCCTGGTCGTAGCCGCCCAGCGAACCAAAGACGCGTACGAACGTCTCCTGCGTGAGATCTGCCGCAAGCGACCTGTCGAAACCGCTGCGGCGAAAGTACCCCGCCACCATACCAGCATACCCCTGGTACAACTGCCTGCATGCCGACTCCTCGCCAGCCAGGGATCGGGATATAAGTTGTTGCTCTGCCTGTTCCACGCCAGAGCTATTGTCAACGAGAACCACACGCCGCGTCAACAGCGCGGAATTCAGGCAATCCAAATTTCTTCTGCGCAAACCTCAACGCGAGGGATATGGGCTGGTGAACCTCGAACTCTGAAAGGAACGTAACAATGAAGAGAATCGCAAAAGTATCACTGCTTCTGATCGTACTGGCGGGCGCCGGAACCGTAATCTTCCTCGGCTGCGGTAGCCCCGGTTCGGAATACCGCGGAGCGGCCCCAGACGCAATGCAACACTCGTCGCCCGGAGCAATGGCCTATCAGCCCCAGGCGCCAACGTCCGAAACCAGTGAAGCAGCACCCCGGCACAACACCGAAACTTATGACCGCATCATCGACAATGCCTTCAAACTGGTCGCCGACCATCCGCTCTCCACTTTCTCGACGGACGTCGACACGGCATCTTACGCCAATGTCCGCCGCTTCCTGGCGCACAACCAACTCCCGCCGCCCGGCGCCGTCCGCATCGAGGAAATGATCAACTACTTCACCTACAGCTACGATCAGCCGACATCCAGATCGCCCCATCCGTTCGCAGTGCATGCTGACACGGCTTCCTGCCCGTGGGCGCCCAAGCACCGCCTCGTGCGAATCGCCCTGAAAGGACGCGAGTTGGACCCGGCCAAACGCCCGCCAAGCAACCTGGTGTTCCTGCTGGACGTGTCCGGTTCGATGCGTGCGCCCAACAAGCTGCCGCTGGTGAAAGCGGCTATGAAGATGCTCGTCGAGCAGCTTGGCGAGGGCGATCGGGTGGCTATCGTGGTATACGCCGGGGCATCGGGCCTGGTGCTCGATTCGACCTCGTGCGACCGGAAGGAAAAGATCATCGCAGCCCTGGACAAGCTGCGGTCCGGCGGGAGCACTAACGGCGGGGCCGGAATCGAACTGGCGTACAGCGTAGCCGTCTCGAACTTCATCAAGGGCGGAACGAACAGGGTGATCCTGGCCACCGACGGGGATTTCAACATCGGGACCACCAACAACAGCGAGTTGGTCCGCCTGATCGAGAAGAAGGCCTCCAGCGGCGTTTTTCTAAGCGTGTTGGGATTCGGCATGGGCAACTATAAAGATTCCCGCATGGAGAAGCTCGCCGACAAGGGCAACGGCAATTACGCCTACATCGACACGGAGTCCGAAGCCAGAAAAGTCCTCGTCCGCGAGATGTGCGGTACGCTGGTCACCATCGCCAAAGACGTCAAGATCCAGGTCGAGTTCAACCCCGCCGAGGTGGCCGCATACCGGCTGATCGGATACGAAAACCGCATCCTCAACAAGGAAGATTTCAATGACGACAAGAAGGACGCCGGGGACATCGGCGCCGGCCACACCGTCACGGCGCTCTACCAGATAGTACCGGCCGGCCAAAGCGTGGAGGCGCCAAGCGTCGACAAGCTCAAATACTCCCACCGCACCACGCCAACCGCAGCAGCCGACAGCAGCGAGATGATGACCGTCAAGCTGCGTTACAAGAAGCCCGACGGCGATAAGTCGACGCTGATGGAGACCGTTGTCCGCGACGAGGGGCGAAGCATCGACAAGAGCCCCAAAGATTTCCGATTCGCCTCGTCGGTCGCATCGTTCGGGATGATCCTGCGGAAGTCGGAGCACAAGGGCAGCTACACCCTGGCGGCGGTCGCAGAACTCGCCGAGTCAGCCATCGGCGACGATCCCGAGGGATACCGCAAGGAATTCGTAAAACTGGTCAAGACCGCCCGAAAGCTCAGGAGCAGCGAAAAGTAATCGCCCGCCTCGAACTTCAAAAACCTTGAAAGGAAAACGGCATGAATCGAACAACAGCATTTGCAGTAACCACGATCGTCGCGATGTCTACCGCCCTGGGCGGGTGCGGGGCGCATTACACGCTGGCCGCGCCAATCGCCAACATCGCACGAACCGGGCTTGTCAAAGATCGCAAACAGCTCAGCCGCCTGGAAAAAGCCGCCACCGACGGTGAAATCGCCAACATGCTGGATCTGGACGTCAAGGCCAAGGTCCCCACCACCCTGGCAATAGCAAAACTCGACAGCCACTGCTCGGGCTATCAACCGTTCCTCAAGCGAATCGATGCCGACGAACTCGAAGCGTGGGAGAAAATCGCCTCCAAACACAATGACATACGAGGCGTTCAGCCGGTCTCAAACCTGGCGATCGACAACTCGCTGCGGGCCGAGGAATCCAAATTAACGCTCCGAGCGCTGCGTGTGGCGGCAGCGCGATTGCACTGCGAACTGCTGCTGGTATACATGCAGGCCGACACCCAGGCCGATCACTTCAACAACGCATCGGTTCTCTACTGGAGCATCGTCGGTCTGTGGGTGGCGCCGGGGAACACCGTCGAACACAAAACGGTCATGCAGGCGATCCTCGTGGACTGTCGCACCGGGGCGATACTCGGAACAGCAACGGGCAGCGGGCATAACAAGACGGATTGCCCGTCAGCATTCGCCGACATACAGGAAAAGAAACTCGCCGACAAGACATCCGGCCAGGCAGGGGCCGACCTGCGCGGCGGATGCGACAAATTGATCCTCTCGGCAGTATCCCGCGCCCTGGCGGGACGGTAGGTCATTAGATAGAATCCAAGCGAGCCTAACGACAGATAGGGATTACACAGATTAATGGATTACATGGATTAACGACAGCGTCTTGGTAACGACACTCACCGCCCGTTACATAATCAAAGTCGTTAATCCCTCAATCCCGGAAATCCGTGTAATCCCCATCTGTCGTTCGAACACAAAAAGGCGTTACCATCGCGCAAACCTCACGACATGCAACTCAACCGCACAATTCGTCGGCGAATGCCTCGGCGGAGATGCCCGCCAGCAGGATTCCGGAAAAATCCGTCCTGGCTTCGATGGCGGCCTTGACGGGTCCAGCCGGGGAGGTGTCTCCGACGAGCACGCTTCCCACAAGATGCTCATCGCGGAAGACGAACCTGTAATACGCTTCGCCCTGCTGAGCCTCGATAACCTGGAAGCTGCCGTCTTCTGGCTCGAACTGCCCGATACTGAGCAGATCCAGACCAAGCACCTTCAGCGTATTGGAACGGGGAATCCCGCCGAAGCGGGCACTTCCGCCGGCGGCGTTCATTCCGGCGATGCTGCCCTGGAACTGCGAAGCCGCCCAATTACCATACAGCACGCCCTGGTGCTCGGCTACATCTCCGGCGGCGTAGACGCCCGGGTGCGAACTGGTGAGCTGGTTGTCGACCACGATCCCCTTGTTGACCACCAGCCCGACCCGCCGCGCCAGATGACTGTTGGGACGAATACCGGTAGCCACGATAACCAGATCCGCGGGGATCGTCTCGCCATCTTCCAGTTCCACCCCTGCCACCCGCTCATCACCGAGAAGTTCCCGGGTGCGGGCGTTGTTGCGGACGGCAACACCGAGTTGCTCGACATGACTCTGCAGGATCTCGCCGGCACGCCGATTCAACTGTCGCGGCATGAGCCATTCGTAATTTTCCAGCAGCGTCACATCGGCCTTTCGAGCGCCCAGTGCGCCGGCGGTCTCCAATCCCAGGAGCCCCCCGCCGATCACGACGCACCTCATGCCCGGCTGGAGGAACTCCAGGATCCACTTGGCGTCGCGGACCGTACGCACGGAGATCATGCCTTCTCGCACAGCCCCGGGGATAGGGGGCATGAAGGGGTGGGCGCCCATGGCGACAATCAGCTTGTCGTATGGCAGGATCGTGTTGTCCCGCAAGCAAATGCACTGTTCTTCAAGGCGTATTTCAGCAACGTCGGCGCCGAGTTTCAGGTCGACATTCTGGTCGGCAAACCAACCCTCGGGGTGGATTGGCAGGTCCGTTTCGGGGATTTCTCCGGCGAGGTAGCGTGTGAGATTGAGGCGGTAGTACGGAAGGTCGCCCTCCCTGGAAACAAGCGTCGCGGTCCCGCCTGAGGTGGTGTTCCTGAATGCCTCGATGGCCGAGATTCCGGCGATGCCCGCGCCTATGACTACCAGCCTGCCGGTGAAATCTCCCCCTCCGGCGGCGGGCGGCTGGGCGGCGATCGGCTCGAAGCGGTCCTTTGCCGCGGCGCAGACCGGGCAGAGGTCGGGTGGTTCGCTGCCGGCGTGGATGTAGCTGCAGTTCAGGCACCGCCACTTGCCAACACTCGCCGCCGGCGCGGTGGGCTGTTCGACATGCGGCGCAAAATCACCTGCCCCGGACCCGCAA
Source organism: Phycisphaerae bacterium (assembly GCA_016782885.1). GTDB lineage: Bacteria > Planctomycetota > Phycisphaerae > SM23-33 > SM23-33 > BS750m-G57. The sequence continues at coordinate 3,860 of JADHXQ010000060.1, read as the reverse complement.
ACCGGACAGCATTCCGGGGCGGCCGGACCGTGGTGAACGTACCCGCATACCGAACATCGCCACAGTTCCGCATCACTTGCAGTCATGGCATGGGTCCTGTCAATCGGGCGATCAGCTCACTTCAGTGAAGTTCTCTCTTGACGCCTTGCAGACGCTGCACTGATCGGGGCAGTCGCCGACAACGGTGTTACCGCAGATCCGGCATACCCAGACCGAAGCAGTTGGGAGGTCCTGGCCGGCATTGACCGACTCGAGTGCCTGCACGTATAGGCCGTGATGGATCTCCTCGACCGCCAGAGCGTTCTTGAAGGTCATGGTCGCCGCCTGGTTGCCCTCGTCCTCGGCCTCGGCCAGGAAGTCGGGGTACATGCTCTGGAACTCGTGTGCCTCACCGGCCACTGCCGCTTCGAGATTGGCGGTCGTCTCCTGGACGCCTGCCAGAACGCGAAGGTGCGTGTGCGCGTGGACGGTCTCGGCTTCGGCGGCTGCACGAAACAGTCTGGCCACCTGGGAAAAGCCATCCTGTTCCGCCTTCTTCGCAAACGCCAGATACTTGCGGTTCGCCTGACTCTCACCGGCAAATGCCGCCTGCAGATTGTCGTTAGTTGCCATTAAAGGTCTCCTGTGCATTAAACAATGATTTGATCCATCTTAGGCCCGCCGCCCGCCGTAAACCACCGGCGAGGAAAAAATCAGGCCACAATAATCTTGCGAACGTTGTCGGTATTGACCGGATCTATCACGCCGCGATCGGTGATTATCGCCGTGATCAGATCGGCTGGAGTAACGTCGAACGCGGGGCTGTAGGTTTTGATATCGCGCGGAGCGGTACGGCGTCCGAATCCCTCGGTGATCTCCTCGGCGCCTCGCTGCTCTATGGGTATCGCATCGCCGGCGGGCAGATCGAGGTCGAACGTGCTGTACGGGGCGGCCACGTAAAATGGAATATCGTGATGCCTTGCAAGTATCGCCACACCGTACGTTCCGATCTTGTTTGCCGCGTCGCCGTTGGCGGCGATCCGATCGGCGCCGGTGATAACCATGTCAATGCGCCCTTCTCTCATGACCTGGGCGGCCATGTTGTCGGTGATCACCACAGCATCGATCCCGGCGAGATTCAGTTCCCAGGCGGTCAGGCGGCTGCCCTGGAGAAGCGGGCGGGTCTCGTCGCAGTAGACCGTAAAAACGTGCCCCGAAGCGTGTGCGACATACATACCGGCGGTGGCTGTACCGATTCCGCCCGTCGCCAGCGCACCGGCGTTACAGTGGGTCAGCACTCCTTTGCCCTGGCAGATCAGCGGGGCCGCCGCCCGCCCGATCGACAGGCACATCGCCTCGTCTTCGGCATGGATCGCGGCGGCTTCGTCTAGCAGTATCCGGCGGATTTCCGCCGGAGGTGCATCGGACGACTTATCCGCGCGGGCCATCTGGCGATTGACCGCCCATTCGAGATTAACCGCCGTCGGTCGCGACGATATCAAATATTGGCCCGCTGTAGCAAGTTCGGTGAGAAAATCGTCTTCGGAGATCCCCTGAGCGGAAACGACCATCCCGTAAGCGGCCGCCACCCCGATAGCCGGCGCCCCACGGACCGCCAACCGCCGTATCGACTCCCAGACGGCGGTCGCCTCCGAGCAGTCAATGTAGAGGGTTTCTTCGGGCAGCAGCGTCTGGTCCAGGAGGCGCAAAAACCCGGTCTCGCTGTCGCCGACCCATTCCGCCACGGGCGCCGGGGGCTTGATATCTTCAGGCCCGACAATATTTTTCAGGTTTTTTGCATCATCTGTCATACCATTGAGATTACTCGCAACACGCCCGATTCGCAAGCCCCGGCGCCCGGCGGGAAAACACGGGATCCCAAAGCCAGGCTAATAGCATCTAACATTGTCGGGTATCGGACGGTTTGGATTTCGACATAGAGACTCAGAGGCACAGAGTCTATGTATCGCAAACCGGCCTGACAAAATCGATCGGACACGATAAATATCAGATGCGATTGCCCCAGGCCAAAAGCAGACTCATCTTTCGCCGCGATATATCCGATAGTACATTGTGTCACAGCAGATAACGGCACAACGGATCGACGCCCGAGAGTAAATGGCTGTGGCGAAAACGATACCATCCTGCAGACTGCAGTGACGGCGCCCGAGTGAATCCACGGAAGGAGCCACGGATGCTGGTGTTGTCCAGACAGCGTGATCAGACCATAATCATTGGCGACAATATCGAGATTACGGTCGTCGATATTCGGGGCGAAAAAGTCCGCCTGGGCATAAGTGCACCTGCGCATATCCCCGTACACCGCAAGGAAGTCTACGACTCGATAAAACAATCGGACGAGACCGGTGAGAACGGGTCAGTGAGATCGCTCGCAAAGAAACACCACGACTCCACAGATCAAACAGGTGACAAACAAGGCTAAATCACCTGTAGTAGTAACACCCTCTTGCTTTCAAACGACAGATGGGGATTACATGGATTTTTGGATTACATGGATTAACGACTCTGATTTTGTGACGGCGGCGTGTCTGGACTTGTCGTTTCCAAGACGCTGCCGTTAATCCATGTAATCCGTTAATCCCTGTAATCCCCATTTGGTTTTCGACGCGATTTACGCCGTAACGGCAAGCGCTTCTTCGAGAACGGGGAAGTTCAGGCATTCGGCCAGCGCGTTGACGCAATCGGAATCGTAACCCGCCGGCGCGCATCGACACAGTTCCTCCACCGCCGAAAACGAAGACAGCGCCAACCGCTGGGGACGGTCGTGTGTCATCGCATCGTATGCGTCCGCCACCGCCACTATGCGGGCGCAGAGCGGGATTTCCTCGCCGCGGAGCCCTTCGGGATACCCCGTGCCATTCATGCGTTCGTGGTGGTATCTCGCAACATCGAGCACGCCTGAGATGCTCTGGAGCGGCATGAGCACATCGTATCCGATCTGGCTGTGAGTCTTGATAGTGCGGAACCCCTGCACGCCCATTTTCGCCTTACCGACTATTATGTGCTCGGGAATCGCCACCATTCCGATATCGTGCAGTTGGCCGGCAGTTCCCAATTGACGGGCCTCATGATCTGAAAACCCCATATACTCGGCCATTTTTCCGGCCAGTTTGCCCACCCGCTCGCTGTGACCAATGGAGTACTTGTCGCGGGCCTCGACAGACCTGACTATTCGCAGCAGCACGTCGATGTAATGCTCCTCGGCAATCGCGGCGGACTCTGACAAACCCTCGGAATGGCTGGACAACACGTTCAGAGACCAATGAATTCTCAAGAGCATCAGGCCCACAACCACCACAACCACACCACCCATAACCAGCGACGTTGCCTGCCAGCCATGGCTTACGACAATGGTCGCACAGACTGCAACAGCCAGCAAAATTGCACTGAAACTGTGCCCTCTATTCCAGCATCCGCCAACGGGAATACTGCTTCTTCCATTCTCCTTAGTCACAGTGGCCAATCATTTCCTCCAGGAATATCGTTCGCTTCGGCGTGATATCGACAGATGCGCAATTCACGCGCCGATGATCCTGTCGAAACACACATGGAGATCGGAGCACAATTACACCGGTACTCCTGACCGGCGCCCCCTCGGGTATCTCCAACGCTCTGAAGACAGTGTAAGATACGTTCCCGCAATCGCAAATCCACCCGCGATATTTATCGCTTTGCAGGCAAAAACATGCCTCTTGTCACCACAGAGTCGCGAAAAAAGGTTCTAGCCCAACCTTCGCACTTTGGGGTCAATCTGTGACGTAAGTCCTTTGTTTACATTCAAACAGGCCGTAGGTCTTCACTACAGGCCGGGCGTTTTCTCGGCCGGCGAGGGCGGAATCTGTTCGGTGGTGATTCTGGGC
>JADHXQ010000059.1 GCA_016782885.1 Phycisphaerae bacterium | reverse complement strand
TCACCACCGAACAGATTCCGCCCTCGCCGGCCGAGAAAACGCCCGGCCTGTAGTGAAGACCTACGGCCTGTTTGAATGTAAACAAAGGACTTACGTCACAGATTGACCCCAAAGTGCGAAGGTTGGGCTAGCGGTCGATCGGGCCACGAGTACTCACGTGAAATTCGTGAACTTCCCCTCCCTGCCGCGGCATATCAAGGCCAAGGCCGGAGACATCATCTCGCTACAACTGATGTACTGTCCCGGCGGCAGTGAGAAACTCCCCAGAACCCGTCGGGAAATACAGGATCGGGAGTTTCTGAAAGGGTTGAGGCAAGCCGTGTCAAGCCGGGGCACGAACATGACGCTCCTGAGCAACCGCCTGAAATTCAAACTTACCAACAAGATGATCTTCGATATGAAACGCAATCAGAAGAAATGACCGTCGGCGAAGAACAATTGAGGATTCCTTTCTACTACCCCGGATCAGCGAGTTTCTGCACCATACATTTACTGATTATCCCAATGTCGGCCAATGGTGGACAACAGTGCCCGGAATTCCGGCACCGAGTTGGTCACCCAGTGCGCTGCCGCGTTGTAACCGTTTGTCCTTACAAAGGCTAAGGGCACGACAAGTCCGCTTCCCAAGCTGAACGTCGAGGGTTCGAATCCCTTCGGCCGCTGTATCGGAAACGCTTGAAGAGCCCGGAATTAAAGATCCGGGCTTTTCTTGTGGCTGCTTCACGGTTTTGCGAAGAGGTCGGCCAGGGCTCGCGAGAACTCCTGCACGTCCATTTCAGAGTCGAACAGGTCGTGTTCCCGCAGACGGATCAGACCCAGAGCTGTTGACTCGGAGAAATGCTCATTCACGAGTTTACCTGCTTCCTGCACAACATCGCGGTCCCAGTAATCGCAAATGGCCGACCGGGTTTGACGGAACTCGTCATGATCCAGCATAGCCACCACACGGTAGATGTCCATCGCATGATGTCGGGCGAAGTCTTTGTCAGGGTCCTGGTTGCGGTCGCGAAAGGCGAATAGCTTCATCATCAGAAATGTAACTGCCTGAGGAACCGATATGCTGTTGCGGTAAGGGCGTTGGTCTGTGCAATAGCCTTCGATCTGGATCGTTTGCATGTTCTCCTGGAAGCCTACCGCCTCATCGGTTCTGTATGCATGCAGGCCGACCGATTGTTCGGCTGGGCGGATCCGTCGATCTCCGATATTGAGCTTATTGACCAGTGTCGTGGCGACCGGTCCGGTCAGCAGGTCGGCCTTCACATCGTTGCCATTGTTAAGGCGGCGAACGAACTGCATGTACTCCGCTCCGGGAATTGGTTTGTATCCCAAATTGTCCAGGATCCCCCTGAGCAGTTTGAATCGTTCTGTGTCAACCAGTATTTCCGTTCGAATCAGGATGTCCAGATCACTGGTGGTTCGGGGGCGTGGCCACTGTTCGTTCGGAAGCAGTGGATGATAGTTGTCACCGCGCTCCTGCAGATCAAGTTGTTTGAGGTACAGTCCGAAACCACCGCAAAGAATGAGGGGGAAATTCTTGTCCTCCAACTCCCGCAACAGATCGAGAAGGCAACTCTTGAGAACGCCCATGGACCAGTCTTCCATCATCATTACTCGCTCCTATCGGCCAGGTCCGCCAGAATCCGCTGGCGAATCTGATCGGCCGCCTGCCGCTGGCGTGAGTCGCCATTGGCCAATTCGATGTACGCCTGGATCGGGGAAGCAACCTGCAGCCCGTCTTTGTCCCTCGGGTCAAAATAGACCCAGTCTGAGAAGGTTTGGAATATCTCCAGATTGGCGAATCGCTTCCCTTCCTCGTATTGTCCGCCGGAAGCCTCCAGAAGTGGGGCAATGGATGCGTCTGTATAAACCGAGACAATCTGTTCGCCGCCGAAGGTGCAATACTGATTGGCCGATGCTGCTCCGGTCAGAACAAATCGTTTATCTTGTGCCGAGGCGGCCTGTTGTAGTGGGGCGACCAGTTCCGTCAGGCTGGCGACGTTGCACCTGCCGATCCAGTTGCTTGTAATCTTGGGTGGCCGGTAGTTCGTGCTGAGGGCGTCGAGGATCTTCTCCGGTTGAATCTGGCGGAGGGACTTCGCCTCACGCGCGATAACCAGGTCTTCTTCCAACTGCTTGAGAACCTTGGACACCGTTGCGAAGGTTATGTTCCCGCCGCGGGCGTTGATGAATTCGACGAGTTCCTTTACGGCCCCAAACAACGGTTTGAGAATAAGTGCTTGCGGAATCAGAGCGCACTTCCGTCTGTACACGTTGCGAATCTCAGCGGTGTTGGGGTAGCGATTCGGTTTGCCGGTTCTGTAGATCAACACTCCCTCAGCCACGATAACGCCGTTACCGCAAAGGTCCACGCCGCAGCATTTCTGCTCTTGCAGTTCATCCAGACGATCCTGGGACAGGTAGGGGGCGATAACCAAGGGTAAGTAGACCATGTCGGGAAAACACGACCCCCACGCCCCGGCGTACAGCTTGGCCTGGTCGATGGCGCTATCGATGGTTCCCTGTAGTGCTTTAGGCGTGCTGACCGCACTGATCGAAGACACAAAGAAAAAGTCCTTCCCCGATATCTGAGTTTGGAGATGGACAGTTGCTATTGGCTCATATCCTGGCGCCTCATCGGTTGTAATACTTGTGATATCCCGCGTAAGCTTGACAGGACTCAACTCGAGACCGCCTTGGTCCTCAATCCTCGCCAAGATTTCCTTTGTTGTTAGCATTTTCCTAATAGTATAACATTTCCTGTTTAAGAAAATCGACTATATCAGGAAAATAGTTTAGTCTTATGTCAAGTATTGTTCAAGAGTTTTTTGCATATTTCCCCGTTTATTGCTTGGCAACAGAGCCTATATTACTGGTTTTGCAGGACTTCTATCATTGCCGCGATGTTTTCGGGTTTTGCGTCCGGGGGGATGGCGTGGGCGGGGGCGGCTATGTATCCGCCTGATTGGCCTACTTCGTCAAGGAGGCGGCGCACTTCGTCTCTTACGTTCGCAACGGTGCCGAATGGCAGGGTCTGCTGCGTGCTGATGCCTCCGTAGAAGGTCAGGCGGTCGCCGAATTGCTTTTTCATTTCGAATACGTCCATCACTTCGGGCTGGAACGGATTGAACACGTCCATACCGCATTCGATCAACTCGTCAAACAATTCCTGCACACGTCCGCAGCAGTGGATGAAGACGTATTTGCCATGGGATTTGGCCCCCTGGTAAAGGCGTGCGATGCGTGGTTTGATGAACTCCCGCCAGAGGTGCGGGCCCATGAGGAGTCCGCCCTGGCAGCCCCAGTCGTCACCAAACAGGATCGCGTCGATGTTCCATTTGCAGACGTTTTCGATTACGGCGAGGTTGTACTCGGTGATGCGGTCGAGCAGGTTGTGGACGAATTGTGGATCCGTCATCATCGCCGTCAGCAGGTTCTCCATTCCCGCCAGCGACCAGGCTCGTTCGTAGAGGTTGTAGCTGAGCTTGGCTACGGCCAGCGTGTCGCCGAACTCGTTACCGGTGGTTTCGAAGTCCGCATAGATCGCCGGGGCGTCGGGGTCGGGGAACTGGAAGTCGGCGAGCGTTTCGGGCGTGATGAGCGTGCCTGCCACCACGCCGATATCCTTGTCGACGGTGCGGTCCCACTCCACGCCGAATTCATCCCGCCAGATGTTCGCTCGAATCTCCGTCAGGCGGCGAGGGCGATAGACCGACAGGCAGTTGCCCAGTGATGCTTCAAAGTCGGGGTCGCCGTAAAGGTGAGCCATCTTTTCGCGGGCGGGTTGCGTGAAGCGGATGTGGTAGGGGACGCTGTCGAGCGGGCGGTGTTCGATCGCGTCGATGGTGCGCTGTCGAATACTCATTGCTATAATTCCGCCATGTCTTCGTAAACGTCGACGAGCGCGTGGTAGCACTTCTCGAAGATCGGTTTGATCTTTTCGTATTGGGCGGCGGCGTCGGCGTCCGGCTGGCAGGTGCTGTCTATGCTGATGAAGCGGTCGATCGCGTCGAAGTTTTCGAACACGCCGGCGCCCACGCCCGCTGTCACCGCGGCGCCCATCGAGGTGGCCTCTTCCAGCACGTTTAGTTTCTGGATGCGGCAGTTGTAGATGTCGGCCATCATTTGGCGCCAGACGGCGCCCTTGGCCCCGCCGCCGATAACGGTGACGCTGTCGAACGGTACATGCGAGCGGAAGATGTCGGCGATAATGCAGAGGTTATACGTGACGCCCTCGAGCACGGCCCGCAGCATATCGGCGCGTTTATGGGCGAGTGTCAGGCCGACCAGCGCCCCGCGCGCGTTGGGATTCCATCGCGGTGTGCGTTCGCCCATCAGGTACGGAAGGAAGACCAGACCGTTTGCTCCGGGCGGTGAGTCGGCGATTTGTGCATCTATAAGTGCGTATGGATCAATGTCTTGTGCGGCGGCCTCGGCGGCTTCGGCGCGGCAGATCTCGTTTTTGAGCCATTGATACGACGATCCGGCGGTTTGCATCGTCCCTGCCGGGTGGAGGTAACCTGGCACGACGTGAGCCCAGTTCATCGTGCGCATCTGCGGATCGACGATGGGTTTTTCCGAGGCCAGCGCGATCCACGACGATGAGCCGACATACCCGTACGCCATGCCCGCCCGGACGCACCCGACCCCGACGGCCGCACAACTGCCGTCGCCTCCGCCGACCGCCACCGGCGTGCCTTCGACAAGTCCGGTCGCCCCAGCCGCGGCGCTGGTGATCTTGCCCAGGATGTCGGTAGATGGGCGAGTTTCGGGCAGCATCGCGGCGCTGACGCCGGCGGCTTCGACGATCGGCTGGGACCATTTGAACGTGTTCAGATCGAAAGCGTTTGTCCCCGAGGCGTCGGAATAGTCCGTTGCGATTTGCCCGGTGAGCTTGAAGTTGACGTAATCTTTCGCGTTTAGCATGTGTGCGGTGGCCGCGTAGGTGTCGGGTTCGTTGTCTTTGAGCCACATCAACTTTTCGATCGAATAGGATGCGCTTATGCGGTGTCCGACGATGGCGTAGAACTCTTCGGGCCCGATCTCGCTGGTCAGGCGGTCGGCCTGTTCGGTAGCCCGCTGGTCGCAGTAGATCATCGACGGTCGAAGGGGCTCGCCGTCTGCGCCGACGGGTAGGCATCCCATCATCTGCCCGCTGAGCGCGACGCACGCGACGTCTCCGGGGTCTATTTCGGTCAGCAGCGCCCGGGACGATTCACAGACCGCCCGCCACCAGTCGGCGGGGTTCTGCTCGGCCCAGTTGTTATTGAAGAAGTTCGTGTCGTAGGCGCTGGTTTGCGAGGCGACCATTTGCCCGTCGGTGTCGAAGAGGGCGGCCTTGTTTCCGGACGTCCCGAGATCGTGGGCCAGCAGGTATTGCGGCATGGTGCGGCTCCTTCATTTTCCAGTTGCGCTTGTGGGATCTACGATGGTTAGTTTCTTGCCGACTGCGCCCGTCAGGTCGGGCAGGTCGTAGGCTTCCAGGGCTCCGTGGACGGTGTTTATCAGTTGTCTCTTGACGATGCGTTTTGCCAGGACGTCCGACCATGACGTAAGCGTCCCGGCGAGTTTGACCGAAGCGAACAGATCGGATTCGATTGCCGCGGCATGCAGTGCGGGAACGCCAACGTGTCCGACGGCGGTTAGGGCTACCGAGGCGTTCTTTTCGTGTTTAGCGAGCCATCGGGCGCAGAGGAGGACGTCTTCGGCGCGCATTCCCACGTACGATCGGCCTAGCAGATATGCCGAGTAGAAGTCCTTCCAGTCGCCGCCGAAGTGTGATGAGAATTTTCTTTGGCTTTTCTGGGCGGTTTCTCCGATTCCTCGCAGGTCGACCGCGAGAACGACGCGCCCGCTTGCGACGAGTTTGTCGATCGGTTTTCCGTCTCCGGCGTCGGCGGTCTTTCCGCTCTCGTGGACATACAGCACCGGCGGGGCGCCTGCCTTCTTGTCCGGCGTGAACAGCAATCCCGGCAGGTAGATGCCCGCTTCGGGTTTGATTACGAGTTTCTCGATGCTATATCCGCTTCGTTTGACGCTGCCCGCCCGGGTCACGATCGGCGCGGGCAATTGGTCCAGGGGGCGTATGCCCGCCAGTTCGGCGACCTGTTTGAGCGTTTCAACCTGCCGCTCGGGTTTCCAGAGTTCTTCGCGCCGTTTTGCGAGCACGGCTGCATGGTCGTCGTTTATGTCGTAGACCGAGCGGGCGCCTTTGATCGCCATGACCTGTCCGGTAGGCGTGCATTGGATATCGGTTTTGGTCAGGGGCTTCAGATCGTCCGGTTCGGTGATCGCTTTGTCTTTCCCGTCGAGCCATCGCATCATCCAACGCACCATCGCCACCCGCAACTGCATGTGGAAACCGTGTTTCTCATCCTGTTCGGCGAGATCCACGCGCTCGGAGAAGCCCAGTCGCGTGTAGATTCGCTTGGCGTTGCGGAAGGTGTCCCACGTTCCGCTGATGTCGAAGAAGTCTCTGGTGACGCAGCATATAAGCGTTGGTTTCGGCGCCCGCATCAGGACGTAGTCGGCTTCGTGCATCCCGAAGGCGGTCTGGCGGTAGATATTCTGTTCGGAGTCCCCGGGGCCTATCGTCTGTGCGAGGCGCTGGCTGCTGGTCAGGAAGCAGCCCGGGGCCGCACAGGATATACGCTCATCGAGCGCCATGAGATACGATGTCTGCGTACCGCCGCCGCTGTTGCCCGTGCATCCGATGCGTTTGGGATCGACCTCGCGGCGCGATTGCAGGTAGTCGATGGCCCGCATACCGTCCCAAATCTCGAACCACGCGGTGTTTCGTCCGACCAGGATGCTGCCCACGCCGAGCATGGTGTGGGCCTTGGTGCCCCACATCGGCGGGCGGCCTTTGCTGTCGAGCAATTGTCCTCGCTCGCCCTGGTCGATCGGGTCGAACACCAGCGCGGCGATTCCGTTAATCGCCAGCAGCATCGCGGCGCGCTGATACGGGTCGCAGCCTTTGCCCAGCGCGCTGTGTCCGCAGGGTACGAGCACGCCGGGGTAGGGCGGTTTGTGCCGCGTTGGGTCGGGCATGAACATTGCAGCCGTCACGTAGTGTTTGGGCTGGGACTCGAAGACGATTTTCTCGACGGTGAACCCGGGGCGTTGAACTTTGCCCGCCACCCGCGGATTCAACGGTGTTCGCCTGGGCCAGTCGCCGAGCTGCCTGGCGAAGAAGGTCTTCCGGCGTTTCTGGTATTCGGCGATCTGCTCGGGTGTCTTGAGTTGCTCGTATCGCTTGCGCCACAGCCCGCAGGCGTCGAGGGACTGCTTGAGCAGGTATCGCTTCATCATGTCGCCGGGCGGACCTCCGTCGATTGTCTTCGGTAGAACGTCGGCGAAACCGCAAGCGGTTGCGACAAGAAGCGTGACGCACCAGGCGGCGTGAAAGCGGAAATGACGCGGATGACGGAGATGTACTTGTGTAGTCATGCCGCTATTGTCGCCAAGCGGTCCGATTTCGCAACATTTTCCAGCGGATGGCGGTATCACCTGCGAGGTCGATTCCGACTTCCTCGAACATGTCCGCCGCGAGGTTTGCCGGGAGCCCGAATTGCCCTGGGATGACTGATCAGACGAGACGAACACTTCCTTATTTGGCCTTGACGAGACCGGGATCGGGTGTCATATTGTCTCCGGTCGGCTCAGGGACGGTCTCAGGCAAGGGATATTGAGATGGTTTTCGACATTGACGTAATCGAGACGCCCGAAAACGTGCAGTTGGAGCGAGACCTCGCCGGTATAGGCACGCGTTTCGTCGCCTGCCTGCTCGATCTGCTGCTCATCTTCGCTGTCATGCTGATAATGCTGATTGTGCTGTTGATCGCCGGCTGGGGGGCGTTTATCGAAAGCATGTTCACCGAAGGGGCATTGATGATAGCAGTTTTCATCGTGATACAGTTCCTGCTCTTCTGGGGTTATTTTGTCTTCTTCGAGTTGTGGACCAACGGTCAGACTCCGGGCAAGAAATCGCAGAAGCTTCGAGTGGTCAAGGACGGCGGCGGCGGGGTGGGTTTCACGGAGGTCGCGATACGTAACCTGCTGCGCGTGATCGACGCGCCCGCGGGCATCTTCTGCATGTTCTTTACGAAGAAATGGCAGAGGCTTGGCGATCTGGCGGCCGGTACGGTCGTAATCTCGGAGATTGTCTGCGATTACTCGGCTTCGCACGATAAACGAAACAAAGGGCAGGTCTGGGACGTGCAGGCGCCCCCCGAGGCGCTGCAGGCGACCAATCTGAAGCCCGAGGAATACCAGGTGCTGATGAACTACTGGAAGCGCCGCTACCAGTTGACCCTGGCGGCGCGGGGGCGGTTGCTCAGAACGCTCGTTCGCCCGATCCTCGAGCGAAACGGGATTCACTCCCTGGACTACGACACCAAGGCAATCGAGCGCCAGTTGGCGACGATCATTGAGGCCGCCAATCAGGCTTCTGCGCCGCCTTCGCCGCCGAGAGGCCCGATTGGGGGAGCACCGTGAGCCCGTCGAAGTTCCTGGAATTGCGAAAGCCCGTCTGGAAGCGTTTGGAGGAGTTGACCGGGAAAGGGCGCCGCAGACTCTCGGCGCTTCGGGAAGAAGAACTCCAGGAACTGGCGAAGCTGTATCCGACGGTCGCCGTCGATACGGCCCGGGCGAAGATGTACGGAATGGGGGACAACACCCGCCGATACATCAACGAGTTGGCGATTGCGGCCCACGGGCTGCTGTACCGCCGCAAGCGCAGCCGCCCGCTTCGTGCCGTCGGACGGTTTCTGGGGCACGACTATCCCTGCCTGTTCCGGGAACTGAGGTTCTACGTTCTCCTGTCGCTGACGATCTTTATGACCGTTTCAATCTGCGCCTACATTACCGTTCGGGTGAACCCGTCAACGGCCTACCTGTTCGTACCGGGCGGGCTGGACGTGGCGGGCGGACCGGATGTGTCGAAAGAGGATGTCGGCGAGCGTTACAGGCAGATATCCGGAAGCATAATGGCCAGCGCTATCACGACCAATAACATCGGCGTCGCGTTCTATGCATTTGCGATGGGGATCGCGGCGGGAATCGGGACGTGTTACGTTCTGCTGTTCAACGGGATGATGCTGGGGGGATTCTTCGGGCATTTCGCCAATCACGGGCTTAGTTACGAGTGCTGGTCCTTCCTGGTCCCGCACGGCGCGCTGGAGATTTTCGCTATCCTGGTGGCTGGGGGGGCGGGTCTGAGGCTTGGGCTGTCGATGGTGCTGCCCGGCAGGCTGACCCGCAAGGCCTCGCTCCGGACGGGCGCCAGGGAGGCTGTACTGCTGGTGCTGGGGACGATTCCAATGTTCATTATCGCCGGAGCAATCGAATCGTTTATTACGCCGGCGTACATTTCCGGAATCGCGAAGATACTCATCGGATTGCTTGCCCTGGGTACGGTGCTGGCCTGGCTGCTGATGGTCGGGCGAGGGCGAACTCCCCTTTCCGCCGCGGATGAACGCGGATAAACACCGATGATTTCCCCGCGGCGCAACAACCGCCGGTCGGATGCCCGCCGCGGTCGTTAATCCGCAATAGCCGGGCAACTACAGGCGGCCTGAGGATTTGATCTCGATGTATCGTGTGATCAGTTCGGGCGTCATCGCCTTGGGGGGGACGTCGAGTACGCCCACGCCGTAACGCCGCATGGCGACGAGAGCCTCTTTCCTCGCGGTCATGACATCCAGGGCGGCGGCCTTTCGATATGGGTTCGTCATTTTGGCGAGCGGTTGATCGGCGGCGTCCATGATTTCGGTGTTGGCCAGCGTCACCACGAGCGGAAGGTGGCGGCGTGCGAAGCGTGACATGTAGGCTATCATCACGTCGCTGGCCTGGCGGTCTATCACGTCGGTCATCAGGCAGATAAGGCTGCGTTTGCGGCTCTTGAGACCGAGGAACCTGCACGCCATGGCGTAGTCGGCTTCTGTGAGTTTCGGTTCGAGCCTGTAGAGTGCCTGGGCGACCTGCTCGATGCACTTGATGTTTCTCACCGGCGGAAGGTAGCTTTCGATCTGGTCGCTGAACGCCACGAGGCTGAACCAGTCGCCGTGCCTCAGCGCGGCGTAGGCGAGCATGAGCGTCGAGTTGACCAGGTAATCCAGGCGGTTTATGCCTTCGAACTCTCCGGCGGTAGCGCGTCCGACGTCGATCGCCACCAGCACGCTCTGCTGGCGTTCGGGCTGATAGTTGCGGACGAGCAGTTCGGCGCGTTTTGCGGTGGCCTTCCAGTCGACGTGCCCCAGGTCGTCTCCGTGTGCGTACAGGCGGAGACTCTCGAACTCCGAGCCCTGCCCGATCTTCCTGAGCCTGGCGAGTCCCTGCTCGATTGCGAGTCCCTTTCGCAACTGCCACTCGTACTTCCTGACGTTCGCGAGGTTTGGGAAGACCTGGATCTCCTGTGGAAGGTCGCGGCGGAACTGCCTGATGAACAGTCCTCTCTTCGGTCTGACGCGAACATCCATTTGCGACAAGAGGTACTTGCCCCGCCGCCTGGCCAGCAGGCGGTATTCGACCTGCCGTCGCTCCCCGGGCCCCAGGCGGACCTCCGGGGCTTCGCGGACGACCTCCATGCCCTCACTCAGGCGTTCGGCCAACCGGAGGTGGACCGTGCGGCGGCTGGAGTTCTCGACCTTGACTATCACTCGCGTGGGCACACCCAGCGAGAAGCGGACCGGTGCGACGCGGGTGGTCAGGATCCTGCTCTTGCGCGTCGCCAGCAGCATGTCCGACAGCGCCCAGAGGGCCAGGAAGCCCACGTAGAGTATCCCGATGGCCGTCATGGCCTCGATGAAGGCGCCCACCAGGAACAGCGGGGCGGCCATCAGGACAAGCAGTATGAATCGGACGGATGGTATCACGGTTTGCGGTTTTCCTCAGCGAGGCACTTCGATTGACGCCAGCAGTTGATTGAGGCAGTCGTCGGTGGTGCGTCCTTCCACTTCCACTTCGGGGTGCAGCAATATTCGATGGCGGAGTACGGGCAGTGCGATCTGCTTGACGTCGTCGGGCGTTACGAATTCGCGTCCCAGGAGGACGGCTTTCGCCTTTGCCGCGTGCATCAGCATCACGCCGCTTCGCGGGCTTGCGCCCATTGCAACCTGCGGAACGGTGCGGGTGCTGCGCACGATAGCGGTAATATAACGCCGCACATCCCGTTCGATGTGCAGGCCGCGGACCACACGGCGCAGGTCGCGCATGGACTCGATATCCATGACCTGACGAATATCCGCGCTGGCCAGATCCTTGTCGTCGAAACCCGCGTGGTAGTTGTCGAGAATCGACGCTTCCATTTCCTCGGGGGGGTACGCAACCCGGACCTTCATCATGAAACGGTCGAGTTCGGCCTCGGGAAGGGGATAGGTGCCCTCAAACTCCACCGGGTTCTGCGTTGCGAAGACGGTAAAGACGTTCGAAAGTTCGTGGACGACCCCGTCGATCGAAGCCTGCTGCTCCTGCATGGCCTCCAGCATCGCCGACTGCGTCTTGGCCGGTGCACGGTTGATCTCGTCGCCCAGTACGATGTCCGCAAAGATCGGACCGGGCCTGAAGGCGAAGTCGCCGGTGGCGGTATTGTACACGTTTACGCCGAGGATGTCCGAGGGCATCAGGTCGGGTGTAAACTGAATACGCTTGAACGAGGCCCCCGTAAGGGCGGCAAGCGTGCGTGCCATGAGCGTCTTGCCTGTTCCGGGTACGCCTTCGAGCAGCACGTGTCCGCCGGAGAGCATTGCGATTGTCATCTCTTCCAGCGCACGCTGCTGTCCGACAATGACTTTCGAAAGCTCGTCAAGGACGTCCTGTGTGATCCTGCTTGCGCTTGGGATATCCATACGAAATCTCCATCTCTATCTTCCTGAGTGCCTCTATTATCGCCGAGAACCTGCCCCGGCTGATCTTCTTCTTTTCGAGCGCTTTGCGACAGCGGTCGAACACACTGTTCAGTGAACTTGCGGACCGCCCGGTTCGCTGGGCCAGGCGCGCGGCGATGTCGCCAGGCGCGGCGTTTTCGCTCAGCGCCACACTGGCGGCGCAGCGGCGGAGGAACCAGCGATAAATCTGTCTTAACGTTACACGGTTGGCGCCGGTCGCCTCGTAAACCGTACCGACGGATTCGACGAACTCCATTTTCGATCGTCTCCTGCCGGTGTAGGGCGTGTATCTGCTTCCGAACTGACGCCCCTTGTAGATCATCCAAAGCACGCCGGCGACGGTGACTGTCAGGACCGCCCAACCGGCGGTTGTGTTTAAGATCACGCTCATCAGCGCCCGCCATCCGCCTTGGGCGCCGCCGTATCCGAAGTGATATTCGTCGAAAGCGATCTGCCTTCCGCCCGCCCGCCAGACGGCATAGGATGCCAGGTTTGTCGCCAGGATCGCGTTATCGGCCTGATCGATCCTTCCCGAAGCCATGAACGAACTGTCCCCCAGCACGATCAACCGCCCTCGTCCGACCACGGCCTCGACAATCCGTACGCCCTTACTGTCGCTGAAAAGCGGCGTGACCAACGCATCGCCGCCGGCGGTCTCGTCAAGCATGTTATCGTTCGAAAAGCACACGCTGTGCACGTCCCTGGCCAGCGGCGCCTGGGGACGGTCGACCTCGGTAACGGATTTGCCATCGTCTACCCGCTCCCGTTGCCACGGCATGTGGAAATCAAAATCGACGCTCACGTCGTCGTCGATGACATAATCGATGAGTCTGTCGCAGTCGGTCGTAGTCACCAGCACCCCTCCATCGCCCACCCATTGCCTGAGGAACCTGAGTTCCCCGTCATTTATCGATACCCGGGGGCTTATTAAGAACAGGACGCTGACATTTTCCGACAGCCCGCCCTCCACCAGGATGCCGCGTGACCTGGTGACCTCCAGGCCCAGGCGCCCGCACAGAGTGTAGTAGACCAACAGGCTCTCGACGTTGGACGACAGCGTCGAACGGACGACCGGTTCGTGGCTGTAGGGCTGCCTCCGCGAAAAGAACCACACGAATGCGATGACCGCAGCCAGCAGCACGATCAGGATTACGTATTCAAACTTGTTACTCTTGTCCGACATCTTTGCTGATCTCTTCAAAAAGGCCGCTCATCCGGTCGAACAATCTCCGATCGCACGTGTGCCCGCCGTAGATGGCCCCGTCGAAGGCGGCGACGAAGTTCCTGAATTTCGCTGTTTCCGGCCGGCGGGCGGGATATTCGCCCAGATAGTCGGCGTTTGTCTTGCTTTCGTGAAACACTACCACCCTGTACCGGTCGAGCCACCGCAGCAGCGCGAGCATCATGGCGCCGACGGCCGGACGGAACCTGCCCTCGCGGGCCAGCGCGTCGATTCGCCTGCGCAATTCCTCGTAGGAGCATCTTGACAGTTCGGAAAACATATCATCGTGCGGGGTATCGCGACCGGCACTTCGCGACGGTCCGATGAGCACGATTATCGTCCAGATGAAGTGCGCCAGGATGGCCGCCAGCGCAAGGACGCACCAGATGGTGACTATCCAGAGCACTATCCTGGCCAGCGATTTGCCCGGGTCGATGTCGGGAGCGTCCCAACTCGACATTTTGGTCGCAAACCACTGCCAGAAGGAAACGCGGGGGGCGTAGCGAGAATCCGAGAGTACCTCGCGGGTCTGCGACTTAATCGTGGCGGCGTCGGGACGCTGATATCCCTGCGCCGATGTCGCCGTTTCGGCGGCGCACTGCAAAACGACCGCAAGGAGGCAGATCAGCACAGCGACGAATCCCGCCCGAAGTCCGGACAACCGGGCCTTACATCGACGGCTGCGTGGGCGGAGGTCCATCGTTCTCCGGGCTTTCGAGTGATACTCCAATTGGCTGCACACCTTCTTCATTGCCCAGGCCTCGTGCCAACATCTCCAGGTCGAACCCTTCCTTGCGAATCCGGATATCGTAGTATAGCAGGATCAGCGCTATTGCACTGAGCGGCGCGACGAGAATTTCAGCCACCGTCGCAACTATCTGGGTGCTCATGACGACGCGGCTGAGGTTTTCCGGCGTGGGCGCCTCGATCATCAGGCCGCCGCCCTGTTGAATTCCCCAAGTGATGACGAAGGTGATCAGGCCCATCAGAAAAGTAACGCCGAATATCTTGCCCAGGTTGCCCGCGGCGAGATTCTTGCTGCGCCCCATCCCTTCTGTGGCCCCGAGGTCTTCGATAACGATCGACTGCGAGGTCAGCGAGTATCGCAGAGCGAAGATAATTCCCGGGATAATCAGCAGCAACAGGCCCAGCATCACAAGGAGCATGACCAGTATCGCGGCGCCTATCAGCGTCAGGAGCTTGGGAAGCACGGCCCCGTAGGCCTCGCCAATCGACGTTGCCTTGCCGAGGTAGCTCTGCGAGACGCTGCGAATCAGCGCAGCGGATCCCAGTGTCGTAGCGATGATGGCGATGAATATCGTCACCAGGGCGCCGCCGATAAGTATGCCGGGATCGGGTGATTGTCGGCCCCCGCTTGCCTGAATCCCCGAGAGAATCATTTGGGTCCAACCCATCTGGACCAGCGCCAGAGGTACGTAGATAACCGCCATGATAGCAAGGAACTTGATGAAGTTCTGGCGGTAGAGCCTGAATGAGTTGTCCAGAATCTGTCCAATGGTCATCGGTTGAAAATTTCGCTGTGTCACTGTACGCCCCTTTCTTTCCTTAAGGTGCTGACATAAATGTGATTTCTACCCATAATTACGTAGGAGAATAGAGACACCAACTGGACATGACAAGAAAAAATGCAAAATCAGAATCAAATCCCTCACTACCCACCGCATAATACCAGTCCACTGTTCTGCCTTTCCCGCAACATTTGAGATGCTGCGGCATCACCCGATAACGACGGAGTTTAGATCACCCGGACGACAATGTCAATCGTCCGTGCGAGCGATGGTTCCGGTCTGCGGAAAGCCGAAAAGTTACGCGCGCAGCGGTGTTGATATCCAACCAATGAAGTGATGCGAAAAAAAGACCGCCGCGGGGAGACCTGCCGGTGTCGGCATGGGTCTCCCCGCGAACGGTCAGAACTTCAGTAACATGGTGGAGGTTGGAGGCTATTTATCGCCTTCAGCCTTGGGGCGTTTGCGGCCGCCTTTGCCGCCTTCACCACCGCCTCGTTTCGGGCGCTTCCCCTTGCCTTTGTCGCCTTCACCTTTGCGCTTGGGGGGTTGCAACTCGTCCTTGGTGATCTGCCCGTCGCCGTTCTTGTCGAGCTTTTTGATGGCCTCTACGGCCCCGGCGATTTCCTCGGCGGACAGTGCGCCGTCCTGGTTGGCGTCGATCGCGCGCATCAGCAGCATTCCACCCATGCCCGGGCGCGGGCCGCCGCGTTTGGGTCGGCCTTCGGCGCCTTCACCGCGGGCCTTGCGGACGCGGGGCTTGTTGCCTTCTTTCTTTTCTTTCGCTACCACAACATGAACGAACAGCGAGGTTGCAAACAGTGCCGCCAGTACTATTGACCATTTCTTCATTTTTCAGATCTCCTGTTATTCGTGACCGGATTGGGGGCTACACCGCCCCGGCCGGTCGCCTGAAAGTTTGATGTTAGTGAGGACGGTCGATTTCAAGTGTTAAGTTCCTTTTGTTGCGTGGCTTGCGACAAGTCTTCGCCGCCGGTGACCCCAAGCGCCTCCCGGCAGCGAGGGAAAATCCATACCGGCCTTCCCAATCTAGTGTCCCTTCAGTGTCATTGGTAACCGGCTAATTGCAATTACCTTAATCTCGACAAGCAAGCCGCGTCTCCGGTATGATACCGCTGTCCGGCCCGCGCCGCCGGCGCGAGGCGGATGCGAAAGGAGTGTCGTGATGAACCGACGATTGCTGATCGTTATCTGCCTGGTGGTGGGCGGTTTCGCCGTCGCCGCCGTCGCCGCCACTCCCGAGGAGAATTTCAAGACGCTCTTCGGGGATGATGTCCGCAAGGCCGCGCTCACCGCCACCGCCAAAGACGACGCCGAACTTGCCAATGCGTTTCTGAAGGCATGCGGGATGCTCGCGGACGAACCGGACCTGAAGGTGCTGCTCTATCAGAAGGCGGCGGAGTTTGGTTCCAAAGACCCCGTCGGGCATGCAGCGGCGATGAAGGCCGTCGACATGCTCGTCGAAACCCTTCCCAAGCGCAGGGCCGAATGGGAAACCCTCCGCCTGAACGTCCGCCGGGCCGTCTACCAGGCGGCTCGCGGGTCGGCGCGGTCGGATGCCGCCATCGCGTATCTCGACCAGCTCATTGTGGTTGGCGAGACCAGGAACGCAGCCGGTCAGGCGACCGAAGCGATCGCGGCGTATCGTCAGGCGCTGCTCCTGGCCAGGACCTATCGAAGAAGTCGCGTCAGCGAGATTTCCGCGATGATCAAGCTTGCTGCCAGTCAAGTCGCTCTCGAGAAACGCCGCGACGTACTGAAGGCTAAGGTCGCCAAGGATCCCTCCGATGCGGCGCTCCGCGAGGAACTGGTAATGCTCGAACTGCTGGAATTCGATAATCCGGAGGCGGCGGCGAAACTGCTCAAGGAGGATATGGACCAGTACCTCCGAACGTACATACCTCTAGCCGCCGGACCGATCGACAAGACCACCGAGGCCTCCTGCATGGATCTCGGAAAATGGTACACCCAGCTTCTCAGCAATGCCGCCACCCTCGCGGCCAGGACCACTGCCTACAAGCGGGCGACCGCATACTATCGGCAGTTTCTCGCTGTTCATGAGGCCAATGACATAGACGTCGTGCGCGCCAAGCTTGCGTTGAAGCGGCTGGATGCGCAGGCCAGGAAGCTCGGTATCGGGCTCACCGCCGCAGTTGTTGCGTCGAAGTGGGTGGACCTCCTGAAGCTGATCGACCCCGCCAGGCACACTGTTGATGGTAAATGGACCGTCAGCAAAGGCGCTCTTGCCTGCTACCGCAGCGGACGTCAGCTTATTACCGTTCCAGCGACAGCCTGGGGGGGATACGACCTGAAGATGGTGTTCACTATTATCGAAGACACCGAAGCGGCCGTGATGCTTCCGGTAGGGTCAGGATTCACCTCACTGATGATCGGCGGGTGGAGCGGAAGGTACAGCGGGCTGAGCAGCATCGACGGTCGGGATGCGTCTTCGAGTTCAAATCCAAGCAGAGTAAAGAGTGAGTACAGGAAACCGCTGGTCAAGGAAGGGGCAAAAACCACCCTGGACGTCAGCGTGAGGCTCAAAGACGAGAACGCCGAGATCAAGGCGCTGCTGAACGGAAAGAAGTTCATCGCCTGGTCGGGCAAGCAGTCTTCACTGAGCTTGTATCACCCCTGGAGGATGAAGTCCAAGACCTTCGGACTGGGGACCTACTCTTCGGAAGTTGTCTGGCATGCGGTCAGTCTGCGATTGCTCGATCCGATCGACCTGGCGACCAAATGGGTGTCGAAGGATGCGACATTCAAGGTCTCCAGCGAATACGGTAGTTATCCTCCGCTCCCGGCATTTCTTACAGGCGAGGGCAAACTCCACGAAGGAGACTCCCACGCGATCCACACCGACCGGGAGGTCAAGCCCCATGTGACGATTGCTCTGAAGAAGCCCGAACTGCTCAAGCTGATTGTCATCGAGAACAGGCGCGGCTGGTTGGGTGGGCGGACGATGGGGTTGGGCGTCGAGGTTTCGCTGGACGGCAAGCGGTGGAAGAATATCTGGCAGGGAGATAAAGCCCAGCCGACATGGACAGTCAATCTCAAGACGCCCGTAAGGGCGCGGTACGTCCGCATAGGGCTGACCGGAGACAGCAGAACCTACATCTGCCTGGCCGGCGTAAAGATATACGCTATGAAGTGATCCCGTCGGGCGGCGCCGGTTACGAGCCTTTCTTTCCGATGCAGTAGAGCTTGTCGTCCACTCGGACAAACAGGTTGCCTTGTGCCGCGACGATGGTCGACTTGCTGTCCTTTCCGCCCATGTTCGTGCGGTGGATGACCTTGAATTCATCGCCCAGTTCGAGCACGACGACCTCGCCGCCGAGCGAAATGCAGTATATCTTTCCATCCGCGATGGTGGGGGAGGCCTGGAGCACTTTCTTCGTCTCGAGCGAACCTCGCCAGATGTTCTTGCCCGTCAGGGCGTCTTTGCAGACGAACTTTTTCCTCCTGCCGTCGAGGATGTAGAACCGCCCGTTATGCACCGCAGGCGTGCAGACGTCCGGCGAGTCGTTCTTGTCCAGCCAGGCATTGTCGCTGGCGGTCAGCTTGCCGGACTTGCCCGACTTAATGCCAAACATGAACCCGCCCTTTGGTGCCCCGGTAAAGATAACGCCCTTGCACGCCACTGCCGACGGTACTATGCGAAGCCACTTGCCGTCCTTGGGGTTATAGTTGATCGATCGCCACGTCTCTTTCCCGTCTTTCGGATCGTGAGCGGTGGTGCGGTCTCCGCCGACGATTATGATCCTCAGACCGTTGGGGCCTTCAAACGGGTAGGGCGTGGTGTAGGCCTGCTTCGACTCGGCCTTGGCTTCGGTGTAGCGGATGTGCTTCCAGATGTCCTTTCCGGTTTTCGCGTCGATGCATAAAACATAGCACTTGGCGTCGGACTTCTTCTTGAACTCGCCGTGCAGCACCGCCAGGTAAAGGCGTCCCTTGTAGAGCATCGGGCTGGCGCCGTATTTCCAGAGTATCTCGAACTTCCCGTGATCGTCGGTGATGCTCCGCTTCCAGAGTTGCTTTCCGTCCATGTCGTATGCGACGAGTTCGCCCGTACCGGCGAAGAACCAGACGGTCTTTCCGTCGGTGATCGGCGAACCGGAAGCCGCTGAGTTGCCCTGGCTGTTGGAGTACGCCCCGGCGATGTGATGCTTCCACAGCACTGCACCGTCCTTGCGGTTGAGGCAGAGAGCCCAGGTTTTCTTGGCTTTGGTTTCCTGGGCGATTATGAAGACGCGGTCATCCCAGACGATCGGCGTGGCGCCTCCGATCCCGGGCAGGTCGACCTTCCAGAGTACGTTTTCGGTTTTCGACCACTTTGCCGGCAGGTTCGTCTCGGTGGTCGTCCCGTTGAAGGCGGGCCCGCGCCACTGCGGCCAGTTCTCCGCCGACAGCGGTTCCGACAGTGAGCCTGCGATCAGCAGGATAGATATACAATATGCGGCAAAACGCTTACTCATGGATTCGGGTCCTTAAGTTCTCAGTGGCGGTATGGTCTGCGAAGGCGGTATTTTACACCAGTTCCGGTCTCTTTGGCAACGATTCGTCGTCTGGCGCTCACAATGTAAGTGCCACCGGACGGGCCGGGGGTTACAATGAATCGCGGAATTCAGACACCGGAGACAAACATGAGTAAGCATTGGACGGGCGATGACGTGCTGGAACTGGCGCGGGCGTTTCAAGTCCCGTGCGTTTTGAACGCTGCCGCCGAGTTGGGCGTGTTCGGCGAGTTTGACGGCCAGGCGCTGAGTGCCGAGGCGCTCGCCGAGCAATTGGACGCGGATTATCGCGGGATAAAGATCCTCGCCGACGCACTGGCGTCTATCGAGTTGCTCGTGAAGGATGGCGACACTTACCGCCTCGCCCCGGGCGTTGCCGATACGCTCACTGAAGGCGGATCGGACAGCGTGCTTGCGATGGTTCGTCTCTCGGGCAACTGCCTGCGAAACTGGGCCGAGTTGGGCGCCATTGCGCAAACGGGGAAACCGCTCGATCCCCGCCCTGCGAGCGTTCGCGGCCCCGAGGCCGATCGCGAGGACTTCATCGAGGCGATGAACGATATTTCCCGCCGGACGGCCGATTCGCTTGTAGCGGCGATCGGTCCGCCGGAGTTCGAACACATGATCGACTTCGGCTGCGGGCCCGGTACGTGGACCATCGCGATGCTGAACGCCAGAGGTGCTTCGCGGGCGACGCTGTTCGACCTCCCCGACGCGATCCCCATCGCCAGGCGCCACATCGCCGCCGCCGGGATGGAAGACCGCGTCAGCTTCGTCGAGGGGAACTTCGAGACCGACGAGACCCTACCCGGTGGGGCGGACCTGGCGTGGGTCAGCGCGATTGTCCACCAGAACTCGCGCGAGCAGAATCGCGAACTGTTCGCCAAGATCCACGCCGCACTCGCCGACGGCGGGCGAATCCTCATCCGCGACGTGGTGATGGACGACTCCCGCACACTCCCTCCGTTTGGCGCCTTGTTTGCGGTGAACATGCTCGTCCACACGTCCGCCGGCGGGACATTCACCTTCGACGAACTAAGCGAAGACCTCCAATCCGCCGGATTCACCGACCCAGCCCTCCTGAACCCCGACGAACAGATGAACGCGGTGGTCCAGGCGTGCAAAGCTTAGATACGGAAGGTTCATCCAAACAAGGTGCCTTGCTGGGGCTCATGGGTCTTGCCGCTCAGATCTCCGGCGATATGGCACGAGCCGGCGGCGATGTCACCGTTCTTGCACGCGCATATCTTGACGGAAACACCGTAACGGGCGGCTATTCGCTCGGTTCGCTCGTAGATCGCTTTGCGCGTCGCGGCGGGGGGCATGATGACGGAAGTTCCAGCCCCATGCATAGTCAGTTTTGCTCCGGGGGTATAGTGGTCGAGGAAGGTCTCAGCCAGTTTCTTATCATGGACATGATGGCGTACAGTTCGGGCAATGGACGGCCTCATGAAAGCGGTGCTGATCGCTGCATCGCGGACGTCCAATCGCCCCAACGTAGCAAAAACCGCGTCGAGGGTCTCCTCGTCGTCGGTCAGGCCAGGCAGGATCGGGTCGAGGCGAATTTGGGTGTCGATTCCGGCTTGCCGGAGAGCGGCGATCTGCGCCACACGCACCTCCGGCGGCGCGGCGCTTGGCTCAAACGCTCGGGAGATACGTTCATCCAGCGTTGTAAGCCCGATCCCGGCATGGATATTCGGCGCGTTAGCCTTGAGCAAATCCATGTGACGATCCGGTATCCTTCCCTTGGTCAGGAACGCCACGCCGACTCGCCGGGCGAGCAGGAACTCGAAGACCTTGTAAGTAAGCTCCAGCACTTGGGGGATTGGCTGAAAGGCGTCGCTGGAGGGACTGAAGTAGACCGCTGGCGGGCGTTTGCGTTTGTGGGGAAGTTCCTCCCGCAGCATCTCCAGTGTGTTGGCGTAGAGTGTGATCCGCCCCTTCCCTGGATTCTGACTATAGCTCCGCGCATAGCAGTATACACAGTCATGGGCGCATCCGGCCGTCAGATTGACAGTCGGCAGCTTCGCCAGACACGCCAATTGCGACGGCGCCAACACCGCCGCCTTACGCCGGGCCAACAGAACTTCAGTCATAAACCCCATCTCCACATGCCCGGCAAGCATCTGTATTTCTCCCTGGTTTGATGTTGGCGAACCAGCTTATTATGATACCCTGACAGAATACAAACATAACATCAAGCTCTTTTGCTGGAAAATCCATCACAATCGTATTTAATTTCTTTCCGGTTTGCATCGAGAGCGGATGAGCAGTTCCGGCACGCAAAGCGCAGCAGGCCTTGCCGGGAAAGAAATCCGCTGGCTTTGTTGGATGAAAAGCATATTCTAAGGGCTCGGCCCAGAGTCCCCGTAACGAAAGGTCAGACATGGATTCATCACGCTCAGATCGCAGAGAATTCCTTCAGACATCGATGGCTCTTGCGGGCGGCGCGGCGGTCGCGGGCGGGTGCGCCGGCGGGGTTTCTACCGACGGTGCGGGCGGACAACCGGCAGGAGCGTCTCTACGCGAAAAACTGCTGAGTTGTCTGGGCGGGGCGTGGCCCGAGGCCGGTGATCTGCGCGTTAAAGTTGCCAGGACCGAGAAGAAGGACGGGTATCAATGCCAGCCGATCAGCTACGAGACCCAGCCGGGCGATCGCGTGGCGGCGGTTGTTCTGATACCCGATGGCGTCAGTGCTACATCTCCGGCCGCCGCGATCGCGGTGTGGCATCAGCACAACGGGCAATACCATCTGGGCAAATCCGAGCCCGCGGGCCTTGCGGGCGACAAGATGCACCATACGGGCGTGGCGCTCGTAAAGCAGGGCTATGTGGTCCTGTGTCCCGATGCGCTGTGCTTCGAAGATCGCCAGGACCCGACGGGGAAACTCAAGGGCGGCGCCTACGAACGGTTTGAGTTCCTGCGGTCGCTGGTCGCGGGCAACTGCATGGCCTGGAGGAACATCCTCGACATGCGGCGGGCGATTGACTGCCTGGCGGCCCGGTCGGACGTGAAAGCCGATTGTCTGGGCTGCTACGGGCACTCCATGGGCTCCACACACACCTGGCTCGTCGGCCCATGGGAGCCGCGCCTGAAGTGCATGGTGGGCAATTGTTGCCTGCCGACTTACAGCGCCATCCATCGCACACGCCTGCTTCACTGCTTCCCGAATTTCATCCCCGGCTTTTATCAATACGGCGACACGCCCGACATTGCCGCCCTGATTGCTCCGCGCGCGCTGCACCTGAATTTCGGCGAGACCGACGGCGGGTCGCCTATCAAAGAGGTCAGAGAAGGCGTCAAACGGATTGCAGAGGCCTACGCCGCCGCCGGCGCCAAAGACAAGTTCTCGTACTTCGTAGAACCGGGCACGGGCCATGTGCTCTCCAAAAAGATGTGGGCCAAAACAAAGGCGATGTTTAAGAAGCATCTGGCTCTATCAACGCCGAAAGGAGAGCTTTCTTGAAATCGTCAGGAATGTTCTGTGGCTGCCTCTTCGCTGCGATTGCGGGCGTTTCTGCCTGTTTGGCTGACGACACACTCCCTGCGGCCGCAAAGGTTATCCGCGCCGAGGCGCTCCGGAAAAACAACAGTCCCGCCGGCCGCCCCCTGCCTCTTGCGGCGCATTGGCATCGGCGGTATTACCCGCTCTCATACCAGATCGCTCGGATATCCAAAGGCCATCATCTGCTGCCCTGGATGCCCACTCCCGTCCCGCAAGGCGACGCGAGTCGCGCCTTGGGCGACAATGAACCCGGGCTGAAGAAGCTTCGCAAGTGGAAGATGCCTTTCGTCCTCATAACGGGCGGGCAGTGGGAGGCGACGCTCTACGATCACAAGCTGAAATGGCGGTCGCTGCCGCCCGCCCAGAGTCCCCTGGTCGTACCGGTCGCTGAGATCAAGGGAAAGGATGGCAAGATAAAACCCACGGCTAAGCAGCTCAGCCCGTTCGGCGCGATTGGCCCGTGGCGCGAGGTGGGGGAGTATTGGATGGGATCGCCCGGGATGAAGGCGATCCAGGAAGCCTATCCCGACCCGCCCATGGTCATCATCGTCAGCAACAATGAAGCCAACGACCTGCGGTGGCATGAAGTCGAGGAGAAGTCCAAACGCTATCTCGACAAATACGGGAAAGACGGGGACGGGGCCTTCAAACGCAAGGTAGTCGCCGATGGCTGGATCGAGCGCTACCGGGCAATGCTCACCGCAATGCGCGGCGCCCTGGTCAAGGACGCCTGGAAGACCAGCAGCCGGTTTGCGGCTTACAGCGCTTTGGGACCCAACCACCTCGGGCGGTGGAGCGCGTGGAAGACATACTCCCTGATCACGAAAGACCATGTCGATCCCGGTCCGGTTATCTGGGACGGCGCGATCGCGGAATACTACGACAACCACTGGCAGCCGCAGAAGTCGATCTGGGGCGCCTGGAGCTGCCAGACAGAGGCGATGAACATGGTCCTCCTGAAAACCGAGGCCCTGAAGATCAAGCCGGAGTTCTGGCACGAAGTGATCTTCTGGGATGGTAATCTGCCCGGCAAGACCAACGACCGTTACACGACCTATACCGAGAAGGGGTTCCCGCCGTCTCCGGAGCGTTATTGCGGATGGGTGCAGTATGGCATGTGGTTGCTGACCCCGCGGGTCGCGCGGGAGTTCCGTTCCAGCGCCGACAAGCGTGAGCGTTGGGAGGCGTACTTCAATGCGATTGTCCGGGCGGTGGACCTGGTGCATAACGACAAGGTTCTGGCGCGATTCTGGCGGAAAGGCGTACTGGTCCAGCCGTCCGAAAACCTGCACCCGTTCCAGACGAACGTGCCCCAATGGCTCAAGGACAGGAACCGGTGGTATCATCTACACACCAGCCTCGACCCGAAATACCCGCTGAAGCTCAATTCCATACTGCCGGTTTTCACGCTGGCGCGCGTGATCGGCGAGAAACCGAAGCGGGAGTGGCTTCTGTATGCCCATGCGCCAAAGGGCGACAAGAAAGGCGTCGAGGTTGACATCCCCGGATACAAGAAGGTCACGGTGAATGTCTCTCTGAGCGGCTCGTTCTATTACATCCATGAAAAAGACGGCGCGGTTAAACCAGTGGGCGTTGACCTACCGGACCATCGAAAGAAAGGAGCGTGATCATGCGGTTACACAGCGTTGGGATCATCCTGTTGGCGGCGTTTTTGTTGCAGGTTGGCGTTGCGGGTGCGGCAGAGCAGCCTGCCTGGGTGCCGGCTATGAAAAAGGTGCATGCTGACTTCAAGGGCAAGAGCGGAACCTTCGCTCACTTCGGGGATTCAATCACGTACTCGATGGCCTTCTGGAGTTCGCTGCAGTGGAAGCCCGCCAAGGCGGAGGACGGTTTTGAAGAATCGCGGCAGAAGGTCCTGAAGTACATGCTCAAGGATTGCTGGCGAGGTTGGAAGGGTCCGAAATACGGTAACTACAGCGGTAAGACCGTCGCCTGGGCCAACAGCAATGTTGATGGTTGGCTTGCGAAGTTGAACCCCGAGGTCGTGCTGATAATGTTCGGGACCAACGATCTGGGCGGTGTTTCTGTCGAGAAATACGAGGAAGGTTTGCGCAAACTGGTCGCCAGGTGTCTGGCCAACGGTTCGGTGGTGATCCTGAGTACGATCCCGCCTCGCAACGGTCGCGAAACCAAGGCCGCCGAGTACGCGAAAGTCGCCCGAAAAATCGCAAAGGAGCTCAACGTTCCGCTGAGCGACTTCCACGCTGAGAGTCTCAAACGCCGACCCGATGACTGGAACGGTACGGCCGCGAAGTTCAAGGGCTACAAGACCTATGAAGTGCCCACACTGATCGCGGGCGACGGAGTACATCCCAGTAATCCCGCCAAGTGGGGAAGGGACTTCAGCGCCGAAGGCCTTAGGCACAACGGTTTCAACCTTCGCAGCTATCTGACGCTGAAGGCATACGTCGAGGTGATGGACGCGGTCCTGTCGACCGCTGGAAAACAGCCCGCCGCGAAAAAGCCCGCCCCAATCAAGAAGGCGTCGTCTGTGCCCGATGAGTCGTGGTGGCCCAAAGCGCCCGCCCTGGCCGCGCCTAAGGGGCAGGTCATCAAGGTTGCTTCCGCGGGCGAGTTGTTTGATGCGGCGGGGAAAGTCCGCCCGGGCGGTACGATCAGTGTGGCAGCGGGGCATTACAGGCTCTCACGCCGCCTGGGGATCAAAACTGACCGGGTGACGCTCCGCGGGGCTACGGGCAACCGCAACGATGTGATCCTGGACGGCGGGGGGATAGGCGAGCTGGTGGCTTTCACGGCATGCAGCGACGTCACGGTGGCCGACCTGACGATACAGAACGTCAAGTGGAACGGATTCAAGATCGACTCGGAGACCGGCGTGCAGCGCCTTCGAATCTATAACTGCGTGATCCGCAACGTATGGCAGCGGGGGGTTAAGGGTGTGATCGTACCGGAAAAGGACCGCCGGAAACTGCAACCGCGCGACTGCCGCGTGGAATACTGCCTGTTCTACAACGACCGGGCCAAGAAATACGGCGACGACGAAGCCGACACCGCCAAAAACTTCGGTGGAAACTACATCGGCGCCATCGACGTGATGTACGCCAGGGGTTGGACCATCAGCGACAACGTGTTCCTGAGGATCCAGGGGCGGACGCGCGAAGGGCGGGGTGCGATCTTCCTCTGGCACGAGATCGAGGATTGCGCCGTCGAACGCAATATCATCATCGACTGCGACAAGGGCGTCAGCTTGGGCAACTCGTACATGCCGAAGAACCGCGGCGTGAAACTGCACGCTCGACGCTGCATCGTACGCAACAACTTTATCACCCGCGCGCCGGAGGCCGGCGTGCTTGCGGCCCACACGTCCGACTGCAAAATCCTGAACAACACGATTCACGAGCCCCGCAGCCGGATGCGCCGCCTGGTGCGCATTCTTGGTGCTTCTGACGGACTGCTGGTAGCTGAGAATATCCTCAGCGGACCGCCGCCGCGCAATGAATCGAAGGGTAAGGTCACTATCGAAAACAACCTCGTCAAGGATATCACCGCAGCTTTCGCAGACCCGACCGCAGGGAACCTGCATCTGAAAACTCCCCTTCCGGAAGTAGTGGACCAGGCCAAAAAACGCCCGGAAGTCACAGACGACATCGACCGCGGGAAACGCGGAGAAAAACCCGACCTCGGCGCTGACGAGGCCGGACGTTAGGATCGAAGGGTCATGACGGCTTGGTATGTCTTGTATCCTCCGGTGAGGTTCCTGCATGCAAAACCGTTCTGCGACAGGATGCGGCAGGCCAGGTATCCGCGCAGCCCGACGGCGCAGAAAACGAGCAATTCCTTGTCTCGGGGCAGTTCCGCCAGGCGACCCCGCAGATCGTCAAGCGGTATGTTGACGGCATGGTCGATCGCAGCGGCGTCGACTTCGGCGATGGTGCGGACATCCAGAAGCACCTGATCGCCGCGCGGGTCGATC
The DNA here is from genome assembly GCA_016782885.1 of Phycisphaerae bacterium. Taxonomy (GTDB): domain Bacteria; phylum Planctomycetota; class Phycisphaerae; order SM23-33; family SM23-33; genus BS750m-G57. The sequence goes on along the minus strand of JADHXQ010000059.1, from coordinate 5,671 downwards.
AAGTCGGGCGTGTGACAGAGTTTCACGTCACCGGACAGAACGTTGGAAGCAACGAATCCGGCATAGTTGACCGCGTCCTTGGCTGATCCGTACGGAGGGGCGTACGAAAGTTCCAGATCCTGCAACTGCTGCACGGTCAGGCCCGCGCGGATCGCCACGGCCAGCACGTCAATACGCTTATCGACACCGTCGCTACCGACACACTGGGCGCCCAGGATCCTGCCATCGTTCGGATCGAACAGCAATTTGACGCTCATCGGCGCGGCGCCCGGATAATAACCGGCGTGACTGGCCGGATGGATGTAGATCTTCTCGTAGTTCAGCCCGCTCTTCACCAGGGACTTCTCGCTCAGTCCCGTCATACCGATCGCCAGATCGAACACCTTGCAGATAGCCGTCCCCTGCGTGTCGCGGTAGACGCTGGGGCGGTCGAAAATGTTGTCCGCGGCGATGCGCCCCTGCCTGTTGGCCGGTCCGGCCAGTGGGATCAGCGTCTTGCCCCCGTCGACGAATCCCGTAACCTCCACCGCGTCGCCAACGGCGAATATATCCGGATCGCTGGTCTGCATGTGTTCGTCAACGGCGATCCCGCCGGTCTGACCGATATCGAGCCCCGCCTCGCGGACCAGCGCAATCTCGGGCCGCACGCCGACAGCCATTATCACCAGCCCGCACTCGATCGACTCACCGGTGCTCACTGCGACCCTCAGCTTTTCACCGGCAGTTTCGATAGCGCTTACCGATACGCCCAGGCGCAGGTCCACTCCGTGCAGTTCAAGCTGCTGGTGGATCGGGGCGACCATTTCGCCGTCGGCCGCGATGAACACCTGGTCGGCCAGTTCCACAAGCGTCACCTCCAAACCGCGCAACCGCAACGCTTCGGTCATCTCCAGACCGATGTATCCCCCTCCAACCACAACCGCGCGCTGGGGGGCGTCCTCGTCGACAACGCGTTTGATCGCGTCCATGTCAGCGATGTTTCTGAGGGTATGCACGCCGCTCAGGTTTACGCCGCTGATCGGCGGGGCGACCGGCGCCGCGCCGGGGCTGAGTATCAGTTTGTCGTACGCCTCGGTGGTCTCGGCGCCGCTGTCGAGGTTCCGGGCGAGGATGCTGTGTGCCTTCGGATTGATCGACACAACTTCGCAGCGCGTGCGTACGTCAATTGCGAATCGGCTGGTCATCGATTCCGGCGTCTGGATCAGCAGGCTCTCGCGATTCGGGATCACCTCGCCGATATGGTATGGCAGACCGCAATTGGCGAACGAAACATGCTCGCCCCGCTCGAAGATCACGATCTCGGCGTCTTCGGACAGTCGCCTGGCCCGCGCTGCGACCGATGCGCCACCGGCAACACCGCCCACTATCAGGATACGTTTACGTTCGGACATTTCCACACCGCCTTTCACACGATAGTCTCTCTCCGCGATGAAATATCCCGGGCTCGCGGGGCGCCGGTAGCAATTGTATTCATCGCGATACCCCGGGCAAGCCGAATCTCGCTATTTGATACTCTAAGACCCGGCGCCAATCCCCCTGAATGCAGTGGTTCAGGCAGGCAAAGCCTGGCAGGGCGATTTCCTGTAATTTTGTTATTTTTTTCTTGTGCGGATGACGAATCTACGGGTTACAATAGGGCGTCGTATATACATACTGTGCCTGCGCCGCCTGAGGCGGCAATTATGCGTAGTTTATGGAGCCTTCATTTATGAAATCTGCAAGAGCATATCGGTGGATAACCAGTGGTGTTTTGGCGGTTGCAATGATGCTGGCCTTCGTTGTGGCGACCGAGGCCGACGCCGCCGAAAAGAAGAAGCCTGCCGTCAAGAAGCCTGCCGCCAAGAAGAAGGCCGCTGCCGCCAAGAAGAAGGCTCCCCGGAATAAGGGCAAGGCCGGTGGGGTCCAGAAACAATTCAGCAACAGTGATATCTACGCCAAGATGGACTTCAAGCCCGGCCAGCGGGAGAAGTTTGAAGCCATCCAGCAGAAACTCCAGACCGCTTTGGATGCGTGGGATGCATCGCCCAAGGGCCAAAAGCTCCTGGAACTCCAGGCCGCAGCCGATACGGCCAGTACGCCTGAAGAGAAGAGTAAGGCCGCGGGCGCAATGGGACAGATCCGCCAACTGTCGGCCGAGCGTAGTGCAATCGAGAGGCGGTACGAACCGGAGATTCTCGCCATCCTCACCCCTCAGCAGAAGGCCACCCTGCTCGGACACAAACTCTGCAACAAGATACTGAGCGGAAAGCTCGGCAAGGCGCTGAAGGCCGACCAGGTTGGCAAACTCAAGTCGTACTGCATGCAGGCTGGTGCAGGGATCGTGAAGGGGTCGGTTTCCGCCGGTCGGGCCGAAGCGCAACTGCAATCACTGGCGATCGGCTTGCTCGACGACGGTCAGAAAAAGAAGCTCGGTATCCGCGTCCCGCCCAAAAAAGACCCAAAAAAGAACAACGACAAAAACAACAGGAACCGCAGACGCCAAAATAATAACAAGAAGAAGCCCACCAAGCAGCAGATCGAAGCGTACAAGAAAGCCCAGGCCGCCCATAAGAAGGCAGTGGAAGCGGTCAGGGCGCAGCAGTAGCCGCCCCCAGGCAAGCCTGTTTTGTCATTCCGGGACGATTCGATCGAAGCCCGTGTACACGTTCAGGCGTTTTCCACGCAGGAAGCCTACCAGCGTCAGCCCGAATCGCCCGGCCAGTTTGGCGCCCAACGCCGTTACCGCCGAGCGCGACACCAGCATCGACAGTCCGCACGCGACGGCCTTGGAGACGATCTCCGCCGACAGCCGCCCGGTCATCAGGACCAGTTTGTCGGTCACGTCGATTTCATCCAGAAATGCCCGCCCCATGATCTTGTCGAATGCGTTATGCCTTCCGACATCTTCGGCGAACAGGAGAATCTTCTCGGTGTCGGCCAGCGCGCAGGCGTGAAGCCCGCCGGTGGACTTCCACATGTCGGCTTTTCCGGTGAATATTTTCGCCAACTCGATTAACTTGCCGGGGCCTATCGCCAGGCCCTGTCCCACGCGTCCGAATGCCGATTCGTCGAGGTCTCGGCCCGTACCGCCCGAACCGCACCCGGTTCCCCATGTCCACCGGTTGGCCATCGCTTCAAGGGCGTCTTCATCGAAGTCGCCGCGGAGGAATACCTTGTTGTTCTCGACGTTGACGCGGACATCGTGCAGTGCGCCCCGGTCGCGCAGGGCGCCTTCTCCGACCAGGAAACCCACCGCCAGCGATTCCAGATCATGCGGCATGCAGAGCATCGCGAGGTTGTGCTTTCCATCGTTGATGTCCAGTTCGATTCTGGCTTCGGTGATGACCTTGTCGACCATCGCCTCCGCCCGCCCGTTTTCGAATCGGCGGATGGGGCAGTCCCGGATCAGTCCGTCAGGGGGGTCGGGGGTGTCGTTCATTTGAAGCAGCCCAGTTGGCAGGCGCAGATCTTGATCTTCAGTTCGTTGCAGATCTTGGCGATCTGCCGCGAGGGGATTTCGCTCTCGCGGGCCAGATCCAGCATAGCCTTGCACGCGACCCTGCCTTCGACGGCCTGGTTTTGAATCGCTTCACGAAGTTCTTCCGGGGTCATAATGTTCTCCTGAAATCGTAAACCCCGAGCCTAACACCCGCCGCCCAAGGGGTCAAGGGCGCTGTTGTCGCCCGCGAGCCCATTATTGAAGTTGTCCCGGTGGGCAACTACAATGCTTTGGTGGTTTTCGACACTGACAAATTCGACGCTGTCGCCGCCCACTTGGCGCTGCGACCCAGGATTGCCATCCTGGGAGTCGAGTACCTGCACCTGCAACTCGAAGACGGGAGCGACCTGTACCTGACCGAATACGGGCGCCCGTTCAGCAGGCATCTCCTACCGGAGAACCACTGTGCCGACAGAGACTGGTTCGCCGCACACCGCGTTAAACTGGCCGGGACGAGCGCCATTTACAAAGCCCGGACCAAGGAAGTCGCGGGAATCTCCAAGGACATCGTTTTGAAATGGAATCGCATGGGGCAGGACATCCCCGGCGAGACCGAGGCGTCAGACCTTGCCGGCGCCAAGTTCAACAGCCCTTTCGAGGAGTTCAGCCTCGTCATCGAAATGCGGAATACACGCTACGAGACGGCTGGGCAGCTTTATACCCACAAGCCGCTGGGCATATATGTGCCCCGCCAATACGTCGAGGCCGAGAGAATGGGGCGGAAGAAGTACATACTCGACGGGGTCCAGAGGAATCATGAGCAGATCACGCTGGACCTGAACAGGCAATATGCCGTCATCTATGAGTGGATAAAGGGCATAGATGCCGCCGAGGCTTTTAAGGCGGGACTATTCGATGACGAAACCATGAGGGGCTTGATACTTCGCTCAAATCGGGAGATGGAACACAAGGGATTCTTCGTTCGAGACAGCAAACCGCACCACATCATCGTCAGACCGCGGAGCGACGGGCAGCTCTTAAGCGACGCGAAGGGGAATATCCTGTATGCCCTGGTCGATTTTGAACTCCTCGAACGGACACCTCAGCGAGAGCAAACCGTCAGGATGGCAAAGCGCAAAACCTACCTGGTCAAGCAGGCGCATCGTTTTGAGGCCGAAAACAACTTCCCCCCGGACCTGGCAGCAGTCAACATTATGTCAGTGGACTACGTCTACGGGCAGGTCAAGAGCACGGGCGGAAGGCTGTGGGTCGTGGGAAGGGACGCCGCGCTCTTTGAGTATTTTCTCCCTGAGAAATGGCGCAAGACGCCGAGGACAGAGCTTTCGGCTACACATCACGTTTACCACACCGTGACCAAGGACAGCATACATCTCGTCTGGCGCATCTCGCGCGTTGGGAAGAAACCGGATGCCGATCCGCTTGTAATAGACGAGGAAGCCATTGGCGCCTACGGGTATAACAGCCCATTCGAGGAAGTCTCCCTGAGCATGGAGTTGACCAGAAGCGGGATAGAAACAGTTTATCCGCGGGCCATCTACATGACGGGGCACAAGTCTGAAATCGCACCGGATCTTGTCGATAACAGCAGGTACGACAGCCACAAGCACCTGAAAACTCCCCACGGTCATCCGGTCCTCGGCAAGCATCACGAACATATAATCATCTGGGGATACTGGAACGGACCAGATGAACTGCTGGCCGCCAAAGACGAAGAAATCTACAAGGGGGTTGACGCACTGACGGCATACGGACAAGGCCGGATCACGGAAGAGGAGTATACTTGCGTCGTTGAGGCGACCGGGCGGCGACTGGCCCGGGCGGGAATCGAAGATCTGAATCTCAGGGGCAGCCACCTGCTGCTTTCGCTGGACCGGTCCGGCAGCCTCGTTAAAGATGACCAGGGTATACCCGCGGTGCGAATCTGTAACTTTGAACTTTTCAAGCACATGGACCGATCGAATAGCTCGATACCGCTGGAAAACGGCTGACGCGGGACGATCGGCTGCTGAACAGGCGGAATGGCGGGCTTGGCGGGCAGATTCTGGAGAAGCTGAGGGATCGCGTCTTCCCGATGACGATAACAGTAGGCCATGAAGACATCTCTCCCGATGACGTGTTAAAAGCGGCGGGCAGCTACGACCATGTGATGGTCCTGCTGGCAAGGGACATCGGGCGGCTTCCGGGCAGTTTCGTTCGAGACATGGAGGCGGAGTACGTTTCGGCATCGAGGGA
>JADHXQ010000163.1 GCA_016782885.1 Phycisphaerae bacterium | reverse complement strand
ATCCATGGCCGGTGTCTGACGACTTTTACTTTGGGGCCCTTCGCGTTCTTCTTCGGTCGCCTCCTCCTTTCGCCGGAGGTCGACCAGACCAGTCCGTCGGCCACCAAAAGGTCATACGATGACTGGTGCCCGGTGGGTCCGTGGAAATCAGACCAGAGCGTTTTACCGTCCTTGAGCGAGATCGACGAGACCTGCCCCGGTCCGGCGGAGAACAGGACCACGTCATTATAAATCACCAGGTTCGGAGCCGATTTTACCTGCACCTGCACCTTCGTCGTACGCTGGGCGACCCACAACTCCTTGCCCGATTTGCGGTCGAGACAGACCACGTTCATACCGTTGTGGTAGACAACTCGCTGCTTGTCCGCCCCCAGCGTGATCGGGGCGACGGTGGTCTCCTTCGACCAGAGAACCTTGCCCGATGCGATGTCGATGGCGATGATCTTCTTGGGGTCGCCGGCCTCCCATTTCCAGGGACGGGTGTTGTTGGAGCGTCGGGTTTCGGTCCAGCATTGGACGGTTTTCAGTTGCCACTTCCCTTCGGGCGGCGCCTTGGCGTGGGCGGTTACGAACAGTTGACCGTCTGAGACGATAATCTCTTCGGTGTGCCCGGTGCCCTCGAAGGTCTTGAGAGTCTCGCCAGTCGCGGCGTCGAGCATGCTCACCGGGGCGTGGAGGCTTAGCGTTGCGAAGACTTTGTTACCGACGGCCACCAGTCGCCGGGGCAGTTGTGCGGGACCGGCCTTGGCCGGCCAGATGTCCGTATGCCACCGGGCAATGGAACGCTTCCACAGCAGCTTCCCGTTGAACGCGTCGCGGGCCACCAGGCGCCACTCGGGCGGATACTGGATCGACGCCTTGGGGCCTTCATCGAGAATGGAAAAAATCCTGCCATTGGTTGTCACCACGGCGCTGACACTGCTCATGTGATCGTGATGGCGCGACCAGCGCGGTCCGCTGACCCACTGCATGCTCGTCGGTGTGCTGACCTTCTTGTCATTCGATACGGCGTTGTTCTTCGAGTCGTAGAGGTAGTGCGACCATTCGGCTATGTCGGCCGGGACGGGTTTGACGGTTTTCTTGCCTCCGATAATCGCCACGCCCCGCGGCGCCAGGGCCCGCATGGCTTCATCGGCGGGCACTTGGCTTTTACCGCTCTTGTCGATCAACAGGTTGACGAGATTGTCCGCGTAGGGCAGCCTCTTGCCATCGAACACCGCGACGCTGACTCTGCCGTAACTGTCGAGTTTTCCAAGCGCCTCGCGCAGCTTCTCAACCTCCGCCGGGTCACTGTCGAGCGCCTGAACGAGGAACTTGTCGCTCCGGGCGAGATCGCCGATCAGCTTCGCGTCTTCACAACCGACCACAACGATGACCCCACCCTTGACGCCGCTGTCTTCAAGCAGACCGGCCTGTGCATGGGCGGCAAGGAGCACGATTGCAAGCACCATAATTCTTCTCATCGGTTTTCCTCTCTGTCGCGACTGAAACCGCGTAGTCCGACATTTCCCGGATGGTCTCTCTCCGGCGCCCCGACGCACATCGGGATCGCGGGACATTTGCAGTGATTGTATCCGATGCGGCGTGTTGAGCAAGCGAATCCGGGTTTGGGCGGCGTATGGTCTCAAGATTTGTGGGGGGTGTCGGGTTATTTGCCCCGGCCTGTGACGCGCAGGAGTTCACCTCCGGCGGCCGTCAGGGTAAATGAGATCGCTGCGTCCTTCAGCTTCAGTTTCCGCCACTTACCGGTCTTGCGGTCGAGAAGTTCGACTACGGCTTTGGCGTCGGCCTTTTGGTTCAATACGAGCGTCATCTCTTGCGGCGCGAAGGCGTTGTGGTTGGCGACGTACACGGCATCGTCGCCGCCGGGGTATTTGAAGAAACCCAGGAGCGCCTCGCCTTTTCGGACCTCGAGCCAGTGGGTTTTTGGGAAGGGCGGAAGGCGCCACGGGACGTCGGTCTTCTTGTCCTTGTTGGACTCGCTTTTCGTCGTCGGCGTGGAGTATACCGCCAGGGGCCGCCCGATCTTCATCAGGTCGGGGTACAGTGCCTTGCGTTCCCGCCCAATCCGCACGAAGTGATAAAAGCGGTGCTTCGGGTCGATGTTGCCTTCCTTGTCGAACGGGCCGCCGATGAACCAGATACACACCTTCAGGCCGAACGGAATGGAGGTGTTCAGCGTGTAGCTGTTCAGATTGTAGTTGCTGCCCAGTATCCACCGGCCGATGTGCCCGTCCATGTTCCGGCAGTGCCCCATGTACCACTGCAGATCCGCGAAGTGCCACAGGAACCCCCGCTGCCAGTGATAGTCGTAGTAGGCATGGATACCGGGCTTCTCTTTGGGCGCGTTGGCGTAGGAGACCCGATACGTGCCGAGCCAAACCGGGTGCGTCGGGTCCCAGGCCTTGATCATCGCGATGTACTGGTCGATGTTCTTCTTGTCGGGATATCCGAAGAAAGGCAGCTTCTCGTTCCAGAGGTTGTATCCCCAGATGGCGTCGGAGCCCCGAAGTTTGCGGCACATGGCCTCCACGGCCGGGCGTTGCTTGGGGCGGCGGATGTCCATTTTCACGTCGTCCTTCCAGGCCAGGATGTCCACCATCATCTTCACCCCGTGCTTGCGGCAGAGCGGCAGGCGCCAAGGCCGGTACACGCAGTGGACCGTGTTGAAGCCGGTCTTCTTCATGTTGATCAGGAGGTTCTCGAAAACCTTCGGCTCGGAGGAGAAATGGTCGATCGTGCCATATCCCGGCGACAGCACGACGGCGAACTCCTTGGGCGGCGCGGGAGGCTTGTTGTCGGGATAGACCTTGGGCTTCTCAGCCCCGCCGGCAGCCCCGCACAAGACCAAAACAGTTGTCAGAAAGATAACACGGAACATTGGCATGGTATGAAATCCTTTCGTCACGGATCCTGATTATCCGGAGTTTCCATGAGTGTATTGTGATCGCTGAAGAAGTCAAGGGGGCGTGGCAATTGCTCACCTGTCACATATGGTTCACACCTTCGGCCCGCGTTCCCTGGCCGCGAATCGGCCATTCTCGCCGCACAACACGCCCACGAAATCAACCTATCCGGCCGTCACATCAACACTTATAACACACAGGCCGCCGCCGGCCCAACATAACTCAAAGCACCCGCGTCCCGCCGCCGGTCCCAAACTGTGAACCTGCCGCCCAGCCCGCCAGCCGTAGGTATTTACTCGGTATATTACCATAACCACTTATCCCCCAAGTATTTCTAGCAATGCGATCCGCCGCGGGGTGTCCTCAAAAAGTCATTTGACGCCGCATGATATGTCACAGCATCTTAACGGTTTATGCAGCAGGTGTTTAGAAAGTTGATGCCAGCCCGGAGGTGGTCAGTTCACTCGTCCTGCGCAGCAAGGCGCCTCGCCGAGCAGCACCGATTCCGCCTATCCCGTCCGCCATCTCAGGCGGGCACGGACACGCCGACGGCACGAGACATTCTTGCCACGGATGACACGGCTTGCCCTCAGCGAAGTCGAAGGGATAGCGCGGATAACCGACAAGATAGCGTAATTGTCAGATTAAGTCTTAACTACCACAGGTTACCCGACCAGCGGCAACATCGACGACGATCTGCACGCGCCGCACCGCATCCGGGGTTCCGTAGCGGCCGAGTCCAACGACAGAGGCTTTCGCGTCGCCCAAGTCCCCGAACCCGCCACATTCTCTCCGCTTGCCCTTGGCGCCTTGGCGATCCTCCGGCGCGGGCGCAGTTGTTGAGGCTGGGCAGAAGCAGAAACAGGCCCCGCCCCCATACCCCGCCCTTGCTGTCGGAGTCCCGTGGTTGGGAGGGAGGAAGCAGGTTCCCTGTCCGTTAACGCGCCCTGAAAAATATCCAACGCTTAAGTTCAGCGGCGCCGCAGGCGTCCGTTGCACACGTTTGTTATGCCATCTAATCGGACTACCCAGCCGCGATGAGTATCCCACGCCACGACCGGCCATGTCAACTGCGGCGGTGGTTATGGTCCGATGCCCAGACCCCAGATTCAGCTTGTCCAACGCATCGCATCGGATACAATCACCGTGAGAGCCCCGCGATCGTCGCGGGCGCAACGCCATCTGGGAAATCCCCAATAATAACGTTCCGGACGCAGCCTTGGTCTTCCGCAGCCTGATAATTTCGGTGGTTCGGGCCTGCACTGAATCTCGTACTTGATGTCCAGACTTTTGGTCTGTGCGTGTGATCCCGCGCCCCGTGCATCTGCGTGGGACTGTTTGAAATTGTCGTTTTTCCGGGAACCTTGTGACGAAGAAAGCGTCGAATAGTGTGGATGGTGATCGAGGCGCTAAAGGCGCCAGAGGCAGTCCTGACGGACGCAAGCCAATCGCCTTCGACGACGTGACCCTGGTGCGGAGATTCCGCCAGGGAGATATGGAGTCGTTCTCCCTGCTGGTGGCAAAGTACCAGGACCGGATTTACAACATGTTGCTTCGCATGTGCGGCCGACCCGCCGATGCCGAGGAACTCGCCCAGGAGGCGTTCCTCCGCGCGATGGAACGTATCGGGCAGTTTCACGGAAGGAGCAAGTTCTATACATGGCTGTTCAGGATAGCGGCCAATTTGGCGATCTCAAATAGAAGGCGAAGCGGACGAATCAAGTTCCATTCGCTGAGTGGACCCGAAGACGGCGCCCCCAGCGGTGGTGATGCGCTCACATCGCCCACGGTCGCCAGACGCCAGATCGGGCCTCAGGAAGCGGCTGTCGCCGCTGAGACGAATCAGCGTGTGATGCCCGCCCTGGGCGAACTCGACGAAGAGTTCCGCCTGGTGGTTGTATTACGCGACATTGAAGAAATGGACTATGCACAAGTGGCCGATGTTATGAATGTGCCCGTGGGCACCGTCAAAAGCCGCCTGCACCGTGCCAGGACAATGTTGAGGGACAGGTTGAGAGGCCTGTTGGATGATTATGAGTGAAGACCGAGACAAAATCAGAGACATACTGTCAGCCTACATCGACGGTGAAGTAACTCAAGAGCAGGCCCGCTCCGTCGAGCAGGCCGTTGCCGAGGATCCCGAACTGGCCCTGGAACTGCATGAACTTACCGCCGCCAGGCGGCTTGTGATGGGCCTGCCGCGCCAGCGGGCGCCGCGAGGCTTCGTGCGAAGAGTAATGGCCCGGGCCGAACGCAAACACCTTCTGGGCGACCAGCAGGCCGGCGGGGCATTTGGGGCCGCACGGTGGATCACTCTGGCCGTAGCTGCCGTGGTTCTCCTGACTGCCGGGGTCGGCATAATCGCCATCAGCATGCTCGGAACAGGCCAGGGCCCGTCTCCCATGGCAAGTGTGGACGATGACGGGCGAGGCCCCGGCGGGCCGGGACATATGGATTTCAACGACGGATCACTGCACGGCAAGGCCGGCGACGGCAGGAATGAAAAGGTCGATAAGGCAGGAGGCAGTTCCGCGACCACGAACGGCGGGGCCGTTGGCGGCAGGCCTGTTATTGCGGATACGGCTTTCGAGTACGCATTAACCAACGCCAAGAATACGTCCATATATACTCACGATGTAAGCAACACGCTGGCTGGGGTGAATGAGGCGTGTGATCGTAACGGCGTCCCGTGGCTGGAACTGGAAGTTCCAGCCGAGGATTCCAAGCCTGCCGACAGAACTCCCGCCAAGGGTGCTGAGAAGAAACCAGAAGTTTCTCGCGGCGAGTTACCCTTCCGCTACAACAAGAAGCAGGATGACCAGCAGGTGCAGATCGTTGTTCTGGCTACCGACACGGTGATCGAGCAACTCAAGGGCGATATCGATAAACTCGCCCGCGGTGAGATGGTGTCCCAGGCCCCCGCACCAGATCTTTACAAGACCGGATCCGACCGTGGGTTTGTTGCCCGTCGCGCCGGATCTTGGGGAACGCAGAAGGACACCGATCTTTCGAACCGCGATGGGGAAGGAATGGCGATAGCTCGGCTCGACGGCGTTACGGACGATCCAACGGTGGGCAAGGGCGGTTGGGTTCGAGCCAAGAGCAAGGGGGCGACAGAAACCGGGAGCGACGTTACCGTTGCCAAAGGCGATCCGGCCCCGTCGGCCCCGGCGGCTCCGGCTCCGAAAAGAGCCAAGCCCGTGGTGGCGCCGGATGCCTCCGGCGTCGCGGACAGCGTTCGCCCGTCCGATATTGCGGTCGCGGAGACGCGGGGCGTAGTAACCTCTGGCGTCAAGCAGCCGAAGAAAACTATTTCCCAGACAGGCGATTCAGGAGCAAACAATGTTGCGCCAGTTGTAGTAGCCGATGCTGGCGGGAATAAGTATGAATCCGTAAACAAGCCCCTCACCCCCAAGCCATCGCCCGCCAAGCGGCCGATCGCCGGGCCTGCCACCAGGCCCGCCGAGACCGTGCAGATCGCCGGCGGACTCGGGAAGGATCTTCTGGAGAGCAATAACAGCGGCGAATTGGAGATTCTGTCGGCACAGATCGCCAAAGAGCAAGAGCGTGGAGAGACCGGCAAGAAACTCGATGTGCAATACGGCCGGCTCAACAGCGCGTTCCGCCAGCAGATTTTGAACGATGACCTCCGTCGCAACGTGCAATCCCAGCAGGAGCGGGGCATCAACGTTCAGGCGCTGGTTATCAACATAAACCGCCGCAGCCTTAGACAGTCCAAGGCCGCGTCGACCCAAAGAGACTTGAAACTGCACGCCAACCAGGCTCTCTCCAGGCCCCGCGCCACCACTAAATCATCGGCGGTTTCCGAGTCGACCACACGACAGGCCGCCCAGCCGGCCGATACGAGCAGATGAAGTCTCAGCTTGGCGACCCCTATAGCGGACCAGCGAGCTTGATGCCCGCACAACGCCCATCCGTCTTTCATCTCCGCATCGCGATGCGTGCTTTGGATATTCGCATTCAGCAGAGGGGGAGAAGAGGCTTCTCGGGAGACTTTGGATTCGGTAAGAGCTTCTTCTCTTGATGAGAAATGTGCCGGTCCATTTCTTCAAGGGGAACCGCTCCCAACAAGGGCTCTGTCCCATGTGGGATCTCTATGGCTCGGACCTGGCAGGTCCGACCTTGTACGCACAGGTCAACAATTCCGAAGACCCTGCAGGTGTGTTGACCCCCGTCTGCCGTGTATACCTGGACCTCTCCGGTCTCCTCCAAACGCAGGCGTTCGATGATATCCGCCGGAAGTGCGAGTTCCACATCGCCAGAGTCGACCAGCCCTTGACACTCAACGTCTTCGCCCTGCTGATTTTCGGGCAGAAACTTGTTTTGCCAGTTCTTCAGTTTCATCGTCACATTGAACACGCCCATGGGTCCATCTCCCTTCCCGGCATATGAAAGATCCTCGTGATACTCTGTGGGCTTGCGAGGTTCCAGACATTTCCTGATGCAGAACTATTTGCGATGTCTCATGTTGTTGAACCCCGCTGGCGGGGGGTATGTGTTTAGCAGGCTCGCAAAGCAGCGAGCATGCCCCGCATTGTGTCAAGACGACAGAAAGCCGGCCGCATATGCGGCCGGACTCAAGATCACGACGAAGCGCCGACCGGCCGCATATGCGGCCGGCTTTGGGCGCCGACCAGTCCGAACTCGAAATTACGACAACGGCGAACAGCTCCGAGCCTCGGTCTGCTAAACACGTACAAACGGGGCTTGCGCGGCCAGGCGGAACGGCAAAGGATACTGGCGGATGTCATCGAACCGTATCATGCAACAGGCGCTCAACAATCAATGGTTGTGGGATCGTGCTAACGTCCAAGCTCAGCGGCGCGGTCTTTTCGCGTCCGCTGGAGCGTTTTGTTCCGCGGTCTGTCACGACGCCCATGTCAGTGTGAGCTTCTTGCCTGAGTGAGCGCATTCCGTCAGATACAGATTGATCAGGTTCTGATATGGAACCCCGGTTTCTTTGGCCAGGGCCTTGAAGTAGGCGACGGCGTCCGTGTTGAGACGGAGCGTCACCTGTTTCTTGAGTTGCTTGGCGTGGGGGTTCTTTACAGAATCCGAGAAGTCATATTCTTTTCTCATAGGAATTCTCCATACTGCTTACGTTCTTTCCGGATCGCTTTGCGAGCCGAAATAATTCTGACCTCTGTTTCATCTTGTCGCCAGGCATGCGCCACGACAAGCAAACGAAGCTTAGCGCTAAAGCCAAGCAGGATAAATCGATCTTCGTCTTGAGAGTGATCGGGATCGTGCTTCAACCTGGCGTTCTCGTCGGCAAACGCTGTGGCTGCTTCTTCAAAGGAAACACCATGCTTACTCTGATTAGCTCGATCCTTCCGATCATCCCATGAAAATGTCAATCTACCCATAATGATATCATACCGCTCATATAAGTATAACTCAAGAAGAATCTTCAATCATCTTCAGAGCATAACGTTTCGTGTCAGCGGCGCCGAAGGCGTCCGTTGGACACGCTGGTTACCGGTCGATCACTTGACTTTTTTGCCCTGCCAGGTGCCGTCGCCGTCGTCGGCCTCCCATGTACCGCTGAAGCTCGACAGGTCTTCGGAGAACGTTGCGGTTATGACGCCTTGGCGATCTTCCATGTCGACCCATGTGCACGTGAACTTCCTGTCGCCGACTACGGTGAAATCCTTCAAAACGCCGGTATACTCCATTCCGCCGCCGCCCACTTTGTAGGTTCCGCTAACCTTGTCGCCGGCGACCTTGAACCATGTCGTCCCCTCGGCCCCGTTTCCGCTTTCGGAGATTATTCCGGGATACTCACCGGCGATCTTCGTCTGCCAAGCGGCGGGTTTCGCCGACGGACCGTCCAGAGTATTGTTGC
>JADHXQ010000162.1 GCA_016782885.1 Phycisphaerae bacterium | reverse complement strand
TGTGCAAGTACACCCTTCAGCGTGAAGCCCTCTGCAAGAAGTACAAGGTGTTGATGGTGGTGGACCTGCTGGCTGACGGGCTGCACGTTTACAGGAACCCCAAGGAATGCGAAGTGCTTCTCAAGAAGCTCCGGGGCAATGAGACGATCGCGGCGTACCATTTGTGGGCGGATCGGTTCGGGAAGACCGGCGCCGGTCGGGCTCGGGACATCAACAACGTCCACAAGTGGGACCCCACGCACGCGACTTATAGCGGAACGTACAAGAATTACGGCGTCGGGTACCTCGCCAAGTCGGACTTCGTCAGCTATTACGACTTCTCCTGGAAGCGCGGGCCGCACAAGAATTTCAGCAATCTCCTGTCGGCCTGGAAAGCGGCGTCCGCCCACGACAACCGGCTCGGTCGTTATTGCGAAACCGACGCGGGCCTGGCGGGAAAGGGAAATCCCAATCGCCTGCTCTACATCCAGACGACCTCGATCGCCTGCGGGCTGAGGGGAGCGATGTGGCATATCGGCTCGCGCATCATGAATATGAAGACGTTCGAGTTCAACCAGTACGGTAGGGATCTCGCCGGTGTGAACGCTTACATCGAGCCCATGCGCCAGGAGATCGCGAAGATCGGTCTGCCCGGGGCGATCTACTCTACGCCCTGGACAACCGACTGGAACCACAAGCCCGTGCCGCAAACCGACGGCAAAACCGTAATGCCCCCGGGGCTCGAGAAGAATCCGTTTCCGAAAGATTTCTACATCCAACCGGTCGGCGGCGAGTTTGTCATGGGCGTCTCGAAGTACGACTCAAAGGACAAGGACGTCGTGTTCATCGCGAACCACGACGCCTACGGCGAGCAGACCATCAAGTTGAAACTCACCAAGCCCGCCAAGCCGCGCATCTTCAATCGCAAGACTAAGAAATACGACGCACTGAGCGCCACCGGCGGTGCGGTCAGCTTCAAACTCGAACCGGCCGGCGGCGCGATTATCCTCTTCGAGTAGAACGCGAACAGTAAAAGGAACCCGACATGAGCAAGACGATCGCAATGATTGGCGCCTTCGACACCAAAGGCCCCGAATACGCCTTCCTTCGCGAGCAGATCGTCGCGCGGGGCTGCGAGGTGCTGGCGATTAATATCGGCGTGCTCGGTACGACCGATCTGTTCGGGGTGGACATCGAGGCTTCGGATGTGGCGTCCGCCGGAGGGGGAAACCTTTCGGCGCTTCGGGAGAGCGGAGATCGCGGCGAGGCGATGAAGGTGATGACCGCCGGTGCGCCCGCGTTAGTCAAACGCCTGTACGATGAAGGGAAGTTGGACGGTATCATAGGGATGGGTGGCACGGGCGGGACCGCCGTTATCACCGCCGGTATGCGGGCCCTTCCGATGGGCGTGCCGAAAGTGTGCGTCTCGACGGCGGCGGGGTCCGCCAATACGCCCGCTTACGTCGGCGCCAAGGACATAGTCATGTTCCCGTCGATCGTGGATGTCGCCGGGATCAATCGCATTTCGCGGATTATCTTCACACGGGCGGCAGGGGCGATCTGCGGTATGGTCGGCGCCGAACCGGAAACATCGCCCGAAGAGAAACCGATTATCACTGCCTCGATGTTCGGAAACACCACCGAGTGCGTCAACATGTGCATGGACGCATTGGCGGGTGAGGGGTTCGAAGTGCTGGTGTTCCACGCCACCGGCGCCGGCGGAAAAACAATGGAATCGCTCGTGCGGGA
This sequence comes from Phycisphaerae bacterium, assembly GCA_016782885.1. Classification (GTDB taxonomy): domain Bacteria; phylum Planctomycetota; class Phycisphaerae; order SM23-33; family SM23-33; genus BS750m-G57. The sequence goes on along the minus strand of JADHXQ010000162.1, from coordinate 7,061 downwards.
AGGGCTCGTCGACGCCGTGCTGGACGTGACGACCACCGAGTGGGCCGATGAGATTTGCGGCGGAATGTTCAGCGCCGGACCGCAGCGACTCGACGCGCCCGGCGAAATGGGCGTCCCGCACCTGATCGTTCCCGGCTGCGTTGACATGGCCAACTTCGGCGGACCCGACACCGTGCCCCGGAAGTACAAGGACGCCGAAAGGACCTTCTACCCGTGGAATCCGGACATCACGCTCATGCGCACCAACGTGGAGGAAAATCGCCGGATGGGCGAGATCTTCGCCGCCAAGGCCGGCGCCGCTACCGGGCCGGTGGCGTTTCTTCTTCCGCTGAAGGGCGTGTCGATCCTCGATGGCGATGGTGAGATGTTCTGCGACCGCCAGGCCGACCAGGCTATCTTCGATGCGATCAGATCCGGGGTGCGGGACGATATCGAGGTCGCAGAGATCGACTGCAACATCAACGATCCGCAATTCGCCGCAAAGGCCGTAGAAATGATGCTCGCCCTGATCGACCAGAAGAACCAGGGCGACGCGGGGGTCTAGAAAACGAAATCCGAATCTTACACAAGGAGCAGGCGATGGCGTTTACCAGACAGGAAGTGCTTGACAGACTGAAGGCCCATATCGATGCGGGCGTGCCGATTATCGGCGGCGGGGCGGGGACCGGTATCAGTGCCAAGTTCGAAGAGGCCGGCGGTGTCGACCTGATCGTAATCTACAACTCCGGGCGATTCCGGATGGCCGGACGCGGATCGCTGGCCGGATTGATGCCCTACGGCGACGCCAACGCGATTGTCATGGAGATGGCTTCGGAGGTCCTGACCATCGTCAAGGATACCCCCGTTCTCGCCGGCGTCTGCGGGACCGATCCGTTCAGGCAGATGGGCGTCTTCCTGAAGCAGATCCGCGACATCGGTTTCTCCGGCGTTCAGAACTTCCCGACCGTCGGCCTGTTCGACGGAATGATCCGACGGAACCTCGAAGAGACGGGCATGGGTTACTCTCTGGAAGTCGAGATGGTTCGCACGGCCCATGAAATGGACATGCTGACCACGCCCTATGCCTTCACCGCCGAAGAGGGCGCCGCGATGGCCGCTGCCGGGGCGGATATCGTGGTTGCACACATGGGGCTCACCACCAAGGGATCGATCGGCGCCACCACCGCGGTGTCACTCGAGGAGGCCCCCGCGAAGGTCCAGGAAATCGCCGACGCCGCCAAGGGCGCCAATCCCGACGTGATCGTGCTCTGCCACGGCGGACCGATCTCCATGCCCGACGACGCCGAGTACGTCCTGAATCATACACAAGGCGTACACGGTTTCTACGGCGCAAGCAGCATGGAACGCCTCCCGACCGAAACCGCCATCAAGGAACAGATGGAAAGCTTCAAAGCCATCCGCTTCAGCGACGGTCAGTGACCGGTGCCCCGGAATCGGCGGATCGGTTCGAGCGAATCGAGAATTCGGCGTCCCAGTTCTTTCCCGTTGACCGACAAGATACCCTCCGGCGGTTCGGGTTCGCTGCGGACTTTTCGCTTGTTCTCCCAGGGATTATCGACGGTGAGGCTGACGGCGTGCCGCCCGCCGGTCGAGAAAAATCGCAGGACCTTTGGGCTGACTTCGATTTTCGGCGCCGAAAGCTCGTCTCGCCACTTTTCAAAACGCCGGCCCGTGAGTCCGCTGCCGATCCGCACCCAGATCGCCGCTCCGGGCAGCGGATTGCCCGGACCCTGGGTTCGCTTACCGGCGAAATGATCGACGGTCAGCCGCAGGACGTTGTGAGGATTTCCATCGTCAATGATACTGATCGGCGCGGCGCCATGATCCGTGCGTTTTGCCCAGGGAATGGATACCGCAACGGCTGCGGTTCCGTATCGCAGCGTTAGAACTGCTCCGGCGGCCAGGGTCGCCGGGGCCGAACAGGGCTTCGAATCAATGTACATCGCGTCGGGGCGTCGGAAGACGAAGTGGCTTTGCAGGTTGATAACGTTCGAGCGGTTGACCACTGTGTCGCTGTAGAGGGCGATCGCCATCGCCTGATCGCCTCCGGAGGCGGCGGCCCACAGCGGAGCGAGGTGCAGAGCTTTGGTGTGACCGGCGGCGCCCACCGAGAACTTTCGCTTTCCGTAGGGGTCTTCCCGACCGTCGGCTAGAAAATAGCATCGTGACGCGGTCCGGTCGCCGGGAAGGCTCACGGTGAGCGGAAGGTCCATCACGCCGTAGGCTTTGCCCGAACATCCCAGCGTGACGCCCCGATAGACCACGTGCCTGCGCCAGTGCGCCCCGCGCGAACCGAAACGCTGTCGAACGTCCCGCGGGTATAGTGTCTCGGCCATTTCGCGGAGCCTCTCGGGCGGCTTCCAGGGTCCGGGCAGGGCGTCTAGCCACGCCGCGCCGTCCATGAATCTGCTCTCGGGCGAATCGAGATGTTTTCGCCGGATCCAGTCGCCATATGCGCGGCGGGCCCATCCGGCGTGAGCGAGATGGCGGTCGAGGAAATCGCTGGCGGCGCAAGGATAGTTGTAGGACCGGCTGTGCGTTCCGCCCAGATGTCCGCCCGGCGCGAACCAGTTGGCCGCAAGGTCGGTCCAGAACAACTCGAGCATCGCCTCGCCCGCCCTGCGGGCCCGGGGGCTGCGGACGTACTTGTTCAGGAGCACCAGTTCGTCGAGATCGACTCCGTAATACGTCGGAGAATCATACTCGCAGATTCCGTATCGCCAGGTCGTGAGACATATCGCGTCGAGGCGTTTGAGTCCCTCGTCAAGAGCGTCTTTGCGGCCGAACCGCTCGCCCAGCAGGATCAGGTTAACCGCGTTGGAGATGGCGATATTCGTGTAGCTCGGATGGACCCGATGTTTCAGGCAGGCGTCGACCGCCAACCGTAAGGTCCGCTCGAGGGTCGACCTGTTCTTCGGATCGAGCCTGTCGCGGTGGTCGATCCAGAGCGGGATCATGTGGTGCGAGACGAATTCGACAGCGTTGAGGTCCGTTACTTTGTCGTTCCGCCAGTACCATCGGAAGTTTCCGAAGGTTGGGCTGCCCGCGTCCTTGTCCTGCATGGATGCGCCCAGTTCGATCAGCCGGGCGACCCGCGGGAGCATGTCGGTCCGCCCCGATTCGGCCAGCAGCAGGGCGTAATTGTAAATCCATCGCACCCCGCGGTTTGGAGGGAGATCGCCGTCAACCAGGGCGTTCCACAACTTTTCGTTGCGCGGTAGTGAGCGGGCGAAAAAGTCCTCTGGCGAGAATCTTTCACTATTGGCGTTGCACGCGGAAAACGCCAATGGAAACGCACCAAGAAAAATCGCAAGCAACGCCTTGGAGTACGCTGTTTTTAGTTGTATGGCCATATTATTGATTCGTTCGTCTTGTCAGGTGTCCGCGTTAGTCTACACGGGCCGGCCCGTATTACAAGCACTCGAGCAGTTTCGCCAAGCCGTAGGAAAGCCTTGACCCGCCGCGGTCAAAGAGCGTATCATATGGTACTGAATGGGAGAAACGGCATGATGATACGAGCCAAGGGTTTTACGTTTTCTGATCTGGTCATAATTCTGGTGCTTGTATTCATTCTGGCGGGTCTTGCTTGCGTTATAGTTCCGGGCATATCACACGCCATCAGATTGGCCAATCAGGATAAGTGCAGGGCCAATCTCCACGGTATCGGCAAGGCCATTGCCATGTACAAGTCCGAGGGCAACAGCAGTTTCCCGCTACTGTGGACCACGGGGCAACCTGAAGCGAATATCGCCAGGAGCGACCCAGCCGGGACGATCGAAGAGTTGAGGACGAAGCTCGCCGGCAGGGAAACGGCGCTGCAGAACGTTTGGCTTCTCATCGACAAGGAATTTGTCGGTGAAGAAGCCTTTGCATGTCCTTTGGACAGCGACTATGAGGCCCGCGAGTTGACTACAGCCCAGATAGACGCCGGCACTCACGCAGTGGGTTGGCAATCGTCGGCGAATTTCTCATATGGTCTGCACTTTCCGTACGAAAGCACAATGGTTGAAGGCAGGGCGATCGAGAACCCGGCGCATCTGGGTCCGCAGTTGAAAGATTCGTTCGTAATAATGGCCGACAAGAATCCATCGCAGAACAACGAGCCAGCCACAGGTGTCGGATCCGACAAATCGCCCTCGAACCACGAGGAGGATGGCGAGATGCACCTGATGTACAGTGGTGCGGTCGGATGGAAGCCTGGCGCCCAAGATTCCAACGTCAACGGTGACGACATCTACACGACCGAGACCCAGGACAACTCCAACCCCGCCACGCCCGCAAATCTCGACGACCAGTACATAGTCCGACACCCCGCCTTGCCGAAGAAACAGTGATCGGAACCGGCTATACTGCGCCGCGATTGTGGACCATCCCCCACATTTTGGTAGCGAACCCCGGGAAAAATCACCAACTTTATAGGACTCGTCGTTGCCGTTGTCGTCGTCGCCGATCACTTGGTTATTGGAAGTTTCTTGTTGGCTGTTGGCTGTTGATCCATCACCGTTCGCCGTAGCCGTTCTTCCGTCACTAACCCTTCTTCCCTACGGCGCGGGATACTCAGGTTCGCGCCCCTCGAGTACGGCCACCACGTCGTAGACCACATCGCACATGTTCTCCACCGCCTGGGGTACGCGGGCGGCAATGTGTGGTGTCAACGTCACACCTTGGAGTCCGAACAGCGGATAGTCCGCAGGCGGGGGCTCGGGGTCGTGACAGTCTATTGTAGCAGCCGATATCTTCCCGCTGCGCACCGCGTCGGCCAGATCACAATAGTTAACGCACGCTCCGCGAGCGGCGTTAATGAACTGAGCGCCGTCCTTGAACCCGGCAAGCGACTCGGCATCAATCAAGTGTCGGGTACTTTCGTCGAGAGGCACGTGGATTGTCACGATGTCACTTTCGCGATAGAGCGTCGGTTTGTCAACTTCCCCGGCATCGTAGTCCAGTTCGATCGGGCGAATATCGTTGTACAGGACTATCATCCCCAATGCTCGCCCCGCGGCGCCAACGCGCGACCCGATCCGACCGCAACCGACGATCCCCAGAGTCATACCCGAAAGAAATCGCCCGTATGCCTGTTTACGCATGCGGTGGAACCCCTCGCCCTCGACAAAGCCCGACATAGGCCAAAAACGCCTGTTCATCCCAATGACAGCGGCAATGGTGTAGTCGACAACCGCCAGAGTGTTGGCCGCCGGAGTGTGTACGACCTCGACCCCCCGCCGGCGAGCGGCGGATACGTCGACATTCTCCAGGGCAACGCCCGCCCGACCAACTACTTTCAGACGCTCGGCACGGGCGAGCAACTCGTCGTTGACCCGCGTATATGTCCGCACGATCAGACCGTCAGCATCGCTGATACGATCGATGGCGCCGGCGGCATCAGTTAGAACGATCTCCGCGTGCCCAGCCAGATACTCCAGCGCACGATCGCTCAGTGGTTCGGACACCACCACCTTCAATGTTGTCTCTGTGTTTTCCACTTTGCCTCAGCATAAGCGCATCGCATCGCCAATGGCAATACCGCTCTTCTGGATTCCGGTTAGTGTTTTGTACGAGCGATCCTGTCGGGTCGACAATCGCGACACAGAGACTCCCGGACAGACAGAGAACGGCGTAAATCCACACAGAGACTCAGAGGTCCAGAGAACCTCTGAGTCTCTGTGTCGAAATCCAAACCGCCCGACACCCAATTGGCGTCAATCGATCTTCTTCGGCCTGCCCAGAGATCGGACCCTGGAAAGCAGCTTCGACCAGAATCCCTGGCGCGCGATACCGATCCGTTTCGACAGACCGCGAATGCTCTCGTCGCCGGGGGCAAGCATATACGCCCTCGACGCGTACCGCCTGGCCCGGTCCATCTCGCCAATTCTCAGGTGTGCCAATGCCAGATTGTAGAACGCCAGCACGTAGTCCGGTTTGAGTTTAAGGGCTTCGCGACAATGCTTGATACCCTCGCGATGCTTGTTCAACCGGAAGAAGCTGACCGCAAGATTGTGCCTCGCATGAGCGTCGCCAGGCGCCAAATCCACCAATTGCTTCAACACGGAATTCGCCTGCTTCACCAACTGGGCCTCGAGCAGCAGATGACCAAGTTCGTGAAGTATGTCAATGTCATTTCCGGCGTGTTTTATCTCATGCAGCAGGTGCCTGACCGCCTCCTGGAGGCAACCTCGCTTCAGCAGCACACGGGCAAGCCGCGCGTGAACGAGCGGATATTCCGGGTCGGTCTGCAGGGCTCTGCGGAAATGTCTTTCCGCCGCCGCGTAGGCTTGCTTACTCATCGCCAGTTCACCAAGACAGAACAATGCCGCGGCGTCATCGGGATCGATTTTCAACGCCTCGACGAACTTCCGGCGAGCCTCGTCCGGTTGTCCAAGGTCCATCAGCATTTCACCGTAATCCAGCAGCGTCTCGATGTCCTCGACATCAGACAGCAATTCGGCCTCGTAATACTCCCTGGCGCCTGCAAGATCTCCCTTGGACCACAATGCTTCGGCGATCCGCGAATTGGCATGGCGGTGATCCGGATCGAGCCTGAGCGTCTGCTTCCAACAATCAATGGCCCGATCATATTCGGCGCGGGCATACAGCGAATTGCCCATGTTGTAGTGGCACAGCGCACATTCATCCTTGACCTGGCGAGCCAGGTAGAACATCAACTCGGCCTTGTCGTGCTGAGCCATCTCCGTATACGTGATGATCCTGTTGCAGTATGACGGCTCGTACGTGGGATCGCTCTTTTCAATACGCCCGAAGATTTCCAGAGATTCAGCGTACATCCCCTGGCGCGTCAGGTTAACTCCAAGCGAATTGAGGATCTCGATGTCGTCAGGTTCCAGTTCCATCGCACGCCGCAATGCCTCACCCGCACGGACATAATCCTCCATCGCCTCGAGCGTCAGACCAAGATTATAGTGCCACGCCGCATTGTCCGGATTAATGTCTATCGCGGCGCGCAGCTCAGCGGCGGCCTCGGGCCAACGCCCTTGCTCGAAGTGCCGGTGCGCAGATTCCACACGCGCCTCGGCATCCATCCATTCATTCAAAGGACTGTACTC
>JADHXQ010000161.1 GCA_016782885.1 Phycisphaerae bacterium | reverse complement strand
GTCCCGGGCTTTCGGTTGATGGGGATGCTTTGGCCGGCTTTCGCGCCGGCGATCTGCTTTGTCCAACGGGCAAACTGCTCGCGGTCCCGTGTAAGCTCGCGCAGGCGCGAATCACACTCGCGACGCGTTTCTTGCACTCTCTCCGCTTCGTCGCGGGCCTTTTGGGCCTGGCGGGCGAGTTCGGCGCGAAGGGAGTCGATCTCCTTTCGCTGATCGCCTTGCCCGAGTTCGGGCATGAGTTCGCGTATGGGGACTTCCATCTGCATCTGCCCGGCCTCGACGAGCACGACCTGTCGATGCATCTCCATGCGGACCAGCGTACACTTGCGCTTCAGAGAGGGAATGAATATGCGGTCTCCGGGTTTCAGGTCGTCCAGTGTCGCCAGCCATGTCAGGAACTGTCCGCGAAGATCCTGCACGTCGGCGATACGCTCTTCGTAGTCGTCCATGCGATTCAGGGCTTCGGCGTGGGCGGCTTGGGCTTCGCTGCGGGCGGTTTCGGCCTCCCGTCGCGCGGCGCCGGTGGCCTGGATCGCTTTGCGGAACTGCTTTCCGCGCCTGCCGAAGTACTTCCGGGCGGCGGCGACGACTCCCGCCGGGAGCCCGAGGTGCTCGGCTACGGTAATGGCGTGCGACTCGCCCGGCGTTCCGATCCTCAGCTCGTAAGTGGGCGAGAGAGTTTCCACGTCGAACTCGACCGACGCGTTGTCCACGCGATCGCGGTTGTATGCATACGCCTTGAGCACGCTGAGGTGGGTGCTGGCCATCACCATCGCCCCGCTGTCGCGAAGGTGGTCGAGTATCGCCTGCCCGATGGCCCCGCCCTCGTCGGGGTCCGTGCCCGCGCCGAGTTCATCGAGCAGCACGAGCGTTCCCCGGCGGGCGGTTTCGAGGATGTAGCGGATGCGTTTGATGTGGGCCCCGAAGGTGCTGAGCGACTGTTCGAGCGACTGCTCGTCGCCTATGTCGATCAGCACGTCACCCATTACGGGTATCGTCGCGCCGCGCCGGGCGGGTATGTGCATCCCGCACTGCGCCATCACAACCATCAGCGCGGCGGTCTTCAGCGTGACGGTCTTACCGCCCGTATTCGATCCGGTAATCACCAGCAAATCGAAGTCGCCGCCCAGGCGGATGTCGATCGGCACGACCGCTTCGAGCTGTCTCGACGCGGACTTCGTAGTGCCGTCGGACGGGGCCTGGTCAACGAGCAGCGGGTGGCGGGCCTGGTTGATCTCCATCGCCCCGGCGGTAGACAGTTCCGGGCAGATCATGTTGTACTTCAAGGCGTATTGCGCCTTGGCGGATATCACGTCCACCTCGGTGACGGTATCCATGGTGGCGATAATACGGTCGGCCTTGGCAACGATCAGAAACGCCAGTTCGCTCAGCAGGCGCTGGATCTCTTTCCGCTCGTCGTCGGCGAGGCAGGCGAGTTGGTTGTTCAGTTCGACCGAGGCGTTGGGCTCGACAAAGACCGTCGCCCCGGTGTTGGAGGCACGATGCACCACACCCTTCACGCGGCCGCGATTCTCGGACTTCACCGCCAGCACGTATCGATCGCCATGCACCGCCACGTTGGTGTTCTGCAGGAGTTTGGCGACCTCGGGGCGGCGGACGTAGTCCTGCATCACATCGTGAATGCGGCGGGATGTGTCGCCGGTCTCCCTGCGAATCTTCCTCAGCTTCTCCGATGCGTCATCGCGAACGGACCCGTCGGGTGCGACAACTCGGTCGATGGCATCGGCTTCACGGTTGAAGTCCTCGATTCCAGCGGCGAGGGCGGTCAATTCGTCCAGTTCATCCGGCAGCGCCCGCAGATGCTCGCCGAGGCACGCGGCGCCCCTGAGCGCCGAGGCGATTGTCGCATAATCCTCGCCGGAGCCCCCGCCGCCCGGGACCGCCCGCCCCACCGCGCCGGTAATGTCGCACACGCCGGCGAAGGGCAGGCGACCGGCATCACGAATCGCCCGAACCATTTGCGAAGTCTGCTCCAACCACTTACCTGCAATCTCCGCGCTGTCTGATGGAGCGATCGCGCGGGCCCGGGACTTGCCCAGAGATGTCGCGCAAAAGTCCGCAAGCAACTCGCCGAGAGCGTCAAACTCGATCTTCTCCAGTGTAAAAGAATCCATGGAACCCCAGTTTTAGCAGGGAACGGGCGCAATGAAAACCGATAAACTGTCCATTTTGCACAACACGCGGTTGCATCGGGGCGAAGGCTTGCTACGATATGACGATGGCCAGCAAAAAGTCCACCGGTTCGATAACGTACAAGCAGGCCGGCGTCGACATCGACGCGGGCGAAGAAATGGTTCGCAAAATCGCGCCGCTGGTGAAGCGAACGTACACTCCCAGGGTGGTTGACGAGCTGGGCGGATTCGCGGGCCTGTTCAGGCTCGACTTCAGTGAGAGGCTCCTGAGGCGCAATTACAAAGACCCCGTACTCGTCGCATGCACCGACGGTGTGGGCACCAAACTCAAAGTCGCCATCGGTACTGACAAGCTCGATACTGTCGGGATCGACCTGGTGGCGATGAGCGTAAACGATCTGATCTGCGTCGGAGCCGAACCGCTGTTCTTCCTGGACTACCTGGCCGTGGGCAAACTCGCCCCGGACCGGATGGCGAGAATCATCAAGGGTATATCCGCCGGATGCCTGGAGAGCGGTTGCGCGCTCCTCGGCGGCGAGACGGCGGAAATGCCCGATTTTTACAAACCCCGCGAGTTCGACCTTGCCGGTTTCGCCGTAGGCGTAGTCGAGCGCAAACGGATAATAGATGGCAGCAGGACGGAGGTTGGCGACGTGGCGATCGCACTTGCCTCCGACGGGCTGCACTCCAACGGTTACGGTCTGGCCAGACGCGTTCTGCTGGACCGGGCGAAATACAAGTTCTCTTCGTCTCCGCCCCTTCTAGGCGGGTCCACCGTGGGCGAGGAAATGCTCAAGCCGACGAAAATATATGTCCAGGCGATCAAGAGCGTGCTGAAAAAATATCGCGTGAAACGCGTCGTCAAGGCGATGGCCCACATAACCGGCGGCGGTCTGCCCGGTAACCTGCCCCGCGTGCTCAGCGACGGTCTGACCCTGCGGATAAAACGCAACTCATGGGAAGTACCCGGTATCTTCAAACTTATAGCCGCCAGGGGCCCGGTCGATTCGATAGAAATGATGCGCGTATTCAACATGGGTGTCGGATTCGTGATAATTGTCGCCCCGTTCTACGCCAATCAAATCATGAACATACTGGCCCGCGCCGGCGAGCGATGCTGGGTGTTGGGCAAGGTCCAAAGAGGTGGCCCGGAGTTGCAGTGGGCATAGCCTGAACACAACGGCTGGCAATTGGCAACTGGTACAGAGGTTTCTTATGCCTGAGCAACCAACGGTTCTCGTCGTGGGGTCGATCAATATGGACATGGTGATGCGCGTTGCGCGGATGCCTGTCGCCGGCGAGACCGTCCATGGCGACGGTTTTACGACGTCACCGGGGGGCAAAGGCGCTAACCAGGCCGTAGCGGCCGCTCGCGCCGGGGCAAATTGCATAATGCTCGGGCGCGTCGGGGACGACACCTTCGGTCAAACGCTCATAGACATTCTCGCGGTTGACGGTATCGACTGCGACAACGTGATGATAACGCCCGAAACGTCGACGGGGGCGGCGATGATCCTGGTCGATGGGCTCGGCGAGAACTCGATCGTGATCTCCGGGGGCGCCAACATGGCGTTGACTCCGGACGATATTTTTCCACGTAGCGAACTGTTCAGCCTCGCCGACGTAGTCGTGCTCCAGTTGGAAATCCCCCTGCCCACCGTTCGCGCCGCGATGGACCTTGCCAGGCGACACTGCTGCAAGATCGTCCTGGATCCAAGTCCGGTCCCCGGGCGCCTGCCCGACGAACTGCTGGCGGTAGATATAGTCGCCCCGAATATCATCGAAGCCGAACAGATAACCGGCATGCAGGCCGCCGAAGAACGAGCCGACCGCCAGGTGGCCTCGAAACTCGTCGAACGCGGTGCGGGGGCAGCCGTCCTGAAGATCGGCAGCAGGGGTTCGCTGGTCGTTTCCGCCGACGGAGAAATCGCTCGCGTGCCGGCCTATCGCGTTGACATCGTTGACACTACAGGCGCTGGCGACGCGTTCACGGGAACCCTCGCGGTGGCTGTGGCAAGGGGGAATCGCCTCGCCGACGCCGCCCGAATCGCCAACGCCGCCGGCGCACTGGCATGCACGAAATTCGGGGCGCAGACGGCAATTCCAACATGGGATGAAATACACATACTTATGGAAGACCAAAGGGAGCAATCACCATGAAACGATACCTGATCGCCACAATCGTCATCGCGGCGGCCGTTATCGGGTGCGACGAAACCATCTACAAGATCGAGCTGGAGCCAAAAGGCAATCAACTCAACCGGACGCTCACCGTGTGGCGCCAAGGGGGACGCGGCGATGACGGTAAGAGGCAAATCAGGGAAATGGACGCCGACGAACTGGCCGCTGTCGCAAAGGCATACTCGAAGGACAAACCGAAAGGCGGCGCCAGGAAACACACATTCACCGGCACGTTTGCCGACGTTATGCCCGACGACGTCGGGGGCGCCGGGCGGTTCGCCCGCTACGAATCCAAGATGGGCGTCGCGTCGGGCTACATCGAGCGGTTCCGCGGTAATGACCGCCCCGGAGAAGTGCTTGAGGCATCGCTGAAAGCGGTTGACGAGATCGCGGACCTCCTGATCGGTTATCTGCAAACCGAATTGGGCAAAGAAGCTGAATTCCCCCGACTCCGCAAATTCATGGACACCGAACTTCGCAAGGACCTCAAGAACCTCAGCGTCTATTCGTATCTGGCGTCCGGTACTTCCAGGCTGAACTGGCTGGAGTTGAAGAAAGGCGACTCCGATACGTTGGCACAAGAGGTTCTCGCACGCGTCGTGGCCTACATCATCGAGCGAAAGTACATCGAACCGAGCGATGCTCCACTCCTTAGACGCGGTTTCGCCGAAAAGCCCCAAACCAGGAAGCTGCTCGAAAAAGTACTCAAGCGTATTGCCGCCAAAGCCGGAATTACCGACGTGAAGTTCATCGCACGCCTGGGGTCTCTGCTTCACGACACCGAAAAACTCGATGTTTCATTCGAGGCCTACATCCGTACAACGCCCCAATACAAGAAACTATTCAAAGAACAGAAGCCCGCCAACAGTGACGCCGACCTTCCCGACAAGGACACTTCGGCAGTATCGCTCGTTATTCAGCCCCTGCTCGAGAAAGCTGTCCACATCAGGCTGAATTTCGGGGGCACGCCGCGTCTCGATATTCAATTGACGCTGCCAGGCAGCCCCGACATGACCAACGGCAAGTGGAATGCGAAAGAACGCACAGTCACGTGGAAAGGTTTGCTTACCGCACGCGGCGGCGATACGACAGTTCTACCCGAGATATGCTACGCCCTCTGGTCCAAGCCGGACGAAAAGTTCCAGAAGGCGCGCTTCGGGAAAGTCATCCTGACCAGCCAGCCGCTGATGAACTACTGCACTTGGCGCCAAGGCCTCTCCGCAGATGAGGCGAAGCTGTGGGATGCGGTGCTGATGAAGCACAAACCCGGTAAGGATCTCGAAACCGCCGTCGAGGCCGCGGCAGACCCGAACAAACCCATGCCATACATCGAAGAAGGCCTGAGGCTGCTGCAAAACGCCGCGAAGGAATAGCACCCCTGGCATCCGGCGGTTTGCTCACTTGATTTCCCAGACCGTGTCGCCTTTGGCGACGCACCTCGATATCGGCTTGCTCTTATTGTAGTCCTTGCTCAGGCTGTGTGCTTCATATCGAAATCCCTCATGTGTATGCATTTTAACTTCGCTGCCAGGCTTGATCTCACGGGGATTGGTGAGCCCGCCCCAACCGTGGATATGAAAGATCATCACTTCCTTGTCGCGGCGATTACGCACAGTAAGGGTGCAACTCATACCACCCCACGCCGATGGCGTCCGCTGAACCTGCCTGACAACGAAATTCTCGCCCTTGGCGGCCTTGAGTTTGGCAATCGCTCCGGTCGAGACGCCGGAATCATTGCTGACAAGCACCATTCTCACCCAGCGCATATCCTTGAGCTTGCCAAAGGCCGCATCACCGCCGGTCCAGTCGCTGCCGATCATGACGCCATACAAATATTCATATCGAAGCTGACCGGTGACCTCGTTGCAGAAAGTCACATAACCTCCCAGGCGCATTACTTCCAGCGCCTCCAGCGCATCGGCCTTCCTGATCCTGCCCGACTGCAGTGTCAGCCCCAACCCTCGCGAGACTATCATATCCTTCTTGCCCGCGGCGGCCAATGCATGGGCCAACCGGTAGTCCGAGGGAAGCTCCTTCGACGTGCCGATGCCCCGCCAGTACAAGTCCTTGCCATCGGGCTTTTGGCTCAGCTCGAGTTTGATCTTCTTTCCGCGATACTTCTCGATCGGGAAAACAAGCGGCGCAGTCCACCGCCGCCAGTACTGTTTGATCGGTATCTTCGCCGGTTGGATTTCCTCATCTCCGATGTGCAGGGCAACAACCTTCGGATGCAGGTCCCCGCCGCCGGGGAAACCCACATCCACGACCAGCCACTTATCGCCGGCGGGGACTGTCATCTCCTTCGACAGCTTCAGCGGCTGGGCCGCCGTTCGGAGCGCTGGCAGGAAGATCCCCCTCTCGCCTCTGGCGCCCCAGTCGTACCAACTCCCCCACGTGTAAACGCCGCGCTTGTCGAACTTCGCCGTCCATCCGCGCCAGGCGCCCACGTGAGATCCGATATACCTGCTGACTTCGCCGCGGAGGCGCCCCGGGTCGAAGGCGAGTTGCGGTTCGAGCCAGTCGAATTTGTCGCGAATGTTCAGCGGGTCGGCCTGCGGAGGATGATCGCGGATGGCGGGATCGACCTGGAGGATAAGGTTAATCGGGGCCTTCGGCGAAGAGGGAATCCGTATCGCTCCGGTATCGATGGTCTTTTTTGAACCGATCAAGAGGGCGCTTTCGTACACCGGTTTGGTCTTTATCGATCCGAGGTAAACTTTCGCCCGGACACATCCACCGGCCTCGACGAGGCGATCGAGACCCAAACGGCTGTTAAACGCGACGACCGCGGATGGAAGCGCGAAACTCAATTCGCTGTAAGCATGAACGCCAAACCCCCATCCGTGAAGCCGCCCGCCGCTGCGGAGCAATCCACCGTCTGAGTTCCGGTCCGCACGCCATTTCAGCATCGCGGGGCTGACCGCTTTGGTGGGATCTGCTCGCGAAAGCGGAAACTTGTCGACGGGAAACGACCATCTCATGCGAATGGTCTCGAAGGGCACCCAGAGAGGTTCGAGACTCCATGCCGGCTGGATCATATGAAGCCAACTGTTCGGATTCCCATCGGGCCCAGGCAGCGCATCGCGCTTGTCTTTGTACGATGCCAACTGGGCCCCATACTGCCCCCGTCGCTCGGCGGCGGCGACGACCAGGGCCCGTGAGGATTCCAGTTTCTCTTTTGCCTGCGCGACGTATTTAAGGTTCCGCACCCGGTCCTTCTCGAGTTTCTCGATTTTCCTGAGATTCGCCCGCTTCTTCGTTTCGGCTCCCTGCACTTCCTGGTCGAGCGATCTGAGAGCTTTCTCGAATGATCTCTTCTTCGCCGCGCGAAGGCTTTTGTATCGGTTGCGTTTGGCCTCCGGTGTTTTGGCGACGAGTTTCTCGAGGGCTTCAATCTCCTTGCGGTAGGTCTCTTCCAGTTTTTTTCGCCGCTCGACAAGTTTGGCGGCATCGTCTTTTTGCTCCTTTTCATGGCGAGACTTCAACTCGGCCAGCGCCTTGTCATATTCAATCTTGTCCCTCTTGATCCCCGCTTCAATGGCCGCGGTCTGCTTGTCATAGTCCGCTCGACATTTATCGAGTCTCTGGCGGTACTTCAGGCACGCGGTTTCCAGGCGCTCGATCTCTCTATCATATCGCTTGCGCTGTGCCTCCGCTTGATGCAGTATACTGTCCGAACGGAAGCGTTTGGCGCCGACTCGTGATTCGCTTCCGGTAGCGATCAGACCGTCTGTTGTCTCAAACCGAACCATGCGAAAGCGGCAACCGGGATCGAGCACCGCCAGCTCACGGTAGTATATCTGCCACGGGTCGCGCCGCGGCATGTGGATTTCGGCGATATCCGACAGCGATACCGTGAGAGTTCCATCTTTCAGCAGGAGCCGCGCGGATCCTTCACGCCAGCGAATGCGATCAAAACCCACCCGTCGGCCTTCCCGGTAGAACACCGTGCCCGGCTGGAATTGATACCGCAAACCCGGCATGAAGACGACCCGCCTGATGCTATCGGGCAGTACGCGCACAGCTTCCACCGAATCCCCGTGGGTGGGCAAACGCATTGTCGAAGCGGGCCGGACCACCACGTGCGCCGGTACGTACAGGATGCCGTCGCGAACTTCGGCCTGACCGCCAAGCACGCGCCCGACGATTCGATCTCCGCCCACAAATTCTATATACCCGGACTGCTCATCCGTCGGCCGCCACGCCTGCAGCGCCCTGTCACGCATCCATTGCAACGGTTTACCCGGTGCGACTACTACCGTATCACCCAGTCGAACAGTCCCCCCGAGCACGTGCCAACCGGTCAACTTGTCTCCAGCAACCCTCCGCCCGTCGCCCAGGACGGCCAGGTAGCGGCCCTGCTGCCCCGGCGCCGACGACGCCAGGGACGCCAGACCAAAAGCGAATATCAAAAGCTGATTGAAAACTCTCTTCTTCACGAACAATACCTGTTGGAATGACCGCGGGGCAGC
>JADHXQ010000058.1 GCA_016782885.1 Phycisphaerae bacterium | reverse complement strand
GGTGGCGACCGAGGCGTTCCTCGACAAGACCTACGATTACGTAGTGGAACTGCCCTGCGTATCGCCGCTGAGAAACGCCCGGGACATCGACGACGCCCTGACCAGGCTCATCGAGACCGGCGCCGATTCGGTGATCAGCGTCTGCCAGATGCAGGACAAACATCCGGTCAGGATGAAGCGGATCGTCGACGACCAGATTCGCGACTTCTGCTCGGAGTTCCCCGAGGGCGAAGGCTCGCGCAGGCAGGATCTCGAGGAGTGCTTCATCCGCAACGGGGCGATCTACTCGATGCGGCGCGACACTATCGTGGTGGACTTCACGCGAAACGGCGACGATTCCCGCGCGTTTGTCATGCCCGACGAACGATCGGTCAATATCGATTCCATGATCGACTTCTACCTCGCCGAGTCGCTGATCCAGCGGGGAATGTGCGACAATGTTCCCGTCCGGATCGCACCGGAGACGAAGGTGGAAATCTTCCCGTCGCCGGACCGCCCGAAGCTGCTGTTCTCTGCGGGGTACGAATTCATGCCGCACCTGAAGACCAGCGTCCGCGAGGATTTCGATACGATCTTCGCGTTCAATGCGCCTCTGGAGACGGTGCTCGAGCATATCGCCGACAGAGACGCCTGGTTATGCAGCCCCTGCCCGCCGTACATAATCGACGGCGTGCTGATGGATGCGGCGCCGGGGCTCAAGGTGATCGGAAGCCCGTCGACGGGCACCAACCATATCGATCTGGCTTGTGCGGCCGACAGGGGCATAGAGGTTTTCAGCCTCGGCGGGTCGCCCGTGATCGAGCAGATTCACGCCTCGGCGGAGTTCAGCTTTACGCTCCTGATGGCGATGATCAAAAAGATTCCCCACTGTGTCGCCCAGGCCGCAATGGGCGTGTGGCGCGAGAGGGAGTTCGAGTTCAGGAATATCGAAGTCAACGGTAAGACCCTCGGCCTGGTCGGGTGCGGGCGGATCGGACGGAAGATGATAAGTTTCGCCCGGGGATTTGGGATAAACGTGCTGGTTTGCGACCCGTATCAGACGATCGAAGTCCCCGGTGTCAGGCAGGTCCCGCTCGACGAACTCCTGGGCGCCTCGGATATGGTGGGCGTCCACGTCAAGCTTACCGAAGAAACCACGGGCATGGTCGACAAGGCGTTCCTGGCAAAGATGAAGGACGGGGCATATTTCCTGAACACTTCGCGGGGCGACGTCATCGACGAAGACGCCCTGATAGAGGCCCTCGAGTCCGGAAAGCTCCGAGCAGCCGGCGTCGACGTGATCCGCAACGAACATCTTCTGGCCAAGCGGAACCTGCCCCTGATACAGTACGCCCGCGAGCACGATAATCTGCTGGTGACCCCGCACGTAGCCGGCGCGACGCTCGAGTCCGAATACAAAGCCGCAAAGTACATAGTTGACAAGATCAAGGGCGTTTTCGAAGTCTGAGTGATTTACAGGAAAGATTGAAGAGTGCGAAAACCAGATGGGGATTACATGGATTACCGGATTACATGGATTAACGACAACGTCCTGGTTACGACATGTGCGAAGACCGAGTCGTTGCCGTTACAGAATCCTCGCCGTTAATCTATGTAATCCAATAATCCATGTAATCCCCATCCGCCGTTCGAACTCGGGAACAGGAGTACAATACAGATGCTCTTCATAGCGGAAATCGGGTTGAACCATAACGGGAACTTCGACCTCTGCTTCGAGATGATCAAGCAGGCGAAATACGCGGGCGCCGACGTGGCCAAGTTTCAGCTTGGTTGGCGCGACGGGCCTGACGAGATCAACCGGCTCGACCTGCAGCGCCTCGAGAAGCTCAAGGAATGGTGCGGGTACTTCGAGATCGAGTTCATGTCGTCGATCATAACGCACGAGGCCTTTGAACTTATCAGGAAGGTCAATCCCAAGAGGTACAAAGTCGCCTCGCGCACGTTGAAGGACTATCCCGACCTGGCCGGGGCGATCGTCGCCGAAGGCAAGGAGACAATCGTTTCTCTGGGCATGTGGGAAGGCGACACCCTGCCGTTCGACTCGCCGAACGTCAAGTATCTCTGGTGCAAGTCGTGTTATCCCGCCGAGCCGAAGGATCTTGTCGGCCTGCCGAAGGACTTCACCGGTTCGCCCTACTGGGGATACAGCGACCATTCAATCGGTATAGAGACCGCTCTGCTGGCGGTCGCCCGCGGCGCTCAGTGCATCGAAAAGCACTTCACGCTCGACAAGTCCAGCGTTGTCATCAGGGACCACGCCCTGAGCAGCACGCCCGGCGAGTTCGCCATGATGGTGAATATCGGACGGGATATCGCAAAGAAGCTCGCCCTTGGAGTCTGACCGCACAATCTGCAAGGTCACCGTATACATCCCGACGTATAACTACGGGCGATACCTCGCCCAGGCCGTCAACAGCGTACTGGCCCAGACGCTGGACGACTGGGAGTTGATCGTCATCAACGACGGGTCCACGGACAACACGCCCGAGGTGCTCGACGCCTATCGAGACAACCCGCGGATACGCATAATCGACCAGGCCAACAAGGGCCTAAACGTCACCAATAATATCGCGCTGCGTCTGGCCAGGGGCGAGTACATAACGCGCCTTGACGGCGACGACTACATGGACGAGAATCTCCTGATGATCCTGTCCGGCGCGCTCGACACCAAGCCGGACATCGGGCTGGTCTATCCCGACTACTATCACGTTGACGAAGACGGGGAAATAATCGAGATAGTCAGGCGGGAGAAGATCGACGATGAAGCGCAGTTGCTGGATCTGCCCGCACACGGCGCCTGCACGATGTTCCGCAAGGACCTCCTCAGGGAGATCGGCGGGTACATAGAGGATTTCACCTGCCAGGACGGCTACGAGTTGTGGCTGAGGTTTATCAGGAAGTACAAACCGTTCAACGTGAATCTGCCCCTGTTTTACTATCGCAGGCACGGGTCGAACCTCACCGAGGACACCGCGAGAATACTCGATACGCGCAGAGATATAAAAGCCAGGTTCGTGGAGGCCTACCATAAGGACTCCAAGCCGAGAGTCCTGGGCGTGATACTGGCGTCGGCGAGGTCCGTTTGTCCGGAAATGCACCCGATGGCGGAACTCAACGACAGGCCCCTGATCTGGTATACGCTGAGCCAGGCCCTCGAGGCCGAGTCGCTCGACCGCGTGGTCCTGTCGTCCGAAGATGATCGGACGCTCGAATACGCAAAACAGTTTGAGAAAATCGAGGCGATCAAACGCCCTGACGAACTTACCGGGGTTACCGTCAGGACGTGCGATATCGTAAAGAGCATCATCGACGAGCTTCAGGGAACCGGGGACTTTTCACCGGACGCGGTCGCTATTCTGTACGCCAATACCCCGCTGCGGAAGGCCTACCACATTGACAAAGCCGTAAACACGATGATGATCTTCGACGTTGATTCGGTGATTTCGATCCAGGAGGAACTCGCCCCCTGCTACCAGCACAGGGAATTCGGCCTCACCCCGGTCAACGACGTCGCCGGCAGCCTGAGAATCGAGCGAAAGGCGCTCTACAAGGAAAACGGCGCGGTCTACCTGACCAAAGTCGAGGCGATAAAATCGGGGAACCTGCTGGGCAGGACGGTCGGGCACATAACCATGCTCCCCGAAGAGAGCATCAAGATAAACTCCGGCTTCGATTTCTGGCTGGTTCAGAGGATCATGGAACAATGGCCTGGTCAAAACCAAAATCCATAGCCCAGGCGGTCCGATCGTGCTTCTCCCATGGCGTCGCGGGACTCATCTCGCAAGCCAGGGGGCAGGTCGAGGCAAACTACGCCCTGAAGCCCGGAAATAACGTTAACCTGATCTGCCAGAAACTCGCGGATCCCGAATTGCCCGAAGGCGTATATGCCGAATGCGGCGTGTTCCAGGGAACGACCCTCTTTACGGTTGCGGCGTTCCTGAAGAACATGGGATCCGGCAGGCGGCTTGTCGGGTTCGACTCGTTTGAAGGATTCCCCGGCAGCGAGATCGACTACCGCGATGCGCCGGAGTTCTTCGGCGAACTGCTCGACAAGGATATGATCACCGAAGAACACTATCGCAAAGCCGCCGAAAGAACCGCGGACTTCACCGACTCTCACCACCTGACCGGCGAGTACTTCCTCGATGTCAAAGGCGTCTTCGACATCGCCGAACGGTTTGAAAATGTGCGGTTGGTCAAGGGCTCCTTCTCCGACAGTCTGAAAGACTTCGATGAACCGATCGCGGTGCTCTTCCTGGATTGCGATCTCTACCAGAGCTATATCGACTGCCTCGGCGCCCTGTACGAGCTGGTGATACCGGGCGGAGTCGTAATCTTTGACGAATACTACTCTTTGAAGTATCCCGGCGCCTGCTGGGCGGTCGCTGAGTTCTTCGCCGGGCGGGAGGGTACTTTCGAGGTCTATCACACCGATGAAGGGTTCGAGCGATGGTGTTTCGTTAAACCGCATTAAGGCGGACGGTGAGAAAACTATGCGAAAAACAACGCAACTCAGACAACTGATATCCGGGCCGGGGCTCGGGGTGTTGATGGAGGCCCACAACGCCTTGAGCGCCAAACTGGTCGAGGAAGCCCGCTTCGAGGGAATCTGGGCATCGAGCCTGACGCTGTCGGCGTCGATGGGCCTCCGCGATAACAACGAGGCCAGTTGGACCCAGACCCTCGACACGCTGGAGTTCATGAGCGACTGCACCTCCATCCCCATTCTGTTCGACGGCGATACCGGGTTTGGTAATTTCAACAACGTCCGCCGTCTCGTGCGAAAACTCGAATCCCGCAACATCGCCGGAGTATGCATCGAGGACAAGATATTCCCGAAGACCAACAGCTTTATAAGCGGCGAGCAGCAGGCTTTGGCGCCTATCGATGAGTTTTGCGGGAAGATAAAGGCCGGAAAGGATACCCAGCAGGATGACGATTTCGTCCTGGTCGCAAGGGTCGAATCGTTCATCGCGGGATGGGGGATCGAAGAGACCCTCAAGCGGGCGCTGGCCTACAGCAGCGCCGGCGCCGACGCCATCCTCATTCACAGCAAGATCGATTCCGCCGACCAGATCCTGGCGTTCATGGAAAGGTGGGACTCCCGCAAACCGGTGGTGATCGTTCCAACCACCTACTGCCGCACACCGCCGGACGTTTTCGTCCAGGCCGGGATCAGCGCGATGATATGGGCCAATCATACGCTCAGGATCACGATAACCGCGCTGCAAAAGGAACTGGGGGAACTGAAGCAGTCAAACGATCTGGCGGCCCTTAACGATCGCGTGGTTACGGTGCAGGAAGTGTTCCGCCTGCAGGACGCCGAGGAACTGCAAGCCGCCGAGACCAGGTATCTGCCGCGGGAGACCACCGCCGGCGGCGCCGTTATCCTGGCGGCATCCAAGGGCGACAATTTCGGATCGCTTACCGACGACAAACCCAAGGCGATGATTCCGATCTTCGGAAAACCGATTCTCGCCAGCATCGTGGGTATCTTTAACGATTGCGGGATAAAAGACATATCGTGCGTCGTCGGGTACAAGAAGGAGTCTGTCACCATTCCCGGCGTTCGCTGTATCGATAACGAGCAGTACGACAAGACCGGGCTGCTGGTTTCGCTGAATACCGCCGCCGAGCAGCTCGCCGGCGACACCGTCATCGCATACGGCGACGTGCTGTTCGAACACAGCGTACTGCGCGAACTCCTGGAAACCGACGCCGACATTACCATGGTGGCCGACACTTCGCACTGTCACAACCAGAGAGACTCTTGCGGACCGGTGGATCTGGTCGTCGGTTCCAATCGCCCGAACTTCAAGTTCAAAACCGGGCGAATCGCGGACCTTGTCGAGATGACGCACGACAAATCCAGGTCCGACGTACACGGCGAATGGATCGGTTTGATAAGGCTCTCGGAGTCCGGATGCGATATCTTCCGGTCGCAGATGGAGGCTTTCAGCAGCGAAGAACCCGAGGCCTTTGCCCGGGCGACGATGGCGGAGTTTTTCATGCGGCTGGTCGCAAACGGTATCAGCGTGAAGGTCCTGTACGTTTACGGGCGGTGGTTCGACATCGACTCAATCGAAGACGTTTCCGACGCCTACACCATGGGGGACAGCCTGTCGTGATTTCCGCGCGTGATTTTGTCGACGGGCTTACGGGGCTTGGGTACGGGCCGTTTGTGGGTGTTCCGTGCTCGATTCTGACGCCCGTTATCAATTATGTCCTCGCTGAACCCGGCGCCCCGTACTACGCGGCCGCCGACGAGGGCTCAGCGATGGGAATCGCCGCCGGAATGGCGCTGGCCGATAACAAGCCGGTGGTGATGATGCAGAATTCCGGTCTCGCCAACGCGATAAACCCCCTGACCTCGCTGCATTTGATATTCGGCATCCCCTGCCTGATGATCGTAAGTTGGCGCGGGCGCCCCGGCGAAACCGACGCGCCGCAACACGGCGTAATGGGTCCGATAACCCGCGGCCTGCTCGACGTGATGGGTATCGAGAGCATCGAGGTCTCCGCCGATCCGGGCGACCTGACGGCGACCCTGAAGCGGATCGATGAACTGATAACCTCCAGCAGCCGACCGGCGGCGCTGATCCTGCCCAAAGGCGCGATCGAAGAATATCCAGTCGGCAAAGATGAATCGACAGACCGCCGCATCACCCGCCAACAGGCCGTCGGGGCGATCGCCTCTGCGCTGCGGAACGATGAAGTCATAGTCTCGACCACCGGGAAAATATCGAGGGAACTGTATTTCCACGAAGCGCGAACCCGCCCGGCGTTCTACTCGATAGGCTCGATGGGCTGCGCATCGTCCATTGCGATGGGAATCGCCGTATCGAAACCGGGGCGAAAGGTGGTTGTCCTGGACGGAGACGGGGCGCTGCTGATGAAAATGGGCGCCCTGGCGACGATCGGCCACTACCGCCCCGAAAACCTCATCCACATCGTGCTGGACAACGGTTGCTACGATTCCACCGGCGGACAGGCGACCGTCATGAATACCGTCCAGATCGACGAGGTCGCCGATAACTGCGGTTATACGTTCTGCATGGAGGGCGAAACCGAACTGGAAATCGGTTTCGCCCTCAACGAACTGCTGGACCAAATCGGGCCGAGCCTGCTGTGGATCAGAACAGCCCCCGGCGACGCCGGCCCGCTGGGACGCCCCGAACAAACGCCAGTCGAACTCAAGGACGAGTTCCGGATTTTTCTCAACACGGATCTCAACACGGATCTCAACACGGACAGCGAAGAGTAGATGTTCAATTACTTCAATCCGACGGCGATCTGTTTCGGACGCGGGCAGTTCGACAGTGCCCACCGCCGCGGCGAACTCAAAGGCGCCGAGAAGGTCCTGCTCGTGACCGACGGGACCGCAATGCGCCGGTTCGGGTACTCCGACCGGTTGAAGGAGAATCTGTCGCACTGCGAAGTCGTTGAATACGATTCGGTGCCCGCGAACCCGGATTTCGAATGTGTCCGCCAGGGGATCGATCTGGCCCGGCGGGAGGGGATAACCGTTGTTGTCGCCTTGGGCGGGGGCAGCAGCATGGATGCGGGCAAGGCCATCGCCTTCCTGTCGCCCCAAAGCGCCTCTCTGGATGACTACCTCGCTGGCGGCGCCGTCGGCGCATCAGTTGACCGGCTCGGTTTCGTGGCGATTCCCACCACTTCCGGAACGGGTTCGGAGGTAACCCCCTGGGCGAGTATCTGGGACCGTGACAAAAGGAAAAAATACTCGCTGGCCGACGAGCGGATGTTCCCCGACTGTGCGATAGTGGACCCGTCTCTGACACTGAGCCTCCCGCCCGAGATCACTGCCGCCACTGGACTCGACGCCCTGTGTCACGCGGTGGAGGCCTACTGGTCGTTGAACTCCCAGCCGGTTTCAGACTTCCTGGCCGCCGGGGCGATCGAACTGGTCGGAAACCACCTGGTCGGAGCGTATCGGGACGGAGACAATATCGAACATCGCGACGGGATGTCGCTTGCCAGCCTGCTTGCGGGCCTGGCGTTCAGCAACACCAAGACAACGGCATGCCACTCGATCTCGTATCCGCTGACTGCCCGGTTCGATATTCCCCACGGTATCGCGTGCGCGCTGACCCTGGGGGCGATGCTGGCGTTCAACGGCGAGGCTCTTGGGGCGAGGGGCGATCGGCTTGCCGGATTCCTCGGCTGCGACGATATCGAATCAGCGGTGAGTTCGATCGGCGAACTCCTGGAAAAGTTGAACGTTTCTCCGAGACTGCGAGATTACGGAATCGACAAGCAGGACATCGACGCGATTCTCGATGATGGATTCACGCCGGACCGCATCGGGCACAATCCCCGGACGATCACCCGCGGCGAGATGCAATCGATACTGGAGGCACTTCACTAGAATGGTCGCCCTGATACTTGCCGCCGGCGCCGGCACGAGGCTCATGCCCCTGACGCGTCAGACGCCGAAATGCCTCATCGACGTGGCCGGAAAGGCGCTCCTGGACCGGGAGATCGACATCCTTCTCGGCCGCGGTGTGGACAACATCATGATAGCGACCGGATTCGGCCACGAGAAGGTCCGCCGGCACGTCGAGCGCACCTGGTCCGAGGGCAACATCCAACTGGTCTTCAACGAGAAGTACGCTTCAACGAACTATATCTATTCGATGTGGTTGGCGGGGCGGGTCATAAGCGACGACGTTCTCCTGCTGCACGGCGACCTGGTGTTCGATCCCTCGCTGGTCGACAAACTGCTCGACGGCGCCAGCGAAAACGGTGTGCTGGTCCGCCGTACGGGCGAACTGCCCGAAAAAGACTTCAAGGCGATAGTTAACGAAGATCGCGTCAAGCGCATTTCGGTGGATGCGGACGGCGCCGACGCCCGCTTTTGCGCGCCGTTCTACAAGCTGTCGCGGGGCGCATTTGTCGCGTGGTGCGACAGAATGACCGACTTCATCGAAAACGGGCGGACCGGCTGCTATGCCGAAGAGGCGCTCAACAAAATTCTCGATGATGTTTTTTTGCCGCCGATTTATTATGATGACGAGTTCTGCATGGAGATCGACACGCTCGACGACCTGAAGATCGCCGGCGAATATCTCGCCGCGGACTAGGTTCACAAAAGGTTCACAAAAGGTACACAGGTAGATGAAAAAACGAGTCGCACTGATAAGCCCCAACCTCAACGGTACGCCCAACGGCGTCAACCGCATCCAACCGTCACACCCGCTGTGCCTGTTTGCAACCATTCTGCGAGAAAAGGGTTATGAAGTTTTCGTCAGGGATACGGCGCTGGAGGGGTACGAAAACCAGATTATGCGCGATGACGGGAAGACGGTTGTCATCGGAGAGAGCGACGAGCAGATTGTGACATGGTTGTCAGAGATCCGCCCGGACTTCGTCGGTATATCGGTCTTGTTCAGTAATCTCGCCCCCCATGCCTGGAACGTCGGGTCTCTGGCCAGGCGAGTCAATCCCGACGTCAAGGTAATCGTCGGGGGCAATCACGTTTCCAACGCGGTTTCCGACTTCCTTTACTACCGCGCCCACCCGCATCCGAAGGTCGCCGATCCCATCGCATTCCTCCGGTCCGGCGCGGTCGACTACGCCATGTGGGGCGAGTGCGATCGCGCGTTTCCGCGGTTGCTCGATGCGCTGTCGAGCGGCGGAGACGCCGCCGGTATGCCCGGCGCGGTCTACTTTGACGGGAAGGACTACCATGTAAGCCCCAAGAGCGACAAGGTAATGGACCTCGACGCCCTTCCCCCTGAGGATCGCGACTTCGTGAACATGGAGGCTTATTTCAGAATCGGAAGGTTTCATTCCCCCAAGGGCGCCGACCGCGTGGGCAACGTCAGGGGCTCTCGCGGGTGTCCGGAAAAATGCAGGTTCTGCACGAGCCCGACCCTGTTCGGGGCTCCGATCAGGTGGAGATCGCCGAGGCGCGTCTACGAGGAAATCGCCATCCTCAAAGACAAGTACAACGTCGAGGAGATCCAGTTTGAGGACGACTCGCTGACCGCCAACAAGACGTGGCTGCTGGAACTCTGCGATCTGATCAAACCGCTTGGCCTGCGGTGGTGTACGCCCAACGGGCTGAAGATCAACTACTACGCACACAACCCCGACTTGCAGAGGCGGATGTTCGAGGCGATGCGCGACAGCGGGTGTTACCAGATCAGCTTCGGCGTGGAAAGCGGCGTCCAGGACGTGCTCGATAATATCATCGACAAGAGGCTGAAGCTCGAAGTGGTGGCGCCGACGATCGAGATAGTCAAATCCACCGGGATGCTGGTCCACTGCTTTTACATGGTCGGATTCCCCGGCGAGACGAGGGAGCAGATGGAAGCGACCGTCGAATTCGCAGCCGCTTCGGGGTCCGACAGTTTCTCGCTGGCGATTTTCTCGCCGCTTCCGGGAACCGTGCTGCTCCGGGAGATTTACGAGAAGGAACTATGGTGGGACCCGAAATCCACGCCTGAGAACACCCTGTTTACGCGATCGCTGGTGCAGGCCGACGGTTTCTCCGGACCGGAGGAATTCGAAAACTGGGTCGGCGAAAAAAGCGTCTACCTCAACAGTCTGCTGAAGGAACGAGACCCCGAAAGATTCGCCTACAAATATGGTTGTGATACGACCGACGAAGACCTCAAGCACCAGACGTAAATATCGCCCGTTGAAGCATTAAGGAGTTTGAATTGAGCCAATCCGCCCAAACGCCGCCCGACGGAGATTTGATCGTGCCCGGTACGATCTGGATAACCGGGATACCGGCATCGGGGAAGACCACCTTGGGCAAGTGCCTTTACGAGGCCCTCTTGTCCAGAGGCATTTCCAACGTCGAATGGCTTGACGGGGAAGAAGTTCGCAAGCGCCTCAAGGACATGTACGGGTTCTCCACGGACGACAGGACCGAAGTGGCCAGATACGTGATCAAGCTGGTCCGCGAGTACAACACCGAGGGCAAGGTCGTGTTGGTCTCGACGATCTCGCACCGCATCGAGACGCGCTCGTGGATTCGCTCTGAAATCGACCGCTTCATGGAAGTCTACCTCAAGTGCTCCGCCGGCGTCTGTGCGGCCAGGGATTACAAGGACCATTATCGGAAAGCCTTCAACGGCGAGTACAGCAACTTCCCCGGCGTCAGTGAGCCGTACGAAGAATCCGATCCGGAACTCGTGCTGGATACTGCCAACTCATCCGTCTCCGAGTGCAGCGAACTCCTTGTCGCCCGCGCCCTGGAGTTCATCGGCGCCCAGAGCCCCGCGGCGCGGCGCTCGTAAGATATCCCGAGGTTCCACAGACTATGCCCCAAAAACCGCAGGACCTGCCGCTGTGTTTCCTCATGACGTTCGGGCACTGCGGGATCGACTATCTCCACAGCCTGATCGATGCCCACCAGCAGGTATTGCTCATGCCCGCGTTCAGCTTCTATCGCTCGTGGAAGATGATTCAGTGCGACAGCGCCTCCAGCCGCGACGAGATGTTCGAACTCTGGCGGAAGTACCTCACCGAGCACGATGCCAGCCAGGTTGACAGGCGCAAACTGTTCTACGAAGACGCCGAAGCCGAGCGGTTCTTCGCGGAGTTCAGGGAGGCCCTGAAGGACTCGGGCCTGTCCCACAGCGGCGTTTTTTACGCCCTGCACCGCGCGTACTGCCGCGCCAAGGATATCGATCTGTCCGGCGTAAAGGTCCTGGTCGCCCACGAGCATCACCCTTTCGTTTTCGACGACATCCGCACCGACTTTCCCGAAGCAAAGTTCCTCGTTATAAACAGGGATCCTCGGGCCAGTCTTGCCGGATCGTTTCACCAGTTGGAAAAAGCATTCGGACACCTGCCGGACTACTACTTCAACTTCAACGTCGAGATATGGATGCAGGCCATAAGGAACTGGAAACAGATCGGCCGCAAACTCCCGACCGAGCGCTACAAGGTCGTCCGGAACGAAGACCTGCACGCGAGCCTGGAAGATGAAATGCGCGGGATCGCCGAGTGGTTGGGAATTGACTATTCGCCGATCCTCGAGAAATGCACCTTCTCGGGCAGGGAGTGGGTCGGAGAAAGCGCATACATGACTCCCGACAGCAAGTACCCCCAACCGGTCGACGAGTTCTATTTGCCCCAAAACGTTCGCGAGCGATGGATGGGCGTGCTGTCGCGCGAGGATATCGCCGTGGCCGAACTGCTGACGGGCGACGCGATGGACGCCTTCGGCTACGAACGAATGACCCCGCGGAACATCTTCTGGAAACTATACGCTTTTCTGTTGTATCTCTTGCCCCATCGCGGACTGTGGGGGCACTGGCGAAAATCGTATGCAAACGTCACTGAGTTCGAGAGCATTTCGCGCCATCTCGGCGGCGGGATACCCGGGCGAATCTGGAAAGCAACTCCTAACTGCCTGAAACTAACCGCCGTGCTCCTCCGTTCGGTGATGCTGCGTTTCAGGATATACTTCTTCCCGGGCAACAGAA
The DNA here is from genome assembly GCA_016782885.1 of Phycisphaerae bacterium. Lineage (GTDB taxonomy): Bacteria > Planctomycetota > Phycisphaerae > SM23-33 > SM23-33 > BS750m-G57. The sequence continues at coordinate 20,149 of JADHXQ010000058.1, read as the reverse complement.
GGCGGAGATACGTTTAGGTCAGCCGAACGACAGAAGGGGATTACAAGGATTATGGGATTACATGGATTAACGACAACGTCTTGGTTACGACATGTGCGAAGGCCAAGTCGTTGCCGTTACAGAATCCGCGCCGTTAATCCATGTAATCCTATAATCCATGTAATCCCCATCCAGGTCGTTCGAAGGCGACAGCGCTAAGAACCATGAACATCGACAAGGCATTACTGATCTGGGTTCCGTCCAGGCGCGGAAGGGGAGCGGGCAAGAGTTTTCCCGTGGGGTTGCTGTATGTCGGCAGAACGCTGGAGGCCCTCGGCGTCGAGGCCAGCATATACGACGTCTACCAGCACGCCTTCGGCTGCGAGGACGGGGATGAGTTCTGCCGCGACAGGATCATTGACCAAATCGCCCGCGACAAGCCGCAGATTGTAGGTTTCAGCGGGATCGCCACCAGCTACGGCTGGACCAAGGCTCTGTCCCTGGCGATCAAGGAGGCCCATCCCGATGTGCTCCAGCTTGTCGGCGGGGCGCTCTGTTCGACCGATAACCTCCTGCTGACGAAGACAGCGGTGGATGTGGTGTTTCACGGGGAGTCGGAAGTCACGCTGCCCGCATTCGTCGATCGCATCAGAAACGATGCCAAGTGGGACGACCTGGCGGGAATTTCGCACCGTTGCGACGGCGAGGTGGTCAAGAACCCCCCTGCCGAGCAGATCGCCGATCTCGACGAGATACCCTATCCGGCGTACCATATGGTCGACCTGGATGAGTATTTCCCGAAGAATGAATTGTTCTCCGAGAAATTCCTGGCGCACTACCGCGGGGATCTCGAACACCAGGGAATCTACGAGTCGATCGCCAGGAAGATCGCCGGCGTGGGAAACCTGTTTCCGCTGGTGACGGCCAGGGGATGTACGCACAAGTGCTCGTTCTGCTATCGGCATATGAGCCGGTATCGCAGGCACAGCATCGACTACGTGATCGGACACCTGAAGTACGTCATCGAGAAGTTCGGCGTTCGCGGGGTCGGGTTTTACGACGAACTGTTCAACGGAGACATGCAGTGGGTGTTCGATTTTTGTGCGGCCATGCGGGAAAATGATATACAGATCGCCTACAAGACCTCGGCCAGAGCGGACAAGGTATCGAAAGAACTGCTGACCGAAATGTCTCAGACCGGTTGTTTCAACCTCGAGTTCGGGCACGAGTCCGGGTCGGACAGGATCCTCAAGGAATACCGCAAGGGGATCACCAGACAGCAGAACATCGACACGACGCTCCTGGCCAGAGAATGCGGGATATACTCGGCGGTCCAACTGGTCATAGGTTCGCCCGGTGAAACGCGGGAGACGATAGATCAGACCGTCGATTTCCTCAGGCAGGTCAACGCCCGGAACTGTTCGATAAACTACATTCTGCCCTTCCCCGGCGCGCCGATCTGGAAATATGTCGAGGAGAATAATCTCATCGCAGACCACGAAGACTACCTCGACCGCGTGGCCGTCCGCGGAGGCGGGCCGATAGTGAATCTCACGCAGGTTCGCGACAACCAGTGGCGGTCATGGGCTGACTATATCCTCTACAAGCTCCAGAAGCGCTGCACGCTGGCGGAAAAGGATTTTCTCGGCTTCATCAATATCTGCGGTAAATACTATCTCAAGAAGATTCTACCGAGGGGCCTGCAGGTTCGCCTCGGGAAGCTGTTCGCCCGGCGCGGCGGGGAGTAACAAATCAGATGTCCGGTAAACAGGTCATTTTCGTCGAAAAAGCCCCAGACGCCGCGGAGGCCGCAAGGCTGGCCGGGGAGTCAGGTGATTCCACGATCATCGCGCTGGATTCAAGCGTGATGTGGGCGCTGGACAAGCAGGGCGTCGAACATCGTATCGGGCTCGATTACTACGACGTCAGCGAGTTGCATGCCCTGAAAGAGGACCTGTATCCCCGCACCGAGGAAATCTGCGGAGTCATCAATGACGTGCTGCGGGACTGCGGCGGCAAGCTGGGAGACGGGGGGATCGAGTGGGCGAAGTCTATCTTCCACCCGATCAAGTGCCTGCTGAATACGGTTACCCAGCAACTGCTTCACGTCGCCAGGGTGATTCGCACCGAGCGCCCCGACCAGGTGACCGTCTTCGCCCCGGGACCTGAGAAACCGCTGTCCGAACTGAATCTCGACCCGACCAATATCAATCTATGGGACAAACTCGTCGGCGCGATAGCCCGCGGCGACGGTATCGCCGTGAACGTGGTACCCCGACGCACCGGTGTGTCGGCACGCCTCGTCAGGTCCTCGCGGCGTCTGGGGGCCCGTCTGCAAAGGGCCTGGACGCTCTGTGGAAAACTGCCCGGCAGGCTCAAACGCCGCATATCCCCGACGGTGCTCGTCGATGATGGATCTCGCGAGCCCCTTGACGTCGAATCGCCGATGCGGGTGCTCTTCCTCAAGCCGAGATACTCCCATGGTCTTGCCGCCGAGTACATGAAGGCCCGCGGGATTGGCGAGGCTGTTTCGTTCGAGACCGCCGCCGCAACCGCTGACCGCGGCGAAATCGACCTGTCCGGCGAGATCCAGGCGGTATGGCAGCGCCTGCGCACCGATGAGCGTTTCGCCGATTTGATGACGTTTGAAGGCCTGGACATAGCGATCATTGTCGAGCGGTATCTGCAATACCTGCTTGCCAGGGGGCTGACGACGGCTTTGACGGCATATAACAAGGCTCGCGCGGTCCTGGCGGGCAGAACGATCGATGCCGCGGTCATGACTACCGTCACGTATCCCGACGACTGGGCGGTCGCACTGGCATGCCGCCAGGCGGGGGTCCCCGTGATTACGTGGCAGCACGGCAGCTACGCGATGTTCGACCCGCACACCCAGCCGGCGTACTACGATATCAGATACGCCGACTGCTTCTTCGCGTTCGGAGAAGGGACCCGCCGGGCATTTGAAAGCCATGCAGCCAAATGGAACACCGAAATAGTTCCGGTCGGCAGCGCCGTGCTGGACCGCCTTCGGGCCGACCCCATAACGCCGGCCTGCACGGAGGGTTCGCCGAAAACGGTCCTCGTGCCGCTTCGCGGCCTGAATATCCGGGTCCTCGGGGACTCCTACCAGGCGTATCCGCTGGACGTCTACTGGCGGGAACTGATGAAGATGCTGGAAGCGATCTCGAAGTTCGACGATCTGCGGTTCATACTGAAGCTCTATCCCGCCAACACCCCCCGCGACAATCCCATATCGGATTTCCTGAAGACTCGGGGCATCGCGAATGTCCGGATAGAATACCTCCGCGGTTTCATGCAGGTCCTTCCCGAGGCGGACATGGTGCTGCTGGACTGGCCTTACTCGACGCTGCTGGAAGCCGCCTGCACGGACATGCCGATTATCTGCTACAAGCGGCACTGGCCTTTGAGGGGCGGCGTGGGAGAAATGATCGCCAAACGCTGCTTCCTGGCCGACAACCCCGACCAGCTCGAGGCGATTCTCGAGAAATACCGCGCCGGCGAGCTGCCCACACTGACCGATCGGACGCTGCTGCGCCAGTACGGTAATCAAGGCGACGACGGCGGGAGCATCCGCAGGGGAATCCGGGAACTGGACAGGATTATTTGCCAATCGCAGGCGGATTCAAAGTGACGCGAAACGACTCCATAGAAAGGCGATTCTCGTACAAGATCCTCGCCAGCGCCATCACCTCCGGGTTGGGTTTGGTGACGTTGGCTCTAGTGCCCCGCTCGCTCGGGTCAGCGCTGTATGGACAATTCGACTTCCTGCGGAGCCAGTTCGCGACGATTGTCAACTTCCTGAGAACCGGTACCGCCGAGGCGTTTTTCAACTACAACAGCCGCAACGAGAACTCCCGGGCGGCAATCGTATTCTACAGCCTTTTTGCGGCCGCGGTTAGCCTGCTGGTCGTGCTGGGGACCTGGGCGGCGATAGTTTTCGGTGCAGCCGACCGTGCCTTTCCCGAGATCGCCGGCGGGCACATCATGCTGGGAGCGTGTGTTGGCCTGGCGACGTGGATATTCACGGTGGTTACCGGCTTTGGCGATTCAAAGGGGCAGACGCGCCAGGTCGAGATCATCAAAGTCGTCTCCAGGACGGCGGGTATCGTGGTTCTGGTAGTGCTGTTCGTTCTGAATGCGATAACGCTGACGGCGTACCTGATCTACACCATCGCGATCATGCTGGCGCCGGCGGTGGTATCGGCGATCTACTACCGCAGGTCGAACCTCGCCGACGGATCGGCCCCGGTGCAGAGGGGCGAACTGAAATCTATCGGCAAGTACTTCCTGACCTTCTGCTCGCCGCTGGTCGTCTACTCGATCTTCAGCCTGGTTCATGACATATTCGACCGCTGGTTTCTCCAGTTTGCAGCCGGCTCCGAGCAGCAGGGATACTACGCGCTGGGTTTTCGGGTCGCTTCGATTTGCACGCTGATAATTCTGGCGATCAATCCCATATTCATGCGGGAGCTGTCCAAGGCGCACGGAGAAGAACGCCTGGGCGTTATGCGGACACTGTACAATCGATACCTCCGCATGATCTATTTTCTTGTCGCCTGTCTGGCCGTATTCTTCGCCTTCCATTCCAACGAAATCATTTATGTGTTTGGCGGCGAGGGGTATCGCGGCGCCTCCTGGCCGTTCTTCCTGATGGCGCTGTCTCCCATCATCGCCGTATACGGGCAGTTGAATTCGTCGGTCTACTTTTCAACCGAGCGGACAAAGTCGTACCGCAACATCCTGCTGGTGTTCATGGTTGCCGGCCTGCCGATCAGCTACATACTGGTCGCGCCGGGCGATTATTTTGTCCCGGGCCTGCAGCTCGGCGCGGTGGGGCTGGCGACCAAGAAACTGGCCGTCCAGTTCGCCGCCGTAAATGCCCTGGCGTTCTTCAACTGCCGATACCTTGGCGCCTCTTTCCGTAAATTGCTGTTCCATCAGATGCTTATGATCGGCGGTCTGGCCGGTGCGCTTTGGGTTTTCAAGGGCGGGCAGGTGCTCAGCGAGCCCCCGGCGGGCTGGTGGGCGATGTTTAGAATGATACTGACGGGAATTGCCTATTCGGTTTTCGTCCTGGCGGTTATATACTGCAAACCCGCCTTGGCTGGCCTGAGCAAGGATGAAGTGATTCGCCTGCGAAACAAGATACCGTTATTCCACAAGCGACAATAGCGAACTGACCGCACTGTGAGCCAAACGATGCCGGACGAAAATGTCATTATCGAAGTGAACGCGAATTTCCACCACGTCTCCGGTGAGAATATCCTCGAAAGGGATGATGAGCGTTTCAAAGAGTATCGCCGCAAGTGGAAGCAGTGGCCTGAGAGCTTCCACGTCGGCGAATTCCCGCTGTTCATCGACGTTGAAGTGACCAGCGCGTGCAATCTGAAATGCCCCTTCTGCGCCACTACCTATCGCGCCGGCGAGATCGCCAAAGGCTTCATGCCTTTCGAGACGCTCAGGAAAATCGTGGACGAGGGCGCCGACAACGATCTCTGCGGGGTCAAGTTCAACATCCGCGGCGAGCCCCTGTTGCATCCGGAGATTGTCCGCTTCGTCGCGTACGCCAAGGACAAGGGATTGGTCGACGTCTACTTCAACACCAACGCCATGCTGATGACCGAAGAGGTCTCCGAGAAACTCATCGACGCCGGACTGGATCGAATTTCAATATCGTTCGAGGGCTTCACAAAGGAAGTCTACGAGCGCCACCGCGTCGGGGCGGTGTTTGAGACGGTCCTGGCGAACATCGAGGCCATGCAGTCGCTGAAGACCCGCCTCGGCGCCGACCACCCGCGCGTGCGCGTGCAGACCGTGCTCCTGCCCGAACTGGTCGACAGCTTCGAGCAATACAAGGAATTCTGGTCCCCGCGAGTCGACGAGGTCGGCATGCTCGACTTCAAGGAAATGAAGGCCAAGAAACGCGGTCTGACATACCCGTGGGCCTGTCCGCAGCTTTGGCAGCGAATGGGCATATGGTGGGATGGAACCATCATGCCCTGCAACCACGACGACGAAGGCGGTCTGGCGCTGGGCAATGTCAACGAAATATCGATAAAGAAGGCATGGGGCAGCGAGCAGTCCAACGAACTTCGCCGGACCCATCGCAAAGGCCTCGGGCACCTGGTCAAGGTTTGTGACGGGTGCTACCTCAGGGACTCGGAAATACTCAAACTTATGGAAGCGGAGAAGACTTAAATGATCGTTGCGCTGCTGATGGGGCGAAAGAAATCCCTGGGCTTTCCCGGAAAGAATCTCTACCCGATTCTCGGGCGCCCGATGGCTTACTACCCGATGCGAGCCGCCATCGACTGCCCCGCCGTCGACAAGACGTACCTGAGCACGGACGACGAGCGGCTGATGGAACTGGCAAGGGAGGTCGGCGTTGAGGTGATCGTCCGTCCGGAGGAACTCTGCACCGGCGAGGCGCTGGGGGAACACGTATACGTGCATGCTCACGAAGTAGCAAAAGAGCGAAACCCCGGCGCCGAGATCGAGTTGGTGGCCCTGCTGATGTGCAACGCAGCCGCAATCGAACCGGATATTATCGCGCGGGGCATAAAGGTGATGCTGGAGAACCCCGAATACGATTCAGCCGTCAGCGTGTCGCGGTATAACATGTGGAGCCCGCTGCGGGCGCGGAAGGTCGGGGGCGACGGTTTGCTGCAGCCTTTCGTGCCGTTCGAAACATTTGGCGACCCCAAGACAATGAACTGCGACCGCGACTCGCAGGGCGACGTGTGGTTTGCGGACATGGGGGTCTCCATCGTCCGTCCGAGATGCCTGGAAGACCTCGAATACGGAATGCTCCCGCAAAAATGGATGGGCCAGAAGATCTATCCGCTCGAACAATGGGGCGGACTCGACGTGGACTACGAGTGGCAGGTCCCGCAGGTTGAATACTGGCTCAAGAAGCAGGGTTACTAAGTGATTCCCAAGAAAGATTGAACAGTGCGAAAACCAGATGGGGATTACATGGATTGACGGATTACATGGATTAACGACAAGGTCTTGGTAACGACAAGTGCGAAGGCCAAGTCGTTGCTGTTACAAAATCCGCGCCGTTAATCCATGTAATCCTATAATCCCTGTAATCCCCATCTGTCGTTCGAAGGGAAAGAGGCGACACAGATGAAAATCCTGCTGGTCTACCCCAATGAGATGATGCTCAACCCGCCGCCGGTTTCCATCGGCATCTTTACTGCCATTTTGAAACGGGCCGGATTCGAACTGGAACTGTTTGACACCACCTACTATCCCACGTTTTCCCAGACTTCCGACAAGGCCAAAGAGACCAATCTCCAGGTCCGCCACTTTGACTTCGCCGAACGGAATGTTTCACTGAAACAGACGGATCTCTTTGAAGACCTTCGCAACACCATCGAAACGTTCGCCCCGGACCTGATCTCGATCTCCATTCTCGAGCCGACGTTCGATCAGGCGGTAAGGCTGCTTGACGCGATCGCGGACTATGACATTCCCGTGATTGCAGGCGGCGTGTTCCCCACATTTGCGCCCGAGCAGGTGCTCTCGCATCCGGCGGTCGACATCGTTTGTATCGGCGAAGGCGAAGGGGCTTTGCTGGAACTGTGCGAGAGGATGCGGGATGGGCGGGACATTTCCGGTATTGATAATCTCCGGATCAAGGCGGAAGGCGAGACGACTGCAACGGCGATCCGACCGGTAGTCCAACTCGACGAACTTCCGATACCCGACTACAGCCTGTTCGAGCCCGAACGCCTTTTTCGCCCGATGGCGGGCAAGGTATATCGCACGGTTCCCGTGGAAACGAACCGGGGATGTCCTTTCCAATGTACGTACTGTAATTCCCCATCGCAAACGAAGCTGTATCGCGATCATAACGCGGGCAATTTCTTCCGAAAGAAGTCCCTGCCCGTAATCCGCGACGAGCTTCGCGAGCTGTCGCGCCTTTACGAGCCCGAATACGTCTATTTTCCTTCGGACACGTTTCTGTCGATGACGGAGGCGGAGTTCGATGAGTTCATAGAAATCTACAGCGAGTTCCGCCTGCCGTTCTGGATGCAAACGCGCCCGGAGACCGTAACGCTCGAGCGTATGGCCGCCCTGAAAGAAGTCGGATGCCATCGCATGTCCATGGGGATCGAGCACGGAAACGCCGAATTCCGCAAGAAGGTGCTCCACAAGAACACGACCAACGAGATAATCATCGAAGCGTGCGACGCGATCGCCCAGGCCAAAATCCCCCTGAGCGTCAACAACATCATCGGATTTCCCGGCGAGACGCGGGAACTGGTCTTCGACACGATTCGCCTGAATCGCCAACTGACGTTCGACACGACCAACGCATACGTCTTTGCACCTTTTCACGGGACCGTGCTGTATGACCTCTGCGTTAAGGAAGGGTTGATCGCCCCCTCGCGAACGGTCCACAACCTGACCATGGATACCGGGCTGGATATGCCCCAGCTTCCCCGCCGGGAGATTGACGGACTCCGCAAGACCTTTGCCCTGTACGCCCGCCTCCCGGAAGAATACTGGCCCGGAATCCAGATCGCCGAAGGCCGCGACGAAGAAGCCCAAAAGGCGTTCGAGGAGTTGCGCGAGATTTATATTGCCGCATACTTTACATAACTCGACCATGCAGACGGCAGTGGAGCTTGACAAGTATCTGTCCGGGGTCATTGCGTCCGCATATCGCGACACGTCACTGATCTGCAGTCCCGCTGTCTCCCGGAATCCGTTTTTATCTCCATTCTTGCTGCATGCGGTCGAAGAATCGCGGGACCAGGCGCCGGGTGTCGGGCGATGGGCCATTGCCCGAAAACTCGTCCTGTACTTTGTCCGCTCCTTCGCGTGCCTGCTGTTTCTCGGTTTGTGCTATCTGACCTTTGCCCTTTCAAAACTGAGGTACCGCCGGCGAAAGGCCGACAAAGACGAAGATCTTATCGTGGTTGATACGTACACCGTAGTAGACAGGATATACCAACACGGAAAATTCGAAGACGCGTTTTTCGGCTCGCTCCACGACATCCTGGCCGGGCGGGGCAGGCAGTCGGCGGTCCTGTGTTTTCTCGAGGCGTACAACCCCCGGAATCTCTGGCGGCGACTGGCGACATACAACATTCTGGCGAGGGACGGGCGCAATTTTCTGACGGAGTTTGAACTCCTGTCAATGCGGCAATGGCTTGCATTGCTCCGGTTTGTCCTGGTCTATCCGTTTGCTACTCTGCGGTTGGCGAGGAAGTCGTTCGGTCGATTCGATCAACTGTTTCGCCGGGAACTCATCGATGCCCTGGACAGGCCCCAGTTGCTGAACTACATCCGGTATCTGGCCGGGCTGAGGCTCGGGACCCTTACCGATCGCAAGTTGAAGGTGATTGCGTGGTGTGAGAACCAGGTAATAGACAAACTGCTCTACCGGGGCGTTCGGGACTCCGGCTGTGAAGCGACGATATACGGCTGCCAGTTCTTCACGAAACCGTTTCTGTGGCGGAACCTGTACCCCCTGGAAGAAGAAGCGGCGCGCGGCGTCCTGCCCGATGTGATCCTGGTCTCGGGCAAACATTATCTGGAAGATTCAAATCTCAACATGCAATTGGGCGTATCGCCGCGGTATAACTATCTCTTCGATATCCGCCTCGACGAAAAGTCCGTCGCCGGCAGGCGCGGACTGGCGGTTCTCCTGCCGTACGACATGGTCCACTCCAGGACCATTATCGCCGGTGTCGCCGAATACGATCCCAGCGACTCGGTGCGCCTCAAGCTGCATCCGAATCACGAGCTTCTGCAACCGTTCGACTATCCTGAAACATGGAGGCAGACGGAAGACCATCTGTCGGCGATATGTGCCGACTCGCGGATTGTGATCACCGCGGGGTCCGGTACGGCGCTGGAAGCGGCGGTCATGGGCTGCTCGGTGATCATCGTGGGCAAGAATGCGGGCCTCACGTTTCATCCGATGCCCGCCTACGGAAAGGGCAAGCTGTGGGACCTGATATTCAATCCCGGGGACCTCGCCGGCGCCGCCGACCGCCTGAGCAGCTACAGGCAAGAGCATCCCGATGAGATTGTGGCGATGGCGGGCGAGCTGCGAGATATGTTCTTCACCGAAGCGACCGAAGAGCGGTTCATCCGATTGTTCGACCTCTAGCGGGGATATGCAAATCGTTGACAGGCCACCTGTATGAAGTGATACTTGCGCTCGGATGTATGGGAGATGGCAGACTGAATGAACAGTTCCGCGAAAAACAAGACGCCGAGACGGACCGTGCTGGTGACCGGTTGCACCGGCGGCATCGGGCGGGCCGTCGCGGTCACGTTCGCGCAAAACGGATGGAACGTGGTGGGGCACGACTGCATCAGCGGAGACAAAGCCCGCCAACTGAAAGCATGCATCACCGCCCACGGCGTCGATTTCTCGCTGATCAAGGCGGATTTCTCGTCGAAGAGGCAGGTGAATCGCTTTATCGCACAGGCCGCGGAACTGCGGATCGACAGCCTCATCAACAATGCCGGCGGATACCTGGCGGCCAAACACTTCACCGAACTCCAACTCGAAGACCTTTCGGCGGCGCTAATGGTGAATCTCTCGACGCCGATACTCCTGTCCGGATGCGTCTTTGACGGGATGAAGCGGAGGAAATTCGGGAGAATCGTGAACATCAGTTCCATCGCCGCCAAGTACGGCGGGTCGGGGTCCTCTGTGCATTACGGCTGCGCCAAACGCGGGCTCGAAGCACTGACCAAAACGCTCGCCAGGGAAGGCGCCCCGCACAATATACTGGTCAACACGGTCCGTCCGGGCGTTATCGACACGGATTTCCACCGCAAGTTTCCCAAGGACATGAAAAAGCGTGTCGCCATGATCCCGTTGAAGAAAATGGGAACCCCCCAGGACGTAGCCGACGCCGTTTTCTATCTCGCCAGCGACGTCAACGGTTTTGTGACCAGTGAGATCATAACTATCGCCGGCGGCGAGTAGATCGATATCGTCAACGACAGCAATGTTGAGAAAATGCCTCGCAAACATTCCGGGCGCCAGAGGCTTGCGCCTCAAAGTGCTGACCGCTTCGCTGCGTAAAGCGGCGCAGCAGCAGGGGCTCAGCGCCCTGGGCGAAAAGCTCGCCGCGATCGTCCCTGATATCAGCGATCAGTACACGCACACCCCGATAGACTCCCCGTTCGTCCTGCAGAAGGTCAGAAACCAGCACGCGTTTCAGATTTCTCTCGTCGACGAGGTGATAGGCGAGTTCGACAGTCCGGTAATAGTTGACATCGGCGATTCCTGCGGGACGCATCTGCAGTACATCAACGCCCTGTATCCCGACAAAAACGTCAAGTCTCTCAGCGTGAATCTCGAACAGGCCGCGATCGACCGCGTCCAGGCCAAAGGGCTCGACGCCATATGCTCGCGGGCCGAAGAACTCGAAGACTACAACATCAAGACGGACGTCTTCCTGTGCTTTGAAACGCTCGAACACATGATGGATCCATGCCATTTCCTCAAGGACCTCTCCGACAAGACCGAGGCGAAATACCTGCTGATTACCGTGCCTTATGTCGCCGGTACGCGCGCCGGGCTGCGATACGTCAGGGGCACCAAGCCCGGGCAGGCCTACGCCGAGAACACGCATATCTTCGAGTTCTGCCCCGAAGACCTCAAGCTGCTGGCGAGGCATTCGGGATGGGACGTGCATAGCGAGAGAATATATCGCCAGTATCCCCGATGGTCCTGGCTGAGGATTACCAGGGGACACTGGAAGAAGTTCGATTTTGAAGGCTTCTACGGATTGATACTGAAGAGAGACCACACTTGGTCGGACAGGTACGTTGACTGGTAAGCCCATGACCCAGGAAGAACAGAGCAGCGATAAGTTCAAGGTTTTCGTCTCGACCCATCCGTTCGGTTCGGTTAATTCCGAACCGCTGGATATACTCGATCGAAGCGATATAAGCCTCGAACTGAACGCCTACGGGCGGAAGATAACTCCGGACGAACTGCGCGAGCACCTGGGCGGTAAGGACGGGCTCATCGCCGGTACGGAGATAATCGACGCGGCGGTGCTCGATTGCGCGCCGGGGCTGAAGATCATCGCCCGCGTCGGAATCGGCCTGGACAACATAGACTTCGACGAGGTCAACCTGCGGGGCATCGTGCTGACCTACACGCCCGAAGCGGTCTCGCAGGCTGTGGCCGAACTGACCATCGCCCAAATGCTGAACCTCGCCCGCTCAATAGTCAACATACATACGGGCGTCAAGTCAGGGGCGTGGCGGCGGATCATCGGTTTCGAGATCATGGGCAAGACGGTCGGCCTGATAGGTTTCGGGCGCGTCGGACAGCGCGTGGCGAAAATCCTGCGGGGCTTCGGATGCAGGGTGCTTGTTAACGACCTGGCGCCCGACCAGGAGATGGCCAGCCGCCTCGGCGTCGAACTGGGCTCCAAGGATCTGGTTTACAGGGAATCGGACATCATATCGCTGCACATCCCGCGGACACCGTTGACCGTCGGCCTGATAACCGCCGACGAAATCGGCATGATGAAACCGACCGCCTGCCTGATAAACACTTCCCGGGGCGGAATCGTAGATGAGGCGGCGCTGTGTGAGGCGCTGGCAGGCGGGCAACTCGCCAGTGCCGCGGTAGACGTCTACGAAACCGAACCGTACTCCGGACCGCTGCAGGATCTCGACAACGTAGTTCTCACCGCGCACAGCGGATCCTGCTCGACCGAAGCGCGATACCTGATGGAACTCGATGCGGCCCGGGAAATAGAGCATTTTGTCGACGGGAAATCGCCAATCTGCCCCGTACCGCCCAGCGTAATCACGATGGAGCGCTCCACCCGCGAGTCCGCGGTCACACTGGAATGGCAGGACATATTCAACGTCACCTCTGCGCGCGGCGAAAGCGATTACATGCTCTATCGAAGCCGCTGGTGCCAGTACCCCGCCCACAACATAGTCGGCCAATGGCCGCTGAACATCGATATCGAACTGGTTCACAATCCTATCGAGGCCCATCGCGACGCGCGGATAGACGACTACTTCCAGTCGCCAAGGTCCGACGGGACGGTGCTCATGGAAATGTCCCTGTTCGAAAAGATAATCGATCAGTACGCGACGATTCCCGACCCGACGGCGATCAAACTCGGCGTCAGAGGCTGCGCCGCCGACCACGACGAGTTTGGGCGAATGCTCGATATGGTCCGCCATGCCGGATGCATCGAGACCATTTCCTCGATCGCCTTGTCGCACATGGGATCCCTTGACCCCGCCACGCTCGACGCCATGGTCGACAATCGCCTCGACGTGCTGAACATCTACCTCGACACGCTTGACGAGAACGACATCCCGTTCGAAGTGCTGGCCGAGATACGCAAACGCAAGTCCGTGGCGGGTCGCCCCCAGCCGACGCTGAGGGTGGTCGGCAAGCTCACCTGCCGGGACAGGGACAAAGCCGACGATCTTGTCGCTCTCTGGAGCCACTGGGCCGATGCGGTCGCGCTGTCGTCGCCTTCTGTCGGTGACCGCGGGGTCGATCATATATGCAGTTGGGACTGTTCGAGACTGTGGCAGCGGATCATGATATCCGCCGAAGGCGTGATCCTGCCCTGCAGTTTCGACATTGCCGAGGAGTTTCCCTTGGGGCGATTCGGGGATATCTCGATACAGCAGGCGTGGATTGGCGAAAAAATGACTCGACTGCGGGCGGCCCACGCTCCCAACAGCGATCACTGCCGCCCCTGTGCCCAACGCCGTGGCGAACTGTTGGAGACCTGGAGCGACATGCAGGACTGACGGACTTTTGAAGAATTCTATTCGTGCATCTGTACGATCGGGAAACTCAGGGCTATAATCGAGCGATATATGATTTGTCCCGAATCGCCGGGCTCGCCGGCGGCGGGGCGCCAACTTGCCTCCAAGGTGAAATAATGAAGGTGGTAGTACTCTGCGGCGGTCAGGGCACGCGGCTCAGGGAAGAAACGGAAGTCAAACCCAAGCCGATGGTCGAGATAGGCGGGATGCCGATCCTGTGGCATATCATGAAGACCTATGCCCATTGCGGTTTCGACGACTTCGTCCTCTGCCTTGGCTACAAAGGGCAGGTTATCAAGGAGTTCTTCTACAACTACGAGATGCTCACGGGCGACTTTACGATCGATATGAGCGCCGGGCGCATCGACATGTACCCCAAACACGCCGAGAAGAACTGGAAAGTGACGCTCGTGGATACGGGCCTGCACTCAATGACCGGGGCGCGCGTGAAGCGAATCGAGAAGTTCATCGATTCCGACACTTTCCTCCTGACCTACGGGGACGGCGTCACCGATCTGGATATCCGCAAACTGGTCGATTTCCACCAGGGGCACGGGTGCATCGGAACGGTCACCGGCGTCTGCCCTCCTTCGCGATACGGTGAACTGCTGATCAGGGGCGACCAGGTGATCTCGTTCAACGAGAAGCCCGGTGATGACGTAAACTCGATAAGCGGCGGATACTTCGTGTTCGACCGCAGGTTTTTCGAGTACCTCAGCGAAGATGAAGACTGCATCCTGGAGAGGGAGCCCATGCGGAAACTGGCTGAAGACGGGCAGTTGAAGGTGTTCAACCATCCGGGTTTCTGGCAGTGTATGGATACGTACCGCGACCACAAGTACCTTAACGACCTGTGGGAAACCAACCGAGCCTCGTGGAAGGTCTGGGACGACTGATCTATGGGCGATATCCTCTCCATCAGCAGCGCGTTTAAGGACAAGCGGATCCTGGTCACCGGGCACACCGGGTTCAAGGGCTCGTGGTTGAGTTTGTGGTTGATGAATCTCGGCGCCCGCGCGGGAGGTTATTCGATCGACATCCCCACCCAACCGTCGAACTTCGAGACCCTCGGCCTGGCCGATCGCATGGTGCATTACGTTGGCGACGTCAGGGACCTCGGGCAACTGGAGGATATTTTCGAAAGCTTCGAACCGGAAGTGGTCTTTCATCTTGCCGCCCAGGCGCTGACGCGCCTGTCTTACGATATCCCCCAGGAAACTTTCCATACGAACCTGCTGGGAACGGTTAACGTTCTGGAATGCATCCGCAATTGCAATTCGGTTCGCGCGGCCGTGATGGTCACCTCCGACAAGTGCTACCACAACAACGAATGGGTATGGGGATACAGGGAGTCCGACGCGCTGGGAGGAAAGGACTGCTACAGCGCCTCGAAGGCCTGCGCTGAAATCGCAGCCCGCGCCTACATGGAATCGTTCTTCGATCCGTCCGAAACGCCCAGGGTCGCCACCGCCCGGGCCGGGAACGTCATCGGCGGCGGCGACTGGGCGGCGGACCGCATTGTTCCCGACTGCGTCAGGGCCTTTTCGAGAGACGAGGTCCTGGAGATACGCAGTCCGTCGGCCACCCGTCCCTGGCAGCACGTGCTGGAACCGCTCAGCGGTTATCTGTGCCTGGCGGCATCGCTTCTGGACGAGGGCGACGGTGTCGTCAACGAATCTTTTAACTTTGGACCGTCACACGAAGCGGAGAGAAGCGTGGGGCAACTGATCCGCGAATTCACGCAAACTTGGCCCGGCAGACGCGTGGAGATGGCATCCGGCGGGGCGGACGGTAAGGCCGAGGCGATGCTACTGAAGCTCAATTGCGACAAGGCCGAATCAGTACTCCAGTGGCACAAGGTGCTGTCTTTCGCGCAGACAGTGGAAATGACCGCGAGTTGGTACAAGGCCTACTACGACGGCGATGCGGACATGTTTGAGCTCAGTTCCGGACAGATCTCCGAATACACCGACCAGGCCGCCGAGGCTTCCCTGCCATGGGCGACTTAGAACGCGGTATTGAGGGATAACTGATGATCGAAGGCGTCTTGCTCAAGGAACTCAAGAAGTTTGCGGACCAGCGAGGAACGGTTATGCACATGCTCAGGTCGGATGCACCGTTCTTCGAGCAGTTCGGGGAGGTCTACTTTTCGACCGTCAATCCAGGGGTGGTGAAGGGATGGAAGAAACACCTGCGGATGACCCAGCATTTCGCCGTCCCGGTCGGAAATGTCCGGGTCGTGATATACGATGACAGGCCGGATTCGCCCACCACCGGCCTCACGCAGGAATTCGAGATCGGCACGCGGCGATACTGCCTGCTGAGAATACCGCCGCTGGTGTGGTACTCGCTGGGAAACGTCGGCGGGGAATCGGCGATGCTGGCAAACTGCACCGATATCCCGCACGATCCCCAAGAGGTCCAGGTCGCCGATCTGTCCGATCAGTCCATCCCCTACACATGGGACATCCAGTCGAAATGAACATACTCATCACAGGCGGAACGGGCTATCTCGGGGGGCGCATCGCCGACCACCTGAAGACCGCCCGCCCAGACGCGAAAGCCTACCTGACAGCGCTGGAATCCCAACCGCTGCCGGCCTGGGCCGGGAATTTCAATATCCTCCGAATGGACGTACTGGACGACAAGTCGATCGCCGCCTGCCTGGAGGCCTGCGACTTCGACGCCGTGGTCCACCTGGCGGCGATAAACGAGATCGACTCGATGAAGAACCCCGAGTTGGCGATCGACGTCAACGCCGGTGGCACTTTTAATCTGCTGCGTGCCGCCTCGGGGAGGGGCGTCAAGAGGTTCATCTACTTCTCGACCTTCCACGTGTACGGGACCACCGCCCCGGGAGTGATAAACGAAGACTCTCCGACCCGACCCTGCCATCCTTACGCGATAACCCACAGGGCGGCTGAGGATTACGTAAGGTACTTCGCCCGCTGCCGGGACATGCAGACGCTGGTTCTCAGGCTCTCCAATGCGTATGGGTATCCGATGGACACCCGCGTGAATCGCTGGACGCTGGTGTTCAACGACCTCTGCAGACAGGCGGTGACGACCGGGAAGATCGTCCTGGCATCTTCGGGTCGGCAGCATCGGGACTTCATCGCACTGGGCGATGTGGCGCGCGGGGTGGCGCATTTCCTGGGCGCCGGGGACAAGTGGGGCGACGGGCTGTACAATCTCGGCGGTAACTGTTCGATGTCGATACTCCAGGTGGCCGACAGGGTGGCGGGCGTATACGCCGAGGCGCTTTCCCGGCCCAGACCGGTAATCGAGACCGCTCCCGACAGCGATGACGGCGGGGTCTTCGAGCCGGTCAGGTACGATATTACAAAGCTCCTGGAAACCGGTTTTACTCTGACTGGAGATATGGACGCAGAGATCAGGGGCACCCTGGAACTCTGTCTGACGCTTGTGTGATGGTCTCTGACAACCCGCAACATCCGGTCGTTTCCGTGGTCATGCCGACCTACAATCACGCCGCGTTTATCGGTGAGGCGATACAGTCTGTCTTGGCGCAGACGTATGGGGACTTCGAACTGATAGTAGTCGACAACTACTCCGCCGACGACACAGAGAGCATCGTCCGAGGGTTTAACGATCCGAGGATCGAGTATATCAAGTTCTCGAACAACGGGGTCATCGCGGCTTCACGAAACGTCGCCCTGAAGACCGCCCGTGGTGAATTCATCGCCTTCCTCGATTCGGACGATACGTGGACCCCCGACAAGATCGAGACACAGTTGGAGTACCTGAGGGCGAATCCGAACGTCGCCCTGGTCTGCGGATCCCTGGTGACCAGGCGGGACGACGAACCTTTCAGCACGGCGGGCGAACTTTCCGGCGATGTCATTTCGGGCTTCAGCTACAATTGGCTGCTTGACCGCAATTTTGTCTTCTGTTCGTCGGTGATGGTCAGGCGTGAGATTCTCGACAGGGTCGGTCTGTTCGACGAAAACCCCGAGATGGTATCGTCGGAGGACTGGGACCTGTGGTTGAGGATCGCTCGCGGACACCGCGTGACGCGGATTCCGAAAGATTTCGGCAGCTACCGCGTTCACGGAAGCAACGTTTCGGGTGGCGCCGGGAAGATGCGCCCGATCGAATGTGCGCTGCGCAAGCACCTCGAAAAACGCTGGATAGCCCTCTCCCGCCTGAACAGGTCGATGGCGTACTTCAGTTTCGGTCTTGGCTGGTTGTATATCGATCAGGCGCCGGGAGACGCCAGGCGGATGTTCAAGGACGCCCTGAAGTTCGCCGAGGGTTCACCGAAGATATCCTGGCTTGCCTTGCTGGCGATACCACTTTCTTTCTTTCCGCCCGTCTGCAGATTTATCAAGTGCGGGTCGATCGACAGATTCGTCAAGCGCATGGTGGACCTGCATGAATCCGCGGATGACTCCGAGGAATGACATGAGCCCTTGGCGGGACCCGGGAAAGTTACGCTCTGTCGGTTGCCGAAGAACTATTTGAAAAACTCAAAACCGTACGCGCAAAAGAACACCTGACGTGGGAGGCCAAGCCTTACGCGGGATCTTTCAGCCCGGTTGGGAGAGCCCGGGCCGAAAGGGATCGGGTAATTTATCGCGGGGGGTAGCTTACTTTGTGGGGAAAGCCAACTCCGCCGGTCCGAACTTGGCGGCGTTACTGCCCGCTGCGCTCAGTTCAGACTTGCGGCCCAGACGATGTTTGGACAGATCAGCCTGGGAATAGAAGATCTGTTTCCCGTCGCGTCTGGTCTTTACCAAACCGCCGATACGCAGCAGGCTGAGATGATGCGAGACACTGGACTGCGGAAGCTTGAGCTTGTTGCAGAGGGTTGTCACGTTCATCTCGCCTTCGGTCAGCAACATCATAATGCTGAGCCTGGTCTTGTCGCCAAGCGAGTGGAATACTCTAGCCAATTCTTCAAATCTCTCTATTCGTGAAGCCATGATCTTACCTCTGATAAAACTAGTAAAAACCCATGCATTACCTGGCTATGGCGGCACACTGTATCATATCTGGACGCATTCATTCAAGAAAAATAAGGTAAATACCCTATAAAATTTTTCGACACCATATCCCGGCGAAACACCGCATTTCCCTGGCCTTGCTGCCAAGAGATTAACCATGTTCGCAAAGGTCGAAGGTCTGGGCAAAGCGTTCCACTCCCGATGTGTTCCGATGCCTGCCGCGAAGCACATCAGCGAAATCGGGGTTCTTCGCGGCAGGCGCCGGGATTGTCGTCGCCGTAAAACCAGCACCTGAAACCAGGCGCCTGCCGTTAAGCCTTGTCCCATCCAGATGTCGCCGGATCGGACCGGGAACTGTCGACTGACGTGCTTTTCTTGAATAATTGTCATCGATATGGTATCAAGCCATTGTTGGCCCCGGTCTGTGGTGGTGGGGTTTATGTATTGGCGGGTAGTGATGATAGTTTATGTGGCAACCTATGCCGGGGCGATGTTGTTGGCGCTGATCGCGACGCCGCTGATGGTTCGCGCTGCGCGTTCGTGGCGAGTGCTTGACCGCCCGGGTACGCGCAGGGTCCATTCGGTGGCCGTACCACGGTTGGGGGGCGTGGCGGTTTTTGCGGCTTTGGTGATTCCGGTGGTGGTGCTTCAGTTTTTCGACACCGCCTTTGCGCGAAATCTGGCCGATCCGGACGGTCCCGTGCGCCAGGTTCACCTTTTAGCGTTGTTGGTTACGGGTGGTATTGTGTTTGCGGTCGGTCTGGTCGACGACATGGTGGGTATGGGTGTGCGTACGAAACTCGTTGCGCAGATAACGGCCGCGGCAATCGCGTGCTCGATGGGTATCCGGATCGATTCTATTGGGCTTAGCGAGGACAGGATAATAGAGTTCGGTTGGTGGTCCTGGCCTCTGACGATTCTCTGGGTGGTTTCGGTGACCAATGCGGTGAACCTGATCGACGGTCTGGACGGTCTGGCCGCGGGTATATCGCTGATAGCATGCGGAGTGATGCTGGTGTTCGCGATCCATACCCGCAACGTCACGATGATGGTATTGATGACGGCGATGCTGGGCAGCCTGACGGGTTTCCTGTTTTTCAATTTTAATCCGGCAAAGATATTCCTGGGCGATTGCGGTAGTATGTTTTTGGGTTATTTCCTGTCGGCGGCAAGCGTTATGTGTGCGACGAAATCCGCGGCGCTGGTGGGATTGGCCTTACCGGCGGTGGCGTTGGGGCTGCCGATTTTCGACACGCTGTTCAGCATGTTGCGCCGGGCGTTGGAGCGTCGATCGATGTTCGGCGCCGACCGCAAGCATATCCATCACCGCCTGATCGACATGGGCCTGCATCAGCGGCATGCGGTGATCATCATGTACG
>JADHXQ010000160.1 GCA_016782885.1 Phycisphaerae bacterium | reverse complement strand
CAAGCGGATTCAGATGACGGCAGGTACGCGGGCTATGACGATCGGACCACCGAAGCGCTTGCTGAACACATCGTGCGAGAGATGGCTTCGTACTAGCATCGCTGTGGAGAACAAAGGGCAATGATATCTGCGCAGGGAAGAGAATTCCCTCAAGACCAAGGCATACGGAACAACGAATAATTCGGGTGTATCATGGTAGAGGCACGAAGAATTCCGGTCGTTGGTGATGAAGAGGCAATCCGCAAGGGCTGTCAGAGGATCCTGAGGGACTGCGGATATGAGGTTGAGGCCGCCGCCGTGGCCGGTCTGCTATCTCCTTTCAATCCTCTACTTTCGTGGAACCGAAGAGCGTGTTGAGTTCGTCTGGAGACAGCGATAGAATCATTGTACAGGCCGCGGCGGTCGCGGGCCTGAATTACTCTGCGCCGCCCGGTTAGATTGATTGGCGGAGAAGACACGTAAACGATGACCAGAGCAGCATTCATCCATTCCAGCGAGTTGGAGAAATATCACTATCCGCCCGAGTGCCCGTTCAAAACCGAGCGTGCCGCGGCGCTGCTGAAGAAGTTGACATCGATGGGCCTCCTGGGCGGGCCGGACCGTCGAGTCGTCGTCCCCGCTCCGGCCGACAGGTCGGTGCTGGAACTGTTTCACACGGGCGAATACCTCGATGCTCTCCAACGGGCTTCTCAGGGACATTGTGATATCGACGCGTTCTACGCCGGATTGGGGACGCCGGATACGCCGGTCTTCCTGGGCATGTACGAGTACGCGGCGTTGGCGGCCGGTGCGAGCTTGCGAGGCGCCGAGCTGGTCCTCGCCGGCGAGGTGGACGTGGCGTTCAACCCGTCGGGCGGATATCACCACGCTCATGCGTCGCAGGCGGCGGGGTTCTGCTATATCAACGATGTGGTGCTGGCATGCATGTCCCTGGCGGATGCGGGCAGGCGGGTGCTCGTGCTGGATATCGACGCCCATCATTGCGACGGCGTTCAGGATGCGTTCTACGAACGCTCGGACGTCCTGACCATGTCATTCCACGAGTACGGTCGGGGTTTTTTCCCCGGTACAGGCGCCGTCGAAGAAGTGGGCCTCGGCGCCGGGCGGGGGTGCAGCGTAAACGTCCCGCTCCCGCCCGGGACGGACGACGAGATGTTCGCCCGGGTCTTCGGGGCTGTTGCGATACCGGTGATCGAGAAGTTCGCGCCGGACGTTATTGTGCTCGAGTTGGGCATGGACTGTCTCGCGGGCGATCCGCTGACCGATCTCCGGCTGACCAATAACGCCTATGCCGACGCTGTCGGGCGGGTGCTGGACTTCTCCCTGCCGGTCCTTACCGTAGGGGGCGGGGGATATCATGCCGAAAACTCCGTTCGCGGATGGGCGCTGGCGTGGAGCGTGCTGATCGGCGAGACCGGCGAGACCGACGACCTGTCAATCGGAATGGGCGGCGTCATGCTCGAGAGCCTCGACTGGAAAGGCGGGCTGCGAGACCGTATACTGGCGCCAGACGATGGTCTGCGCAGAGCCATCGTTCCCGCCCTGGACGCAGTCATCGAAAAGATCACGGGAAACGTGTTTCCCCTTATTGGACTAACGTCATGAGCTTAGATTTGTTCTTCGATCCCAAATCCGTAGCCGTAGTCGGCGCCTCGCGTCAAAAAGGCAAGGTCGGACGCGAAATCGTCGTCGGCCTGGTCAGCGGCGGGTTTCCCGGGAAAATCTTTCCGGTCAATCCCAACGCCGAAGAGGTCGAAGGCCTGCCCTGTCATCCGGATCTGAAGTCGATCGGGACCGTGCCCGACCTCGTCGTGATCGTCGTACCGCCGAAGTTCGTCGCTTCGGTGATGAAGGAGTGCGCCGCGGTGGGCGTCAAGGCGGCGATCGTCATCACCGCCGGTTTCAAGGAGATCGGCGCCGAGGGCAGACAGCTCGAAGACACGGTCATGCAGATTGCCCGGCGAGCCGGAATTCGCGTCGTCGGACCGAACTGCCTTGGCATCATGGTTCCGGGCAGGAAGTTGAACGCCAGCTTTGGCGGGGACCTGCCCGCGATAGGCGGGGTCGGGTACGTCTCGCAGTCAGGTGCGTTGCTGATTGCGATTCTCGATATGGCTCGGGCTAACGATATCGGGTTCAGCACGATGATCAGCATCGGCAACAAGTCCGACGTCGATGAACTTGAGATCATGAGCGCCCTGGGACAAGACGACCAGACCAGCGTAGTGGCTGGATACCTCGAAAGCATCACCGACGGCGACAGGTTCGTCCGCCAGATGGAGAAGATATCGCAAGACAAGCCCGTCCTGCTGATCAAGTCCGGCGGTACGGGCGCCGGCGCCCGGGCCGCATCGTCCCACACCGGAAGCCTCGCTGGAAACGAAACCGCATACGAAGTCATTTTCGACCGCGCGGGGATCATCCGCTGCGATTCGGTCCGGACACAATTTGATTACGCCCAGGCGTTTGTCCACCAGCCTCTTCCGCCCGGGCGGCGAGTTGCGGTTATCACGAACGCGGGCGGACCGGGCATAATGACCGCCGACGCCATCGAGCGAAAAGGCCTGACTTTCGCCAGGCTGACCGACGAGACCATCGCCCGCCTGACGGAGAATCTCCCCTCGGCCGCTAATGTGAACAACCCCATCGATGTGCTTGGAGACGCGCTCCACGATCGCTACGAGTTCGCGTTGGACGTTGTGCTGTCCGATCCTGGAGTGGATGCCGTAATCGTGGTTCTGACCCCCCAGGCCATGACGGACTGCATGGAAACGGCGGCCGCTGTACTGCGAGCGGCGAAGAAGATACCAGACAAAACGATCCTGGCGTCTTTCCTGGGCGGGCTGAAGATCGCCGAGGCCGCCAGGCTCTTGCGGCGCGGGGGCGTTCCGCAATACGATTCGCCCGAAAGCGCCGTGACGACACTTCGAGTGATGTGCGACTACGTTGCGTGGCGGAATCGCCCCAAGCGCGTGGTGAAGCTGTTTCCCGTGAATCGCCGCAAGGTCGAGCAGATCATCGAGCGACACCTTCGGCGCGGCGTCCGCGAGATAGCCGAGATGGAGTCCAAGGAGATTCTTGAGGCATACGGATTCGTCACTCCAAAGGGTATGATCGCCACGTCTGCCGAGCAGGCCGCCGGTATTGCCGACCAGCTTGGTTACCCCGTCGTGATGAAGATATGGTCGCCGGACATCATCCACAAATCCGACGTTGGCGGCGTGAAGGTCGCCCTCAACAGCCCCCAGCAGGTCATGGACGCCTTCGACCTGATGATATATCGGATACCGAAGAAGATGCCCGGCGCCGACATTCACGGCGTGCTGGTCCAGGAAATGTGCAAAGGCGGAATGGAAGTAATCCTGGGGATGAACCGCGATCCGCATTTCGGCCCGCTGCTCATGTTCGGGATGGGGGGCGTTACCGTCGAAGTGCTGAAGGACGTCGCCTTTTACCTGGCGCCCATCACTGCCGAAGAGGCCCGCGACATGCTCACACGCACGAAAGCCTATCAGCTTCTCGAAGGCGTGCGAGGCCAGGAGGGTGTGGATATCGCCGCAATCGCCGAGGGAATCCAGAGGCTAAGCCAGTTGGTGACGGCGTTTTCGGAAATCCGGGAGATGGACATCAATCCGTTCGTGGTCGGTCCGGAGGGCACAACTCCGGTTGCCGTGGACGCGCGAATCAGCGTTGAAAAGACGTGACAGAGGACAAACATGCCTGACTTTGACTGGAAAGAAACGTTTGCCGATCGGATCGGAACCGCCGCCGAGGCTTTGCGATTCATTAAACCCGGAAACAATATTTTCATCGGGACCGGTTGCGGTCAGCCTCAGCACCTCGTCGACGCGCTGGTGATCCATTCGCGAGACGTCTACGACGCGCGGATCATCCATATGCTGACGATGGGTTCGGCGCCCTACGTCGAGGATAAGTTTCACGATCGGTTCAAGACCAACACCTTCTTTGTGGCCGATAACGTCCGCCACGCGCTGGACGAGGGAATTGGCGATTATACGCCGATCTTCCTGTCGGATATCCCGCGCGAGTTTGAATCGGGACGAATCCCCATCGACGTGGCGCTGGTGTCGGTCTCTCCGCCGGACAAGAGCGGTCTGTGCAGCCTGGGCGTTTCGGTGGACATCGTCAAGTCCGCCGTCGCCAATTCAAAATACGTTATCGCCCAGGTCAACGCCAACATGCCGCGGACGATGGGCGACTCGTTCGTTCACGTCAACAAAATTGACATGCTCGTACCGTTCGACGAGCCGATAATAACCGTCGAGCCGATCGAACTGGACGAAACGCTCCGCCGCATCGGGCAGAACATCGCGCGACTCGTCGAGGACGGAAGCACGATCGAGTGCGGTATAGGGCGCATTCCCCAGGCGATGGCCGAGTACCTCGTCGATAAAAAGGAACTCGGCGTCCACACCGAGATGTTCGGCGACTGGATAATCGACCTGATCGAGGCTGGGGCGATCACCTGCTCGAAAAAGACCATCAACCGCGGGAAGATCGTCGCAAGTTTCTGCATGGGCTCGCGGCGATTGTACGACTACATCGACGAACACCCGTTCTTTGACTTCCGCCCGACAGAGTACGTCAACGATCCGTTCGTCATCAGTCAGCACGAAAAAATGGTGGGCATCAACGTGGCGCTCGAGATCGACCTGACCGGGCAGGTCTGCTCGGATTCGCTGGGCTACCAGTTCTACAGCGGAATCGGCGGGCAGGTCGACTTTATCCGCGGCGCCGCGCGCAGCCGGGGCGGAAAGGCCATCATCGCCATGCCGTCAACCGCAAAGAACGGAGAGGTCTCGCGTATCGTCAGCCATCTCACCGAGGGCGCAGGGGTCGTGACCACGCGCGGCGACGTACACTATGTCGTCACCGAATACGGGATCGCGTATCTCCATGGAAAGAGCATTCGCCAGCGCGTGCTGTCGCTGGTCGGCATTGCCCATCCGAAGTTTCGAAACGATCTCATCCAGGCCGCCAAGGCCCAGCAGTACATCGACGAAGACCAGATCGAACTGGCATGGGAGCACGTGCGCTACCCCGAGGAACTCGAGCGACGCGACACGCTGAAGGACGGTACGGAGATATTTTTCCGTCCGGTCAAGCCCACCGACGAGCCGGCGTTGTCGGAAATGCTCTACTCGCTCGGCAGCCAGTCCGTTCAGACGCGATACTTCACGCATACGATGGCGTTCCCCCACAAGGACGTGCAGAAACTGACGAACATCGACTACGAAAATGAGTTGGCGATCGTGGGCGTCGTGCCCGCTCCGGGCGGGGAGACAATCGTCGCCATCGCACAGTACTTCCTGGACCCCAAAACCCGGGCCGCCGAGGTCGCCTTCATCGTTCACGAGGAATGGCAGGCCAGGGGCATGGGCAGTTTCCTCCTGGACCACATCACCCGGATCGCCGTGAGGCGAGGGGTCAAGCGATTCTACGCCAAGGTCCTGCCGATCAATAAACCGATGCTCGCGATCTTCAACAACTCCGGGCACGAGGTCAGTACCGAGTTCGATGGCGAGGTCTTCAGCATCGTCTGCGATCTGCGAGGTAATCATGAACAAAGCCAGGATCAACCTGATCGTTGACTTGCCTCTGTTTCTCTCCATCGCCGCCATCGCAATGGCTGGTCCGGGGTGATGAGCCGCCGAAAAACCATAGTTCGCCTAACATGCCAAACGATGTTGTGGAGAATCCGACGTTGTCGGGGATTTGCTTCCGGTTGCCCGGGCGGTTATAATCCAGCGATGTGATGTGGATTAGATTCTGCCTGTTGGTGCCCGCGGCGGTTGCGGTGCGGATTTAATTACTCGTTTGAAAGGCCTATGCGATGATGCGGGAGCCTGTTGAAGACACTTCCACTGACCAGGGCGTTGATCCTGCTGAAGTCATGGCGGTGCTCGACGAACTTGGCGTCGGGCCCGATTCGGACCTGATCAGCATCCTCCAGGACGTTCAGGAACGATTGGGCTGGCTGCCGGCGGCGGCGCTTCGGGGAGTGAGCGAGCGGACGAGGATTCCGCTGAGCCGGGTCTACGGGGTAGTGAGCTTCTACGCCCAGTTCTACACCGAGCCTCACGGAAAGCACACGATACGCTGCTGCCGCGGCACGGCGTGCCACGTCCGCGGCGGACAGAGGGTCTTCGGCGTGATCAGCGATATCCTTGGTATAGGCGAGGGCGAGACCACGCCGGACATGCTGTTCTATCTCGAGACGGTCGCATGCATCGGCACGTGTTTCCTGGCGCCGGCGATGCTGATAGACGACCAGTGCTACGGCGAACTTACCCCCAAACGCGTTGAGACTATTCTAGAAAGCTATCAGGTTAAGTGATATGAAGCGTATTGAAACCGTTGACGATCTTGGCCGGATGCGTGAGGCCCTGTCGGTCCCCCGACCGGACGAAGTTGTGATCCGCGTCTGTTCGACAGGCTGCCGTGCGCTGGGCGCCCTGGCGGTCTGCGATGCGCTGGACGCCGAAGTTGCGTCACGCGATCTGGGCGGGCGCGTGAGGGTTGTTCGCGTCGGATGCCACGGTCTGTGTGCCGGGGCGGTCGCGGTGCTGATCGACCCGAAGGGCATCTTCTACAAGAACGTAACGCCCGACGACGCCGGCGAGATTATCGCGCAGACTGTCATTGGGGGGGAAATCGTTGAAAGGCTCTGCTGGAGCGAGGACGGGCAGATCGTTCCCCAGCGAGACGAGATCGCGTTCTATAAGCACCAGAGGAAACTGGTTCTGCAGAACTGTGGCGTGATCGCCCCGGCCAGTCTTGAAGACGCCGTCGCACACGGGGCATACCAAGGTGCCGCCAAGGCGCTGTCGGAGATGTCTCCCGATGCAGTTATTGCTGAAGTGCTGGAATCCGGCCTGCGAGGACGGGGTGGTGCGGGCTTCCCGACGGGCAGGAAGTGGCAGTTTGCACGCGCCGCGGCCGGTGACGAGAAATACATAATCTGTAATGCCGACGAAGGCGATCCCGGCGCCTTCATGGACCGCGCGCTGCTCGAGGGCGATCCGCACCTCGTTCTCGAAGGGATGATCGTGGGCGCATACGCCATCGGCGCGGCGCAGGGTTATATTTACGTGCGGGCCGAGTATCCCATCGCTATCGAGCATACGATTCTTGCCCTTGAATCCGCCCGGGAGGCGGGATTGTTGGGCGAAAACATAATGGGCACGGGTTTCGATTTCGATATCGAGATCCGCCAGGGGGCCGGGGCGTTTGTCTGCGGAGAGGAGACCGCCCTGATCGCATCGATCGAGGGTAAGCGAGGCATGCCGCGTCCACGTCCGCCGTTTCCCGCCAACAGCGGTCTGCAGGATCGCCCGACCAACATCAACAACGTCGAGACGCTTGCCAACGTACCGCTGGTGATTGTCCGCGGCGCTGCGGAGTATGCTTCGACGGGCACCGAGGCCTCCAGGGGCACAAAAATCTTCGCCCTGGCCGGTAAGGTCAATAACACCGGGCTGGTCGAGGTGCCCATGGGCGCGACGCTGCGCCAGATCGTCTTCGATATCGGCGGCGGGATCCTTCGCGGGCGGAAATTCAAGGCAGCCCAGATGGGAGGTCCCTCCGGCGGATGCGTGCCGGCTGAGTTCCTGGATCATCCGATCGACTACGATTCGCTCCAGGAGATCGGAGCGATTATGGGCTCCGGCGGTTTGATCGTGATGGACGAGACCACGTGCATGGTCGACATTGCACGTTTCTTCACGGAGTTTGTGCAATCGGAATCGTGCGGAAAATGCGTTCCCTGCCGCATTGGCACGAAACGCATGCTGGAGATACTCACTCGCATTACGTTGGGTGCTGGCGAGCTTGAAGACATCGACCGCCTGGTGAAACTTGGTGAGATGATTCGCGAATCGTCGCTGTGCGGTCTGGGGCAGACGGCGCCGAACCCCGTTCTTTCGACGATCCGATACTTCCGCGACGAGTACGTCGCCCACGTTGTCGACGGCAACTGTCCTGCGGGCGTCTGTAAGGCCCTGGCCACCTTCGTCGTCGCCCCCGAGTTATGCAAGGCCTGCGGACTGTGCGTCAAGGCCTGCCCCGTAGACGCTATTTCCGACGGCGCGAAGAAGATACTGGCTCTAATCGATCAGGACAAATGCACGGCCTGCGGTGTCTGCCGGGACACGTGTAAGTTCGACGCAATAATAACGTCCGGCGCCCCCGACGACCAGACCAACGGATAATCCCATGTCAGAAATGCCAGAAACGATAACACTGAAGATTGACGATCGCCAGGTCACTGTCTCGCCTCAGACAACCATCCTCGATGCTGCTGCGGCCGCCGGGATCGACATACCTCACCTCTGCCACGACCCGGCCTGGAATATTCCGCCCAGCAGTTCCTGCCGCCTCTGCCTCGTCGAGGTTGAAGGCGCCAGGGCCCCGGTTACCTCCTGTTCGTACCTGGCGAGCGATGGAATGGTTGTCAGGACCGACACCGAAAAGACCCTGGAAATGCGGCGGATGGTGATCGAACTGCTGCTGTCGGATCATCCGCACGACTGCCTGACCTGCGAACAGGGCGGTGGGTGTTCGCTGCAGGAATATGCCTACGCGCTGGGAGTCACCGAATCGAGTTATTCATCAATTGCCGGCGACGTCAAGTCCCGACCGGTCCAGGACGGTCCGGCCATCGTTTACGATCGCAGCAAGTGCATACTCTGCGGGCGATGCGTCGAGGTTTGCCAGAACGTTCACGCCGGCGCCGCCATTGAGTTTTGCGGGAGGGGCTTCGATACCGAGATAGCCCTGCCCCCCGGAATCACGCGCAGGGAGTCGGTCTGCAGCGAGTGCGGTAATTGTATCGACGTCTGCCCGACCGGCGCGATGTCCGGGGCGATGGGCCAGGGGCAGGGGCGAAACTGGGAACTCGATGAGACCGAAACCATCTGCCCCT
>JADHXQ010000057.1 GCA_016782885.1 Phycisphaerae bacterium | reverse complement strand
TTCGCCCACAACCCGGCCGTCACTGTGGGGGTAAGGGGGTTTTTGCGCTCATTGCTTCGATTCGCTCAGATTTCCACCAAAACCGCGCTGGCGCCGCCAAAATCCGTCGAAACTCACCTACTGTGAAAAATGCGGGCTAAACTCCGGGCGGCTTCCGATCTGAAATGCTACGCCACGCTGGACAACAACGTGCTGGCGATCGGAAATACTCGCATTCGCCGGGAGTTCGAGTGGAACAAGGGCGACCTCAAGACGATCTTGCTTCTCGACAAGACCAAAGACGCCGGGCTCGTCATT
This sequence comes from Phycisphaerae bacterium, assembly GCA_016782885.1. GTDB lineage: Bacteria > Planctomycetota > Phycisphaerae > SM23-33 > SM23-33 > BS750m-G57. The sequence continues at coordinate 32,635 of JADHXQ010000057.1, read as the reverse complement.
CGGAACCGGCGCGGTGATACCTGGCTGGGCAAGACCGCCGGGAAGGTGCGGTCGGGACAGTGGACGAAAAAGGTCGTGGAAAACGCCCTTGTCAATTCGCACTTACAGGTGGAAGTCACCACCGGCTACGAGCACCTTGACGTGCGTCGAGTGTTTCGGATTTACCCGGACTGCGCCATCATCGGTTGCGATTACTACCTGCGCGCTCACCAGGGCGACAGCGTCAAATTTGAACCGAGGGACACAGTGCTGCAGATGCTGCGGCTTCCGGGGGCTCATTGGCGCTATCGTGCGGTGGAGTTCTTCGATCGGACCGACCGCATAAACAATCTGGTGCGTGAGACGTCCGCGCTGGCTTATGTGGCCGGTGCTGAACTGCGAGGCAATATCCTTTTCGGGAAAAGAGCCCTGGGCGACACGGCGATTGTGATGATCAAGGAGGCGCCCTGCTCGTTCACCCAACTGCACTATCCGGGTTATGACTTCAACGTGTCGACCCGCGGCGTACAGGCGGTGGGTATGGGCGTAAGCCCCGGCGATTTGCCTGGCGGTAAGTGGGTGAGAGTCTACGGACTGGCGACCGGGGTTTGTCCCGGATCGGAAACCGGGTTCCTCAAGACCCTCCGCACCTACCAGAAGCGGCTTCGCCGGTATGTCCCGCGGCGGGACGAGACGATTATGATGAACACCTGGGGCGACCGTAACCGGGACGCCCGGATCGGAGAGGAATTCGTCAACAGGGAAGTGGACGCCTGCGCGCGTCTGGGAGTAACTCATCTGCAGATCGACGACGGATGGCAGCAGGGCTTGTCTGTGAATTCCTCACAAAGCCGCGGTAAACTCTGGGACCAGTGGGAAGAGGCGAACTGGCAACCGCACGCCAGGCGTTTTCCCAGGGGCCTTGCGCCGGTAGTCAAACACGCGAAAGACCGAGGAGTCAGCCTGGGGCTCTGGTTCCATCCCAGCAATGCGGACAATTACGCCCATTGGCGGCGCGACGCCGGGATAGTAACCAACCTCTATCGCAAGTTCGGAATCCGCTATTTCAAGATCGACGGTATCAAGCTGCCCAACAAGCAATCGGAAATCAACCTGCGCCGCTTCTTTGACCAGATCGCCCAAGACAGCCGGGGGCAAATCGTTATCAACCTCGACGCGACTGCCGACAATCGAACGGGATATCACTACTTCTATGAATACGGTAATATCTTCCTGGAGAACCGCTATACGGACTTCGGGCGTTACTATCCTTACTGGACCCTTCGCAACCTGTGGATGCTGTCCAAATACGTCCCCGCTGAAAAACTGCAGATCGAGTTCCTCAACAAGTGGCGTAATGCTGAAAAGTACGCCAAAGACGACCCCCTGGCGCCCGCCCGCGTCCCTTTCGGATATATCTTTGCGACAACCATGTTCGCCCAACCCCTGGCCTGGTTTGAAGGCAGCGGACTGCCGAAAGAGGCGTTCCGGATCGCCCCTGTTATAGAGACCTATCGTCGACATCAGGGCCGTATCCACCAGGGGACGATTCTGCCGATCGGCTCCGAGCCGGACGGGACATCGTGGAGCGGTTTCCAGTCGCTGGTGAACGGGAAAGAAGGTTATCTGCTGATCTTCCGCGAGTACAACCAAACTGGTAACGCGGAAATGAAACTGCACGATCTCGCCGGCAGGAAAATCGAATGCAAACATCTCTGCGGCCAGGGTAAAGACTTCAGCGTCAGGATAGACGCCGATGGTCGCGTAACTTTCTCATTGTCCGCGCCCCACAGCTTTGGTCTGTACAGATACAAGGTGACCGGATAAGCGGTAGTAGACGATTGGGATCCCTATGCATCAGCAAGCTTCTCATACAGCAACTCGTTATCGGGCGGTTTTGGGTTGATGTGTGGTTTGGTTTTTTGCCGTTGTCGTCGCCAGTCGCCCGTTGCCACGCCGTTACGAAAGAGTTTACAACTGAATATGGATTTAGCATCCGGCAAGCCCGGTGCGCGCATTTCGGCCGGGCGGGCGGTGTCTTGGGCGCCTGAGATTCAGATGCGATTTCCGTGCATAACGTATGCAAACAGTTTTCCCCAATTACCCAATTACCGCAAATTCTGTATAATGGGAGATTACTTTTCCTGTTTAGGAATTATGTTAATGGACAGATTGATGGTAACCGTATCAGGCATTCGCGGTGTTGTCGGCTCGACGCTGACACCGCGGGTCGCCCGCGATTTCGGATATGCGTTTGGAACCATGCTCGGCGCGGGCAGCAACGTTGTCATCGGAAGGGACTCCCGCCCCTCCGGGCCCGACTTGCAGCATGCCATTACCGCCGGGCTCCTGGCGACCGGCGTGAACGTGACGTCGCTGGGGGTCGCCTCGACACCTGCGGTCGCGCTGATGACCGCCAAACTCGCCGCCGACGGGGGCGTGATCGTCACCGCCAGCCATAACCCCCGGCAGTATAACGGTATCAAATTTCTCCAACCGAGCGGTACGGGGTTGACGGCGGGAGATGCGATGAAGCTCAAGGGCATCTGGGAGTCCGGTCAGTTCGCGACGGCCGCCGAAGACGCCCGAGGGAGCCAGTCGCACGACGACACCGCCCCGCGGCGTCACCTCGACGATGTGCTGGCGATCTGCGACGTTGAAACCATCGCATCCAAACGATTCAAGGTGGTCCTCGACAGCATCAACGGCGCCGGTTGCGTGGCTACTCCGGCGATGATGGAAAAACTCGGTTGCGAACTGGTGCATCTGAACGCGGAAGCCACCGGAGATTTCGCGCACAATCCCGAACCGATCGAAGAGAATCTCACCGAACTCTGTCAAGCGGTGCGCGGGCATGGCGCCGCGGTCGGATTCGCCCAGGACGCCGACGCCGACCGCCTGGCGATAGTCGACGAAAACGGGCGGTTCATCGGCGAGGAATACACACTCGCGCTGGCGGCGGCGTTTGTGCTGTCGAAGCGGAAAGGCGACATCGCGACAAATCTCTCGACCTCGCGAATGGTAGACGACCTCGCCGCTCGCGCCGGTTGCAAGGTCGTCCGCACGCCCACGGGAGAAGCCAACGTAGTATCCGGTATGCTGGCTGGGAACTGCATACTCGCAGGCGAAGGCGGAGGCGGCGTGATAGAACCGCTGGTGGTGCCGGTCCGCGACAGCTTCGTCGCAATAGCCTACGTGTTGCAATATCTGGCCGAAACGGGCATTAGTCTCAGTGAGCTGGTCGCCAGAATACCCGCCTACGTCATGCTGAAGACGAAGCAGCCCTGTCCCGAAGGAGCGATCGACAGAATAATCGACGCGACTCGCCAAGCATTTTCATACCAGCTTGAGGCCAGGCTGAATGACTCCGACGGGCTGCGCATCGATTTTGACGATGCGTGGGTTTCGGTGCGAGCGTCGAATACCGAACCGATTATGCGTATAATGGCTGAAGCACCATCCATCGAGGACGCCGAAGCACTCGTGGCGGAAGTAACTAGAATCGCAGGAACAGTAACAGGACCCGAAAAATGAAGAAGACCGTTATTGCACTGACCTTACTGGCGGCCGCTATCGTCGGCATATCGACAACACCCGCGACCGCGGCGCCGAAAGCCAAAATCGTCTACCTCGACGAACTGAATCTGGGGCTCTCCAGCACCGGATGGGGGCGTTCGCGAAAGAACAAGTCGGTTGACGGTCGTCCGATAAAGATCGCCGGGAAGGCATTCAAGCGCGGCGTCGGAACGCACCCGCCCGGAATGATCCGCCTGCAACTGGACGGAAAGACCACAAAATTCACCGCGATGGTCGGTATCGACGACGAAACCGGTAAGAAAGGCACCGCGGAATTTCAGATAGTCGTCAAGAAAAAGGCCATCTGGAAGAGCGGAGTAATCAAAGGCGGACAGCCCGCCAAACCGTGCGAAGTGGACCTGACCGGAATAAAGCAGGTCGATCTGGTGGTGACGGTCGGCGGCGATGATTACAGCCACGATCACACCGACTGGGCCGACGCGAAGTTTGAAGTGCTCGGCGCCAAGCCCAAAACCATGCAAGCCCCCGGGATCAAACAGGGCAGGCGGGAATACACCCGCCGCTGGCCCGCCGCAGACCAGGTGCTCAACGTCCACTCGCTTCCGGCTGAATCAGATCGCGACGAACTCGACGCGGTCATTCGGCGCACCGGCGCTCTGCTGGAACACATCTCCAGGATGGATAAAGCCCCCAATCTCACCGCCGAACGCTCCGTCCTGGAAAGACTCGCCGCTTCGGCGAAAAAAGTGGAAATCGCCGACGCCGACGGGCGAAAAGCCTTGATGGATCTTGCTGTCAAGCTCCGGCGCAAAATCGCGTTCTCGAATCCGCTCCTCGACTTCGACAAGATCCTCTTCATAAAACGCCACTTCAACCCGAATTCCGAGAAGACAGGCAACCACATGTGCGACCAGTACTTCGGGTTCAACGCGATCAGGGGCGGCGGGATGTTCATACTGGAAAACGCCTTCTCCGACAGCCCCAAAGTGACCAACGTGCTCGAGAAGTCGATCTGCTCCAACGGGCGGTTCAAGGGCGCCAAGCTCACCAGCGACGGAGGATTCCTGGCGCCGGACCTGTCCTACGACGCCAGGGAAATACTGTTCGCCTGGACCGAAATCGCCGCTGACGAAAAGGACCGCCTGCGTTACAGGCAATGGACCGAGCACAACACGTGGAAGATTTTCCGCGTGAACTCGGACGGTTCAAACCTGCGACAACTCACCGACGGGACCACAAACGACTTCGACCCGTGCTTCCTTCCGAGTGGTCGGATTGTCTTCATTTCCGAGCGCCGCGGCGGATACGGTCGCTGCCACGGGCGACCGGTACCGAGCTTCACCCTCCACTCGATGAACGGAGACGGGACCGACATCGTCAGGCTCTCCCACCACGAGACCAACGAGTGGCAGCCCAGCGTCGATAACAACGGGATGATCGTTTACACGCGATGGGACTACGTCGACCGCGGATTCAACCAGGCACACCATCCGTGGCTCACCACCCCCGACGGGCGCGACGCCAGGGTGATTCACGGTAACTTCGCCCCCTCGGCGCGAACTCGCCCGCACTTCGAGATAACGATCCGGTCCATTCCAGGCTCGCACAAACTCACCGCCACCGCCGCCTGCCATCACGGACAGGCCTACGGATCGCTGGTGCTGATCGACCCCAAGATACCCGACGACGACGCGATGGCGCCTCTCAAACGCATCACGCCCGACCAGTTGTTCCCCGAGTCGGAGATCGGCGTACACGGTCCGCCGGCCAACTACGCCGGGCCCTGGCCGCTGAGCGAGTACTTCTACCTGTGCGTGTACGACAAGGATTCCCGCTCGAACGCCGGAACGGCCAACAACTACGGTATCTACCTGCTCGACGCGTTCGGTAATAAGGAACTGCTCTATAGCGACCCGGCGATCTCGTGCCTCGACCCGATCCCGTTTCGCCCCCGCAAGACGCCGCGAATCGTCCCGCACCAGACGCTGCTGGGCAAGCCGCTGGCCGCTGGCGAAAAATACGTGCCCATCGATCCGAAAACGCTCCCGAAGACCGCCGAGGTCGGTCTGATCAACGTGCTGGAAAGCCTCAAACCGTTCCCCGAAGGCGCCGAGATCAAGGAACTCCGCATCATACAGATTCTGCCCAAGACCACGCCGTACGCAAATAACCCGGCGATTGGTTTCGGCAGCCAGAAATCCGCCCGCGCAATCCTGGGAACCGTGCCGATCGAGAAGGACGGAAGCGCGTACTTCAATCTCCCGATCAATATCCCGGTCTACTTCCAGGCAATTGACGCCCAGGGCCTGGCCGTACAGTCGATGAGGTCGGCTACCTACATCCAACCGGGCGAGAAACTCATCTGCCAGGGTTGCCACGAACCCCGACAAAAAGCTCGCGCGCCGATGAGCAGGTTCCCCAAGGCGATGAGGCGGAAAGCATCCGATATCAAACCGGAAGTCGCCGGTACGAAACCGTTCAGCTTTCCCATACTCGTCCAGCCCGTGTTGGAAAAATACTGCATCAAGTGCCACACCGAGGAGAAGGCAAAGGACAAGAAGAAAAAGTGCCCGGACCTCAGCAAGGGAAACATCGGACGGGGCTTCTTTAATTCCTACAAGAATCTGCGAAAGCACGCGTTCTTCTTCGACAACGCCGTATACACCACGCCGCGGACCATTCCGGGCAAGTTCGGAGCGCGAGCCTCGAAGCTCTACCAGATGCTCGCCAAGGGGCACAACAAGCTTAAGCTCCCGCCCGAGGACATGCATCGCATAACACTGTGGCTCGACAGCAACTCCGACTTCTTCGGTTCCTACGAAAACCTCGAAGCCCAGGCAAAAGGCGAAGTAGTCCAACCGACCATGGAATAAGATAAGCGCCGGTTCTGTCGTTACCGTTGTCGTCGCCGCTTGCGGTTTCGCGGTTGTTACGCGCTCTTGTTCTGCGACTTCCTGGTCTTCTTCCGGGCGCTGGCAAGAGTTGCTTCAGTGCGTCCGGCGACCATGTCGGCGGTGATCACGAAGGCATCGTCGGGCTTCTTCGTCTCGGGCAGGTCGTACATCAGGTCGAGCATCAGCGATTCCATGACGCTTCGCAGCGCCCTGGCGCCAACCTTGCGATCGAGTGCGAGTCGCACGATCTCTTTCAACGCGTCGTCGGTGAATTCCAGAGATGCCTCTTCCATCTCGAACAGGCGCTGATACTGCTTGACCAGCGCGTTTCGCGGCTGGGTCAGGATATTGACCATCGCGCCCTCGTCGAGTCCGCCGAGCGTGGTGATGCACGGAAGGCGCCCGATGAGTTCGGGGATCATACCGTAGTGCACCAGGTCTTCGGGCAAGGTCTGGGCGAGGCAATCGGTCTGCTGGGCGAGCGTATCGTCGCCAAGTTCTTCGGAGCCGAACCCTATCAACTGGCGCCCGAGGCGTTTCTTGATGATGTCTTCCAGCCCGTCGAACGTACCGCCGCAGATGAACAGTATCTGCCTGGTGTCGAGTTGGATGTATTGCTGCTCGGGGTGCTTTCTTCCGCCCTGGGGCGGGATGTTTGCGGTCGTTCCTTCCAGCAGTTTCAGCAGCGACTGCTGGACGCCTTCTCCACTGACGTCGCGCGTGATCGAGACGTTCTGGCTGGTCTTTCCGATCTTGTCGATCTCGTCGATGTAGATGATTCCGCGTTCGGCCGCTTCGAGGTCGTAGTCCGCGGCCTGCAGAAGTTTCAGCAGGATGTTCTCGACATCTTCGCCGACGTATCCCGCTTCGGTGAGCGTTGTCGCATCGCCAATGGCGAACGGTACATTCAGGACTCTCGCCAGGGTCCTTGCCAGAAGGGTCTTCCCGCATCCGGTGGGCCCTATCACGAGTATGTTGGATTTTTCTATCTCGACTTCGCTGGCGTCTTCGAGGTCCACGTGCGTCAGGCGTTTGTAGTGGTTATGCACCGCAACGCCGAGCACCTTTTTCGCGTGCTCCTGCCCGATAACATACTGCTCGAGAAAGTCGAAAATCTGTCTGGGCGATGGGATGGAAGTGAACATCGGCGCCGCTTCGGTGGTGCGCCGCTGCTCCTGGCGGATGATGTTCTGACACAGATCCACGCAATTGGCGCAGATGTAGACGCCGTTGGGGCCCTCGACGATCGGGCCGACTTCGTTCGAGACGCGGTGGCAGAAGCTGCACTTGTGCCCTCGGCGACCGCCATCGTCGCCTCCGAGGCCTTTAGGCCCTGAACCTGAACGGGATGAACTCATTTGCTTTCCTTGTGGTATTGCGGATTATTGCCTGCAAAAGGCTCCACTGTGCCATCGTCAACATCACCGGAGGTACTTAAGGTAGAATTATCGCTGTCGACCACCGGGGCGTCCAATCCCAGAGATACCGCCCGCAGGCGACGGAACTCATCATCGTTTATCATTCCGCCGGTCCGCATTTCCTCGATACTCCGCATCGAGAAGCTCGATATCTGATTGTCGCCGGATGAACCGGCGGGATGGTACTTCCTGCGAAACCACAGCAAGACGAATCCCAGCAGCAGAACCATCACGACACCTGTTGAGCCCCATATCAGCGCTCCGTACTGTCCGGGCGCGACGGCGCCGATCGGGGGCGTCATGATCGGTATGCTCAGCATCGTCATGCCATCTTACACACCCCAAAACCGAAAATACAGCGGCGAGGTCGAGTAATTTGGCCCGTTGGGTAAGGTTTTCCGGGAAATTTCACGTCGCGGCGACAGGCAACTCCAGTTTACCGCCCGTACGTCCGATATTAGCAATGGAGGGCTGGCGACGGAGCGAGGAAGCTCGCCTGGCGGGCCCGGCCCGAACAAACAGGACCCGAAACCATGACGACCAAGACCATGCGATTCGCAAAGGACGGACAATATTATATCTTTCGTTACAGATACGATATGCAGGATGAGATGATCGACCATATAATGGATCTGGCCGAGAGCGGTGAATACAACGTCGACTGGCTGGACGCGGCCACATTGAGTTTTCAGATCGCCCGGCACACCGCCGCCGGGGACGGTGATACCGTCGCGCCGCCGGCCCCGCACAACTAACCGGCTTTCGGGCGCGCCACGGACACGGCGGCTGAACAATAATAAAACAATTGCAAAAATTGCCAGGGAAGGCAGATGGCTGATATCGCCCTCACTTCACGGTTCATCGAATACCTCGACAACGAGCGGAACTTCTCGGCGCACACCCTCCGAAGCTACAGCAGCGATCTGCTGGGATACTGCCGCTTTCTCGCCGCCGACGGTCCCACCAGCGAACTGTCCGCGGACGAGCTTCCGGCGCCCGAGAACTTCCCGCCGCGCAGAGAGATGGCCGCCAGGATTCTCAACGCCGGACCGCTGGAGGTGCGGGCGATGCTGGCGGTGCTGCGAAACAGCGGCCTGTCGAAGTCCACAATCGCGCGCAAGCTCGCCGCGATAAGGAGCTTCTACAGGTTCCTGGTCAAGATCGGCAAGTTGGAGGCATCGCCGGTTTCGGTGGTCCGAACACCCCGCCAGGACAAGCGCCTGCCCAAGTGCCTCGACATCCAGCAGGTGGAAGCCCTCCTGGCGGCTCCGGATATCACGACGCTGCTGGGGGCGCGCGACCGGGCGATAATAGAAACGATCTACGCCGCGGGACTGCGGGTCAGCGAACTGGTGGCGCTGAACATCGAAGATCTCGACGAGTTCTCCGAGGTCGTGAGGATCGCCGGCAAGGGAAAGAAAGAACGCTTGTGTCCGCTGGGATCGATGTCCATCGAGGCAATCGGACACTACCTCCGCATGCGCCCCGGCGCACAGTCCGGACCGTTATTCGTTAACAGGCACGGTTCGCGCATATCTGCCAGGAGCGTCCGGCGCAAGCTCGATAAATACCTGCTGGCGGCGGGGATAGACCCCGGCGTAAGCCCGCACACGCTGAGGCACAGCTTCGCGACCCACATGCTCAACGCCGGAGCGGACCTGCGAAGCGTCCAGGAACTTCTAGGCCACTCGAGCCTCTCGACCACACAGGTCTACACGCACCTGACGACCAAGCGCCTCAAAGAAGTCTACGACAAGGCACATCCGCTGGCGGTCGACTGATCTCCACCACCAAAACGACAACAACCGAACTGGAGAACATCGACGAACAGCAGCAGCAGACATTGAAGTCAGATCGCCATTAGTACGACAGCCCACAGATAGCTATCTGTGGGCTTTGATGCAGAAGGCGCAGGCGCGATCGCCTGCATCGCTTCGGCGCGTTTCATCAGTTGCAGTAGTATCCCCCACGGATCGCGGGCAACTGGTCCATGTTATTCCGCCGGTTTGGTGGTTGGCTTTTTGATCGCATCTCCGGCGGACATCCGCAGCTTGACAAGGCGGTTCTTGGTCATTCGCAGAACGGACAGGCGGAGTTCGGACTTTCCCTTGATTGCGTTTTCGAACTCCTTGACGCCGCTGACCGGCTGGTCGTTGACGTGGGTGATGATCTCGAACGGTCTGACGCCGCCGACTCCGGCTTTGGATCCGGGCTCGACGGCGGAGACGATCACGCCGGGATCTTTCGCGGTTTTCAGGAAGTATCGGCGGACCTCGTAGGTCATTTCCCGCACGGTCAGACCGACTTCCGCCGACTTGAACTTGGCGGCAGTGTGGTAATGCGTGGGACTGGCCACAACGGTGAATTTCTTCTTGATCTCCTTACCGTCAGCGAAAAACGTCGCGGTAAATTTCTTGCCGAACCCCATGTCGGTAAGTTTTCGCGTCAGGATGGTCTCGGTCGGTTGCCACGGCGAGGGGAACTTCCCGTCCCAGTACCGGGCCGGAAGGGCATCCCACCGATCCCACGGGAACTTGGCGCCGGGCCCATACTCACGGGCCTTGATATCGATAGGCTTGGGTTCGCCTTCAACCTGGATATTGAGCATGACCCAGGACATTTTCACCCCGGACTTGCCCGCCGGCGAATCGGGATAGACGTAGGAAACCACCGCGCCGATCTTCCCGTCGCGCGTGAGGTCCGAAACGTTGTTGGCGCGGGCGAGTTCCCTGTTGAGCGGTTGGAGCACAACCCCCAACCACGCCAGGCGATTTTCCATGGCCTCGGTAAGGGGGACGTTGTTGGAGTCGACATTACTCGCAAGGTCGGCGAGCACCGGATTGATCAGCACAGTTGGAGTCGCCAGCGCCTCATCGCCGCCGTACCGCTCTTCGGTAGATACCTTGGGCCTGCGGGCCAGCGGGAAGACCACAATGGCGCCGTCGTCGTCAAACAGGAACGTACTGGCCTCGCGTTCGGACATGCTGGGGTAAACATTGCGCTTCCATCCGAGTTTGTATGCGTTTATGCGCTGATGCCCGTAGTAGACAACGCGTTTGGCGCCATGGAGTGTAATTTCGGCCGCCGGCAGGAGCCTGTATCGCAGCGAGGTGATATCTCTGCGCGAAAACTTCAAGGCCCCCTTCAGCGGTTTGTCCAGGGTCGCGATCAGGCAACCGTAATCCTTGAGCGTGTGGGTGAACGCGGCCTGAACGGGCGTTTCGGCTTTGGGCGGATAGACCGCGATGGTCTCGAGCCGGGCGGTTATTTTCGGCTTGTAGTTTCCCAGAACGAGGATGGTTTTCTCATCGATCAGCAGACCGACGGCGTTTTTTTCGGTGCCCTCGTCGCTATCGTCGCTGCTGGAATACCGTTCCGCACTGGAATCCTTCTTGGGGCTCCTGAAGTTCAACGCCACGCGGAATATCCCGCCGTCGGTGATTTTCTCGATGCCCTTGAGCTTCTTGTCCATATCGTCGGCGGAGTATTTCTCCCAGTCCAGCGGCGAGCCCTTCCACTTTTCTTCCAGACCCACACGGGGGTTCGTCGAGATACCCACCGGCCGCCCCTTGGCGTCGACCGTGAAACGCGGCGGGCGGATGAACTTCTCGCCGGAATCAGTAACGGTAAGGCTTTTTTCAGGCGGTGTGTCATAGACTGTCGTAGTCCATTCGGTCGCGCTGAGAGTGTGCAGGACGCTCGCGTACGGGCCGGGAAGCGACGCGTCGAATTTCGCCGGCTTGGCGCCTTGCAGGGGCTTGTCGAGCTCGAGATACATTATGTTGTGCTTCGCGGCGAATCCGGATATCCGGGCGCCGACGCGAGACTTCTCGTACGTTACGGCGATGGATTTCATGAACCGCGGATGCATCATGAGATCGTCGACGATTACGGTTTTCGCGTCGATCAGCACGCCCGTGGCCTCCATAGGCCGCTCCTCCTTGATGTACTGTGCGAAGCTGCCCCACGACCCGCCGCGGGGCTCTTCGCCCCTGTCGAATTTCATCGTGTATTCGACGTGAACGAAACTCGGACGGATCGCCTCGATCACCTTGAGCTTGACCTCCCTTGTCAGAGACGGGGCATCCTTCAAAGCAGGCTCCGCCGCAAGCAACGAGGAGGTCAGTACAGCCAGTATCACGATATGTTTCATGGTAGATCCTTCTTTAAGGCCTGGCAATTGGCAAAACCGTTGCCGTTGCCGTTGCCGTTTCTATATCCGTGCTATCCGTGTCATCCGTGGCTAAAAAAGCCGTTGCCGTCGCCGTTGCCGTAACTATATCAATATCATCCGTGTTCATCCGTGGCAAAAGCCGTTCGGAGAAGACTATTCGCGCTCGTAATCTCGCGAGAAGTCAAGCAGCACCTGGCGCATCAGCCCGCCGCGCAGCACGACAACGAGCACCTTGTGATTCTTCTTTATGTTGTCCAGGGCGAACTTGTGGACTTTCTTGAGGTCGGCGAGCGTGGCGATCTCGTCCTTTCCGATCTTGACGATGATATCCTTCTCTTGCAACCCGGCCGTGGCGGCGTTGCCCGGATACTTCGTCGCAAATACGTAGACGCCCTTCTTGCGGTGGAAGTAGAGGTTGGGGTTGTCGAACTGGTTGATCGACTTGACCGACATGTCCCACCTCGGGCAGCCGAGTTCATCGCCCTCGACCTTCCCCTTCTCGCGCGGCGTCAGCGTTACGGTCATGAGAACCTTGTCGCGTTTGATCTCGAGTTCGGCGCCCTTGCCCCTCGGCAGCAGGCCCACCAGCTTGCGGACGGCGGGCAGGTCTTCCTCCCACATCGCCGCAACGGACTGACCGTTGATCTTCAGTATCCGGTCCTTCAGCTTTATCCCCGCCCGGCGCGCCGGGGATTCGGGGTCAGTACCCGCCACTATCACACCGTCTTTCCCCTCGAAGTATATATTCCGGTTGAAGTCTTTGAGCGGTTGGAGTTGCAGACCGGTCCAGCTCCAGTCGACCTTACCGTTCTTGCGGAGCTGGGCGGCGATGAACTGCACGGTCTTCGCCGGTACGGAAAACCCGAGGTTGGTCCCCCCGCCTCGAGTGTTTATGCCCACGATCTCGCCGGCGGTGTTCACCAGCGGTCCGCCCGAGTTGCCCGGGTTTATCGCCGCGTCAGTCTGCAGCCACGAACTGTACTCGCTGCTGCCATCGAGATAGCGAGTGGTGCATGATATGATCCCGATCGACACCGATCGGTTCAGCCCCCACGGAGCCCCCATCGCCATCACGAAATCACCTTCCACCAACCGATCCGAATCGCCGAATCGGGCGAATATCTGCGGTTTGGCGCCCTTGGGCAGCTTCATCTGCAGCAGTGCCAGGTCGGTGTCCTTGTCCTTACCGACGACCTTGGCGTCCATGGCCTTGCCCTCGAACGTCAGGCATCGGACCTCGACGGCCTTGTCGACCACGTGCCAGTTGGTCATCACCTCGCCAGTGGGCGATATGATCACACCGCTGCCGGAAACTTCCTGCGTGATCTTCTTTCCCGAATCGTGGCTTTCCCGCAGGCACCTGACGTACACGACGGCGGGAAAGACTTTGGTCTTGGCCTTGCGGACCACCGCCCGGAAGTCCATACCGCGCACCTTGTCGAACACGGGCTTGATCTCCTGGGCGCGACCCGCGGCGACCGCGGAGAACATCGTCGCAACAACCGCCAGATATATCGCAGCACGTTTTCTCGTCATCACTTTGCCTCTTTCCATGGTTTGTTATCGCCGGCGATCCGCCACAAGCGACGCGTCCAAAACTCTGCGCGCCGGTTCGAGACACGTATCGATCTTCCCGGCGGCCGCAAGCTGTTCGGCACGCGCCTGCACGCGGTCCATCTCTTCCTGCACCTTTTCGCGGCAGGCCTCGATCCCTTCGCGATCGAGATCGCCGGGCACGATCAGTCCGCTTCCAACCACGCCAACGGCCCGCCGAAACGGGCGCGGCAGCGCCATCTTGTCCCAACTGCCCGCCCGCCGGCATCCGTCAAACGCACAACCAGCCGGGACGAGCGGCATTGCGGTGCGGCTGGCGAGATAGATCGCACCATCCTGCACGACCCGCCTGGGCCCGCGCGGTCCGTCGGGCGTGATTCCCAGATGCTTCGACGGCTGGTTACGCATCATTCCCAGCAGACCGGCCGCCGCTCCGCGCGACGTCGATCCGCGCACGGTCTTCCCTTGAAACATGCGCATGACCTGGGTGATAAGTTCTCCGTCCCTGTGACGCGAGACCAGAATCGAGAAATCCGGACCGCAGTGGGTGATCAGCGGGAACAGCATCACCTCGTGCCAGAACAGATAAATATTCCGCCGCCGCGTCCGATGCGGATCGGACTGCGGGTCCTCGAAGCAGAACCAGTAGTCGGCGGTATTCAACCACAACCGCAAGACCCACGAGCCCAACAAGGCCGCGGTCTTTATCGCTATAGGATGAGATAGTTTCATTCGTATGCATACTTATAACGACAAGCGGTGGGTTTGGGAATAGCGAGACAATTGACCGCAATTGAGAAAACGATTAGTATCGAGGTAGACGGTGACTCGGAAACCGCGAATTATGAAAATTAAGAATTTATGAGCCTACCCAATTGCCACCCAATTGCCATCAGTTAAAGGAGGTATCGCGTGAGCGCACTACTTGGCCCGTTTCGGACAGATCTGCCGGTGTTGCTGGTGTTGCTGATAGGGTTGCCTGTGTGCCTGGAAGCTCGTGGCGAGGTGGGAAAGGCCTATACGCGCGTCGGTTTCGCTCCGTTGGACGGCGCCGACGACGAGGAACTGAATGCCTGGGGTACAGCCGTAGCATCTCTGGCGGCGCATAAGGCTCAAATGGCAATCGCCGACGTTATCGCACACTATCCTGAAGACTTGTCGCCGCACCTGGCGGCGTTGGGTAAGAAGATGGGGGACCTGGCGGACCGGGAGACACTCCAGGCGGCCGGTAAGCAGGCGGGGATTCGCTGGATCGTCCGGGGCAGGCTCCGGCGTGAGGGTAAAGAGCTGCTGGTGTCGGCATGGCTGTTGGACGTTGATTCAGGCAAGGACCGCCTGTTCCTGGACGAACGGCTGGCTGGACAGGACGTTCTGGATCTGCCGACACTCGTGACAAGGCGGCTGGCGAAAGCCTTTGACAAGAAGCCGAAACTGCGTGAAACCCGCCGCCAGGTCAACCAAACCGAGGCGCTGACCTTCCTGGGCAAAGGATATTATTCCGCCTGTCGCGCGAAAGCATCGAGTGGCGCCAGAGCGGAGCAGGCGTGGGGAGAGGCAAAGCAGTGGTACGAGAAGGCGGTCAAGGCGGATCCCGAGTCTTCCGTGGCCCTGACCGGTCTGGCTGGCTGTCTTCTTGTGATGGGCGACATCGATGCGCGCCTGGAAGCAGAGTACAACGCCCGTGCGGAACAGTTGCTGGCGAAGGCCATCAAGCTGGATCCCGAGTATGCCCCTTCCCACAGCCGTCTCGGCAACGCGCTCGAAGACAAGGGCGACCAGGCTGGGGCGATCGAGGCGTGCAGGAAGGCCATCGAGTTGGATCCCAAGAGTCTCGCGGCGTACAACAACATGGGAGTCGCGCTAAAGACCAAGGGGGACCTGGACAAAGCCGCCGAGGCGTATGAGAAGGCCATCGAGCTGGATCCCAAGTGGGCGGGGGCCTACGTCAACCTCGGGAACGTATTGCGGGCCGAGGGCAAGCTGACCGACGCGATCGAGGCGCACCGCAAGGCCATCGAACTGGATCCCAGGCTTGCAGCGGCGTACACTTGCCTTGGAAACGCGTTGCGGGCCAATGGCAGCCTGACTGAAGCAATCGAGGCGCACCGCAAAGCCGTCGAACTGGCCCCCAAGCTCGCCGCGGCGCACAACAACCTGGGGATCGCGCTGAAACAGAAGGGGGACCTCGCCGAAGCTATCGAGGCATACGAGAAGGGCCTGGAACTGGACCCGGAGTCAACCCGGACGCGAGAGAACCTGGAAAACGCACGGAAGGCCCTGAAGAATAAACGGGCGGCGCAAAGACAGGCATTGCTGGATGAGTGGTTCTGGCTCTTTGTGAAGGTGGTGGCGGGCGTGGTGCTGTTCAGCATCGCGGCCTTGTTCTTTGCCAGATGTCTGACCTGGTTTCGATACCACAGCAAGGACACATTCATCATGCGGAAGATGACACTCTGGAACGAGGTGAAGGAATCCTTCGGAGCCTTGTTCTTCACGCTGCTTGGGCTGTTGCTGCTCGGGTGGGCCCTCGGAGAACATGATAGTGTAATTTTCAGGATCGTTGTGGGGTGCCTGGGCCTGGGGGGTTTGGTGCTCACGACGATTTACGTGGCGGGCGCCTTTGCTCCCCGGAGGTGGCGCCCGGTCGTCCTGGATCGCAAGACCGACCGCGTGACGCGGGGCGGGGATGTCCTGTGCGCCCTCAGCCAGGCCGTGCGACTGCGGAGTTCGTTCCAAAGGTATCCAAAGTGGTGCTCCATGCACCTGGACCTGGTCCTGGACGACGGCAGGGAAGTGGACATCGGCCGCGATATCACCGCCGGCCTGTGGAAGCTCTACCGGTTCCTGGCCCTGGAAGTCATCAACAAGGACGGCGAAGTTCAATGGGACGGGAACGGCGAGCTATGAACGATTGGCAATTGCCCCTGCCATGGAGGACTCATTGGCAAGGGAACGGTTTATTTGCAATATCGATACGGATCAACAGGTCGGGCCAAAGCGCCCGTAGAGGAGTATCATGCCGCGGGCGATTGTCATCGCGCGCCACCTGATTTTGACCGCTTACGGGTGGTGATTGGTAAGCGGCGAACATCCCACACTACTTCGCGAAGCGATGCTTCGCTACGAAGTGCAGGCAGCCGGCAAGGAACACCCAACAACCAGGTGGACGAAAAACGGCAACGGCAACGACTTTTGCCACGGTCGGAGATCCGCCGAAGGCGGGATGGCACGGATAACACGGATATAGTGACGACCTTGTCAAGAAGGCGAAGCTTCAGCTTTCGACACTCAAGGCGCTCGGTGGCAACTGAACATATGCCTGTCAGCAGACAAGCAATGCCGCATTGTGGCAAGTACCACCGCTACGAAGTGAAAGACCCTACTGCTCGAATTCCAGGGACGCCTTATTTGATTACTGAACCACATTCTGGGGCTAGGTGTTTTTTGGAGTTAGCAGGGAGAAGATGTTGTATTGGTTGTAGAAGAATTCTGTTGTGAACTGTTGCGGCTGGCCACTGCTGGTGTCAATGGTGATTGTTCGGGTGATGCTATCATTGATGTCTCTGTATGAACTGGTGAGTTCAGCAGCTACCTCGCTGGGGGCTGTGCCGGTAACTTGGGTGAAAAATCGGCTCTTGAAAGCGGGGGAGCCAATGCAATATCGCACGCCCCATGCCGGCGAAGCGTCGGCGCTGACTTGTGCCGCGCCGGCAGTGTTCTTGAATACCGCCAGCATCACCGGTTGGAGGCTTCTGTCGGCCAGGCGTCGGGCTGTTGCTTCAAATGAAGCCTGGTACTTCGCCGCCAGTGTGGTGATGGTCTTTACCGAGATGCCCATAGCGGCAACATCAATGGAAAACATGCCGCCCTTAAACAGCATGTCGGCGGCAAAATCGTTTGCTGTTTTCTCAAAAGTCAGGCGGGTCCGGTGGCTCATTCCCTGGCGGTCGCACAGGTATATCGAGTGCTGGTGGGTGGGGAGCACGTAGTGTGCAATTTCGTGCAGGGCGCTGAATCTCGCCTTGGGTGGCGCGAGGTTTTCGTCAACGGCCACCAGTCGATCTGAAAAAGACAATAGCGCTCGCGGGTGACCGCTTTGCGGGTTGACTTCGGGAGGCAGTGCGGTGTCGAAATCGAAGGCCAGATAGTCCAGCTTCAAGTAGTCGAGAAGTTCAAATGGATTGACAGCATCCCGCCCGTATTGCCCGCCCTCCTTAAGCAGGAAGCATACAAGTTCATACGGCTCGATTTCCAAATAACTGGCGTTGAGACCTTGCAAGATTACCCTTTCCTTCTGTTCTCCGCTATCAGGCGAAGCCGTTCAAGCAATAAGCCCGCCAGCGCCGGGTCCAACTCGGCGCCATGTGCGGCCATCGCATATGTGTTCGATTCCCGGGGCTTGTCCAGGCCCCTGAAATACTCTGCTATCAGATTCTCGCGATTAGGGTCCCTTTGTGCCTCCATCTGTACAAACAACTCTGGATACCTGTCGGCCAGACGGATCAGGTTGTCGCTCGACTTGCTATGTATTGACCTGCCGGATTCCCAGCGGGTGTACGTCTTTTCGCCAATGCCCAGGAACTGGCTCATTTCGGCCTGCGTAAGTCCGGCGCGCTGGCGTGCATCCTTAATTTTATCCGGCCCGAGCAATCCGATTCGCTTGTATTGCTCCACGTCCAGGGCATTGTCCAACTCGGGCGATAGCAGCCGCTCGCCGCATTGGAGGCACTCTTCCCAAGCGGCGTCTTGAATTACCATCGTTCCGCCGGGAATGTTCGCCGGCGGATCGAAGCGGAACTCGCCGGTTCGTGGTTCAAGCGTAAGTTCGCCGCAGATTGGACACTCTTTGGCCATAGTTCGCATTCCTTTCAGTTCGTCTCAGTGATCTACGTGTGCGGAGATGATGCAGAGTTTTTTATTCTGATCATCAATGTCACGCACGATAAACTTGCAATACAACAAGGCGCCTCGCAGGGTCGGCTTGATCTCGTAAGCGGGCCTGCCTGCATCCTTGCCACGCATGACCGTCTGTTTGACCTCCTTCAACTCGTCGATCCACTCCAGCAGAGTGTCGCAAATATCGGCCGTAGAAAGATTCAACCCCATCATGTCGTACTTCGCCGTTGACGTTGTCGTAACGTTCCCCGGATGGGCGGCAAGTTCGCGGAGAATCTTGACTGCTTCTGGATCAGCCGGTTTCTTACTCATCTCAACCTATCTCTATTATCGCACTAAATATGGAAAACGCAATACCTTTTTTGTATTATTTCGCACTTTTTTACACTCTTTATCGCCTTGTGTATATTATATGATACTCTAATCTATCTCCTGCCAGCAGTTTCGTTAGTATTTCCTGTGGTTCAATGGTTTATCATGCTATGGTTGCTCGTACCCTAACGCCCGGTCAGGCATCCGCCATCAATCAACGTTGATCATCTCTCTACACTTGGGATAACGGCTGCACCCGTAGAATTGTTTTCCTTTTCGGTCGCCGCGTTTGGCCGTTCGTAGGACCATTTCGCTGTCGCATTTTGGGCATCGCGGGGCAACTGATTTGGGATCACCAATTTGGGATTTGGTATTTGGAATTTGGGATTGTGACGACTTGTCGGCGGGCCTTTCGGGCAGAGATTCTATGAATTCGTGGACAAATTCCAGGGGCGACTGGCTGATGTCTACGTCGAGGAGGAGTCGGCGGCATGCGTCAAGTTCCTTCTTGCTGAAGGCTGGGTCGTGTTTGCGGGTTTTGGCGTCCCGCATTTCGGCGATCGCGCTGCCGAGAAGGCTTGAGCGAACGGCCTGGTGGTTGTCGGCGATTAACTGCGGGATCTGATCCAGCGGCCTGAGGTGATCGCTCACGTCTTTCTGTCCCTTTCCCTGGATGGTGGCCCCGACAGACACCGCGATCAGATGCTGAACGTCGATTGTATTACAGAAGGTTTTCTGCATCCCAACGATCTTGCCCATGAAATCCGGCAGGCGGGATTCGAGCAGATCAAACAGGCAGGGTTCGTGCCTGCGGCTCTGCTCGAGCGGCGATTCAAAGTTGTCGTACTTCCCTTTTCTGTACGTGCGCGACCATTGAAGGTTGGCGTTAATGTTGATCTTCGCTGATACGCTCTTGGTCTCGATGAAATACGCGCTCCACCGGGACAGGACGAGGTGGTCGATCTGGGCGGTCCGGTCCAGATGCTCGAACTTGAGGTTATTGAATACCAGCAGCTCGGGCGTGCCGGCGAAGCGTGCTTTCAGATAGTACGCCATATTCTTCTCGGCCTTCAGGCCGGCGAGGTGCATTTTGGCGGTCTTGGTCTTCTCGCTGGAGAGCGTACCTCCATCGATAAGAGCGGACCATTCATCTATCGCCAGCTTGTAATTCACCTCTTTGCAGATCATGGTATGTCCCTTTGGACATCCAGCATACACGCTTTGGGGTCGGTACTCAAGCGGTAAGGAATGCGATCGTCTGGATCCCGGGGATACGGTACGGTTTGACGGCGAAACCGTCGCTCCGCGACAAGTGAAAGCGGTGCCGGGTCACCGCACTCCAAATTACGACTCTGGTTCCGAAACGTTGGTTGTCACATCCGTGCTATCCGTGTCATCCGTGGCAAAAAGCCGTCGCCGTGGCCGTTACGCCATTAATACATCCGTGACATCCGTGGTTAAAAGAAAGAACTGATAGCTAATAGCTGGTTACTGATTACTGGGCGAGCGGCGATTTAATCGTCCTCGCCGGCGTCAGGCAGGCTTTTCATGACGGCGGGCAGTTGCTGGCCCGTGAAGTTGGAACGCCAGTTACAGCGGGGACAATAGAAGCAAAGCACATCGTCCAGGGAGGAGGCCGCCTGTCCGCAACCGGGACAGTATACAACCGCCTGGTACCCGCCTTCGGGTTTACGCTTAAAAACCGCTCCTTCATGTGCAATGAATTCCCCGTCCATAACTGAATTATACGATATGAAATGGCCGGCCGGCATAATTGATCTGGGATTTGCTGATAGTTGACCGCTCGACGTCAGTGTCACAACGAACCCAAAAGGGTGCCAAGTGTGAACATCCATATTTAACGGTCTGGGGCGGGTACTCGTCGCGAATGGCGGAGGCAAACGGTTACTATAGCATGCATACCGACAATATCGCCCACCGGAACGCGACTGTTTGGTTCGGGTTATTCGGATTATCTGGCGCATAAACGAGGGAGTCGCGCTTTTGTTGGCGTGAACCATTTGTGACATACCGCGTCGTGAGAAAACCCCGACCTTGTGACCGGTGGGAAGTAGCTCGCAGCAGAAAGTTGTTGAAGTGTTCGAGATTTTGTGTAAAAGCTTGCAAGTAGTTGCTTGCGACTGGATAATGGTCAATCTGAAATTCGGGAGTCTTTAATAAGGAACCCTTACCATGAATATCACTGTCAAAACGGGTAAATTGGTGTTGTCGCTGGTTCTGGCGGCCTGCATGGTCGCGGCTGGATGCGACAGCAAACCGTCACCAATCCGCCGAGGATTCAAACAGGGACTCAAGGTTATAGACACCCTTGCGGTTACCCCGGGCGATGCGCTCGAAATCAAGGCGGTCACTGCGGCCGAAGTGGCGCGAGTGCAATATCGCTATCGCCTCACGGTTTTGCGTGGATACTGCAATAGTATCGGAGACGCCGACCGGTACAACTGGTCGGGTAAGGAGCTCGCCAATCTTGACGAGGCTCAGTGGTTCGCGTGGACGGGCATACCGGAGATAGCCCCCCCCGCAGGCGAATCGCTCACCAGCGCCGACCCGCGTCTGCTGGTGGAGTTCGTACTGACCGCGAGGGCGGGGTACAATCAGGCAATGAGGGATCTCGAGAAGTTCTACAGCGAGCGTCTCAGCCTCGATAAGCTCAAGTTCGTCACACGGGTCCGCGAGCGGTTCGATCCGGTGCGGACGTATATGTATTTCTTCAGCGCCGAGGCGCCTCCGGAGAACATGAAGCCGGTGAACGTCATACCTGCGGCTGAAGAGCTTTACAGCAAGGCCCTTTCGATCTACAAGAACGGTAGCGCCTTGCCCCTGCTGGCCAACTACAACAAGCAGCGGCAGGCGTTGAGGTTGTTCCTGACGATCACCGAGCAGCATCCCACGAGCACGAGAAGCCCGCTGGCGGCGTTTTATATCGGGCACATTTACCGGGAATACTTCAACGAAAACGTTCGGGCCGTCATGTGGTATCAGCGAGCCTGGAAGTGGGACCCGCGCATCCAGATTGGAGCGAGGTTCCAGGCGGCCGTAGTGTGGGACTACCGCCTCCAGAACCGCGAAAAAGCGATGGAACTCTACCAGGACGTACTGAAATACGAATTCGAAGACCTCAGCAACCGCACGTTCGCCAGCCGGAGAATCACCGAACTGACCGAGGGCGGACAGAAAGACTGATCCGCCCAACCGACACCGCGCGGGTCAGCGCGGCGGTCTGAGGATGGTGATCGGGGGTTTTCGCGATACCGCGCGGGCTCTTTTTCTGCGAAAAATGGAAGATTTCGGGGCATTTTACGTTATACTTAATAGTGTAGCGATCTGTCTGGAAGTCCGATATTTGTGCTGGCGAAGGCACATTGCTACCGAAAGGAATCGCACTATGAACACCACCGTGACCAAGGCGTGCGTCCTGCTTCTGGCGATATCGATTCTGGGTGGTTTGGCGAGCTCGACCTGTGCGGCGGACTGGCAGAATCCCAAGGCCCAACCTCACCCCAAAGCCAAGCCGCAGCGTCGCACGGCCGCTGAATCCCTCCCGCCGCTACCGCTACCGGCGACTCCTCTGCGGCGCTCCGAGCGCAAACGGCAACCCTCACCTCCCAACCTGGTGGGCATGGTCAACTTCTCGGAGAGGAAGTTCGTCCAGAGGGCTGGTAAACGAGTCGCGGCAAGCGCCTTTCCGACTACGGTTATCGATATCGAACGCCTGATCAGCTACGCCAACAGCCGCCTGCAGATTCGCTATCGTTACGTACCGGTCCAACTGGAAAAGTTTTCCTGGGACCCCAGGACCCTTCCCCTTCTGTATATCACCGGTTGGACGCCGATGCCCAAACTCTCCGACGAGACGATCCTGAGCCTCCAGCGATACCTCTACGACGGCGGGACGCTGGTCATTCACGCACAGTGCGGGCGGGAGGAATTCCGCACCACCGCAATTCGCGAAATGAAACGTATCTTCCCCAACCGCCAACTGGCCGCTATCGACACCGACTCGCCCCTGTTCAGCGCCTACTACCCGATCAAAACAATGCGAGTCCGAAAAGATTCCAAACCGTTCCAGGCCATGAAACCGTATATCGAGGCGGTCTATCTCGGATGCCGCCCTGCCATTATCTATTCACCGATCGACCTGAACTGCGGTTGGGATGTAGCCAAGAAGCCTATCAAGGGAGGCGTGCTCTATCACCAGGACGATGCGATAAAGCTCGGCGTGAACATTATCACCAGCGTACTGGCCAACATGCAATATGCCAGGGCATGGGGCGTCGGGAAGATCTACCACCAGCAGGGTAAGCCCAGCGGAGATCAACTGGTCATCGGACAGGTCGTTCACAACGGCGACTGGGATCCCACGAATCACGGCCTGCCAAACCTGATGAAGTACATCGCCAAGAACACGACGCTCAAGGTACAGTTCAAGCGGGAAATCGTGGAGCTTGGATCCGCCAAATTGTTCAAGTATCCCGTGCTCTATATGACCGGTCTGCGAGACTTCAAACTCACCGATGCCGAAGTGGTCCAGTTGCGAAAATACCTCATGGGCGGCGGAATGCTGATAGCGGATTCCGCCGCGGGACGCAAGGCATTTGATGTGGCGTTCAGGCGCGAACTGAAACGCGCCATGCCCAAGCACAAAATCGACCGCATCGAAGGCGACTCGCAAGTCTACCAGATGCCATACGCCGTCCGCACCGTCACCTACAGCGACATGGTGAAAGCAACTTCCCCGTCCCTGAACGCACCCACGCTCGAAGGTGTCAAGATAGACGGGCAGTTAGGCGTGATCTATTCGCCGCTGGGGCTGGGCAATGGATGGGAACAGTTGGGATTCGCATATAATCGCGGATATGCCGACGCGGACGCAATACGTATCGGCGTCAACGCACTTGCATACGCGATGACTCACTGACGTGAGTGACATCAAGGTCACTCACATAGAAGCGGGTGAGTCCCAGACTCACCCGCGGTCTCCTGTTCACCTGATCACCTTTCACGCCGGTTCCACGCCGTTTCGCGGCTTTCTTACGACCACATATACAACGAGCCCACGTGCAGCATCACGTGGGCTCGTTTCATCTGCGGATGTATTCCACTCCGACTGCATCCGCTTACGGCTTACGACTCAAGCTTTACGAATCGGTCGACAGCGGAAAGGAAAACGCAAAAAACACTGTCGGCCACACAGGAAACTCGGGGCACAAGCCCCTGGCTGACTCAGTTATACAATCGGCACAAAGAATTCGAGGCTGTTCTTA
This sequence comes from Phycisphaerae bacterium, assembly GCA_016782885.1. Taxonomy (GTDB): domain Bacteria; phylum Planctomycetota; class Phycisphaerae; order SM23-33; family SM23-33; genus BS750m-G57. Next base: position 8,586 of record JADHXQ010000057.1, on the reverse strand, counting down.
GAATTCTGATTTTTCGCGTTATTTTCCTGTCTCCCTCGACCAGGCACCTGTTAACACTCCAAAACCACTCGCACACGACAGCCCCCCGAATCACCGCAACGGTACCCAGTCGACCCTCACATGCGATTGAGCCCGACATGATGCAATGCTATAATCCTGACAATACAGGAGTTACGTGACAACAAAAACATCCTGCACCCATATATAAAGAAACCGGCCGGCGAGGGAAAGGAGGGAGAAGACCTCGCCGGCCGGAAGGGGCTTCCAAGAGGTAGCCCCACGCTCGCTCATCTATAGTATATCCCGCAACCCTGCAAAAAACAATGGCTTTTCAGATTTTTCTGATTATTTTTGTCGACTACACGCCGAGGATCAAGGATTCAAACCTTGACTGACTGTTCCAAGAAGCAAAAACTGCCAAGCCGCAAGCGGTCGGACTCCACGTTCCTTCGGGTTCCATCTTGTTCGCCGCTTGCGGCTTGGCAGCGCTCGGGCAAAAGCTCTTGTGCAAACAAATCAGGGACATCATCGAGACGGTAGTACCCAACATTGACGTCCAACCGGTCGTCATCTTTCCTGGATGGTTCGTCGACCCTACTGGTAGCCTGAATGTTTGGGTCTTCAATGAAAAGTACTTCATGAAGCGGATCAAGGATCGGGAACCCAGCCTGTCTGACGATAAAGTCCGCTTGAGATCGAAAGTCATGGAGGTGCATGTACGGCTTGGCGCGACGGGCGGGTAAATGGTCCCTCAAACCGTGCTGCATCCATATCAGGCACGGGTGTCGCTTGCCGCGTCCGGAATTGTGATCAGCGAGGTTAAAGATCGGCGGTAGGCCCGACTTTTATCAGTTTGCCATTTGGCGTGACTTCAAAAACAGTTGGGACCTTGCAGAGGCTCGTTGCTTTCAAAATATCCGGCCAAACCTTGAACAACTTCAACACTTGAGCGTGGTGCGACAAATGGTGAAATGTCTTTCTAAAGAATATGGCGGTAAGCCCGCTCTCGGAGAGGGCCTTACGTTCGTGTGGATATTTTCTCTTGATGTTGAGATCGCTCGTCAAAAAAACAGGTCTCGGCGACTCCGCTTTTAGCGTATGGATAATCTCGACATCAGTGCTGATTTTCGTGAAGCGGGCGTCATCATCAAGGTGCTGAATATCGTAGTCGGGGTCAAACTCCGCGGCCATGCGGGCAAGTCGTATGGAGATATTCCTATCGAAGAAAAACTTCACGCAGCTACCCCGTTAATAGTCCTCTCGAAATCAACCGCCAGAGACACTTCTTTGGGTTTGATTCCGTACCAGTCAGCTACTGCACGAACATCACGTTCGTTTCCCTCGTAGGCTGAGGCAAGGACCGCCGTAGGAATACCAACAGAATCTACGATGGGTTTCCCATATTGACGAGATGGGTCGATAACGACCCCTCGCCCAATTTTCCATCGCCTGGCCAAGAGCGAATCAGCGTCGTATTCAACTTGTCGAAGAGAGGGAAGCATAATCTTCGGGAAGGCATATTGCCTGGTAAGAAGTTCTTTCAGGCGTTCCTCTCCATATTCTTCGGCCGTATGAATGAATACTCGCTTACCGTCAGTGAAAATATCTTTGCGGCAGAAGGGGTGAGGCGAGTCGAACTCCTGAATCAGTGCGCGGTGTACTTTGCGAAGATACTGCATAGGCACATCGCATGCGCGAAGCTTTCCTATAACCAATGCGTCGATCATGTCCAGAAAGCTGACTAGATTCTCGGCGCCTTCCACATCAGCGTAGTCGCTCTGGATTACGGCTCCAGGTCTATGTGAAGCGCCTTTGAACCATGCGCGCACTCTGGGTGAACTCACTCCTGTGAGCCTCGCCACTTCGCCGAAACCGTATATCCCTTCACCGAGCATGCTGTGTGACATTACAAGTATTCCTTCAGACCTTCCCGAGTAACAACTGACTACACCCACATCTTATCGACTAAGTGCAGGGCTTTTCAACATCCGTTTGATACGCCAAGAACCCGCTGTGAGCCGTTCCATTACTTAATCCCATTTTCAAGCAGAGTTCAAATTTAGAATCCCTGTTTCTAAATCAATTGCTATTTGCCGTACCGCATCCCATAATCATGTAAACAATGGGACAAAGGGTGGTTGGGGATCTATTGGAAAGCCAACTGTCGTCGACTGTTCCGACAAGATTGAAGGGAGTGCTAGCGTGAGTGAATTGAAATGCACATACCATTCCACATCCTCCCCCGCAATGCGGGCAGATAGTGGTTTTGGTCTGGTATTTCTTCCTTTGAACTTCTTCGGCGAAGGCGTCGCCCAGGATTCCGGTTGGTAGGGCGAACATTCCGATTCCGGCGATTGCGATAACGCAGGCTCCGGCCAGTCAGCGGCACGGATCAACAGCCAATCCACCAGAGGCGGAAAAGCGGTGGTCCGCCGCCGGCGGACCCGCACTCCAAATTACGACAACGACCAACCCATCGCCATTGTCGCCACTGTCGCTAGATTTCCGTGTATTCCGTGCCTTCCGTGGTAGAAAATCCGTTGACGTTGCCTGGCCGTTGACGTTACCACATCCGTGCTATCCCTTTGACTTCGCTTCCCTCTCTACCAACAACCCTGTCACGCTGGTCCGGCGGCGGGTGGTTGGCCGGGGGTTTGGCCCTGCTGTTGGCCGGAGATGTGCTGCACAACTTGCACAAACAGCATCTGGACCTGATACGAGGCCTCTTCCAGGAGTTTCTTCTCCTCCTCGTCAAGGTTGCCCTTCGTCTTGGCTTCGAGGACCTTGAGTGTATCGATGTGGTACTTGGCCAGATCGAGGTCGACCATGACTTTATCGCTATTGGGATCCTTGAATCCCCCCAGGGCCATCATCGCCTGCGTGGCCAGCGAACTGGCAAGCGTCGCGAAACTTGCGGGGGGGAGTTGGCGCTCCCGGCCTTCAGCGTCCTGATCGGTGGCCTGACCGTCGGCGGGCTGGGGCTGGGATTCTGCCGGCGGCGTCTCGTCGGTCCTGGCCTGCTCGGCAAGTTTCTCTTTCTCGGCTTGGGCCTGTTGTTTCCAGTCATCATCGACGATGATTTTGGGCTCATCGGCGTCCGGGGCATCTGCTTTCTGTTCGTCTGTCATGAGTGCAAATCCTTTTTTTTAGCTGTCAGCTATTAGCCATCAGCTGTCAGCTAACGGCTGACGGCTGACGGCTCGCTGTCTCTCGGTGTTAAAATCGTAGCTGAAAGCTGAAAGCTCATAGCTGACAGCTTATTCAAGCCTGTTTCCTTTCTATCGCCGCTCTCACCAGACCCTTGAACATCGGTTGGGGCCTCAGCGGGCGGCTGGTCAGTTCCGGATGAAACTGTGCGGCGACGAAGTACGGGTGGACGTCGCGGGGCAGTTCGAGAATCTGCATTATCCGGTGCTCGCCGTGCCTGCCCGAGAAGATCAGTCCGCCGGCCTCGAGTTGTTCGATGTAGTCCGGGTCCACTTCGTAGCGGTGTCGAAAACGTTGGCGAATGTGCTTAGCCCCGTCGAACAGTTCCGCCGCCAGCGTTCCCGGGGTAATCATGACGTCCTGTCCGCCAAGCCGCATGTTCCCGCCAAGCCCCTCGATCTTCTTCTGCTCGGGCAGGACACTTATCACGGGCGTTTGGGTGTCCGGGTCGATTTCGGTGCTGTCGGCAAGGTCCAGACCGCAGACGTTTCGGGCGTACTCGATCACCGCCATCTGGAACCCCAGGCAGATACCGAGATACGGAAGGTTATTGACGCGTGCATATTGTATACATGCGATTTTTCCGGCCGTTCCGCGAACGCCAAATCCGCCCGGAACGATAATGCCATCGACATCCCCAAGCACTCCAACCACGTCGGCGGCGTCAATATCCGTGGTATCGATCCACTTGATATGCACCTTCGCGTCATTTGCCACTTCGGAATGCTCGAGCGACTTGATTATGCTGGCGTAGCTGTCGCGGAGGGCGGTGTATTTACCGGTGACGCCGACAGTGACGTCGTGGGTGTGCTTACCGATCCTGGAAGAGAATTCCTGCCAGGCCTGCGCGTTTCGTGCATCTTCAGCCGAGTTGATCAGCCCGCCGAGATTGAGCAGTTGGACCACTTCGCTGTCGAGCCCTTCTTCCCGCATTATTTGCGGCAGGAGATAGATGCTTGGCAGGTCGTGCATGCTGAAGACGCGTTTGAGCGGAACGTTGGTGTAGATAGATATTTTCTGCCGGACCTTGTCGGTTACGCGGTCCTCGGCGCGGCATGCTATCAGGTGCGGATGGATACCGAACTCCATGAGGCGTTTGATACCGAGTTGGGCGGCTTTGGACTTCTGCTCGCCGAGGGTCGGGGGGCTCAGCACGTAAGTCAGCGCCACGCACAGGACCGAACCCTCGCCTTCCTCGTAGCTCAACTCGCGGAGGGCCTCGATATAGAAAGCGTTCTCGATGTCTCCAACGGTGCCGCCGACCTCGATGAAGACCACGTCGGCCTCAGACTGCAGCGCCAGTTCGCGAAGGCGCATCTTCACCTCGCCGGTAACGTGCGGGATCATCTGCACGTCGCGTCCGAGATAGCTTCCGGCCCGTTCCTTGTCCAGCACGGCGCTGAAGATCTGTCCGCTGGTGGCGAAATTGGCCCCTACAAGGTCCTGATCGAGCATACGCTCGTAGGTGCCCAGATCCATATCGGTTTCCATCCCGTCATCCAGAACGAACACCTCACCGTGGCGGAAGGGATTCAGCGTACCGGAATCTATGTTGAGGTAGCCTTCTAGCTTGATGGGGGCGACCGTTAAGCCCTTGTCTTTGAGGAGCTTGGCGAGACTGGAAGAAAAAATCCCCTTCCCCAGACCGCTCATGACGGTACCGAAAACCGCCACGTACTTCGTCTGGCCAAGCGTGTATCCCTCGGGAAGCGGGGTGTAGAATTCCGTCTCGTCGGTACTGTCCTTGACGGACCTCAGCAAATCCATGGCATCGCTCATGGGATCGTACTTTAGCAACTGACCTGCCGCAGGTCAACCCGCAACCGCAGGAAGTTACCGTTTTGCTCCCCGCCAACGCGTAGGTCCGCCTGGCGGGAGTCTCTGTGTGGATATTCAACCCGTCCGGCATCCGACAATACTGCTCGGACGGAATACTATCCGCCACAGCGACTGACAAACGCCTCGTAGTCATCAGGGGTATCGATGCCTCGTCCGTGGTAGTCGGTCACGCCGACGGCGATATCGAATCCGCTTTCCAGCGCGCGGAGTTGTTCGAGTTTTTCGGCCTGCTCGGCCGGTGTCGGCGGCAGGGACGCATACTGCTTCAGAAACGCCACGCGGTATGCGTATATCCCCAGGTGCAGGAGATAGCGAACCTGCCGATTCGAATCGCGATCGAACGGGATCCTCGCGCGAGAGAAATATAGAGCCCGCCCGTCGGCGCGAGTGACGACCTTGACCTTGTTGGGATCGTCGGCCTCATCGCCGCTCAACGGCGTGGCCAGCGTAGCCATCGGGCAACTGCCGCCGTCCAGTAGTTCGACGAGTTGATCGACACAGGCCCCCGGCATCTCCGGTTCGTCGCCCTGGACATTGACCACTATGTCGCCGGCTTCCAGAGAGAGAATCTCGACCGACTCGGCAATGCGGTCCGTTCCGCTGGGGTGATCGGCTCGGGTCATTACGCAATTGCCCCCGAAAGCCTCGACGGCCTGGGCTATCCGAGCGTCATCGGTGGCAACCACGATCTTCTGTATGCTGGAAGCAGAGCCGACGGCCTGGACTACGTGCTGTATCAGCGGCATGCCCGTCCGGTCGAGCAGCGGTTTACCCGGCAGGCGGGTGGATGCGTATCGGGCCGGAATAATTGCGATGGCGTTCATGGTGTCTGCAACCAGGGATCGATCTCGTAGTCCTGCAAATGCACCGGCAGCGTGATAACAAACTCCGTGCCTTCGGAGTCCCTGGGGCTCACTTCGATCCGCCCGCCCATTTCCAGGATAATTCCCTGAACGACCGAAAGCCCCAAACCGGGATTCATGCATTCACCACCGACATGCAGGCCTTTGGTCGTGAAAAAAGGATCGAAAACGAGGTCCAGGTGCCCGGTATCTATACCCGCACCGTCATCAGCGAAAGTCAAGATGGCCTCGGAATCGTCTTTGCCCGGACCGATGGTCAGAAAGATGGTCCCTCCGTCGGGCATAGCCTCTTCGGCATTGGTCAACAGGTTGCCCAGTATCTGGTGCATCCGGTTGGCATCGACCGCCACCACCGAAACGGGATGCAGGTCCAGATCAAGCTTAATATTCTTCTCGCCCAAAGGCTTCTCGACGAGGTGTGCAAACGTCAGAACGACCTCCGTCAAATCCGCCAGGTCGGTGCTGTCAGAGTCATGCTTTGCGAAACTCAGCAGCGATTGTGTGAGTTTCGAGGCCCTGGCGGCGGCATCGGCGGTCATCTGTAGAGCACGCTTCATCGCCGCGGTGTCTTCTGACGTAAGTGCGAAGTCCACGAACGTCGCGATCCCGCCCAGAATGTTGCTGAAATGGTGAGCGACGCCACCGGCCAGCGTGCCCAGGGAAGCCATTTTTTCGGCCTTGTCAAACTTCCGGACCAACTGGACGTGGCGGGTCTGGTCGATGATCCATGCCGCAATGCCCTGAATCCGCCCGTCCGAATTGGACAGAGGCGAAAGGAAGACCGTTACATCCTTCGGGCCATCGGGAGCTTCAATGCAAACGTCGAACTCCGAGGGCGCCATGCTGCTTGCGGTGCTCTCGAGGAGCTTTTTGAACAGGGGGCGCCTCTCTTCGGGCACGACGAGCAGAAGCGGCTTGGATTGCAGCTCGCCGTCCTGCAGCCCGAGCAGTCTGCCGGCGGCCTGGTTACAACACTTGATGTTGAAATCAGGATCCGCGGCAATCATCGCCACTGCCGCTTCCTGGCACAGGAGGCGATAGAAGCCTTCGGGCACGTCAGGCGAAGTATCGTTGGGTTGGCTGTTCATTACGGTATCAAGGGTTATCGTGGCTCTTGGGCGGAGAATATCCACCAGGCGTCATTTCTCCGGTAACATTTCGGCCGTCGGTGTCAGAACCAGCACCATTTCAAAATCCACGCCCTGTTTTTTCTCTATGAAAAAATGGCGCCCGACGCTGTGCGTCCGTCGCGACGCGGCGCCAGGTCCTATCACCAGGAACTCGCCGGGTTTCATGGGCATCTGAAACATAAGGTCATCGAAACCGAACATGATCGGTTTATTGACTATTCTGATACCGGCAGGTTCGTTGAGATATCGCGTCCTGGTCTTGCGGGATCGCACCTGCGGCATACCGGTCAGGATTATCCTGTCCGCGTTGTCCTGGTCGACCGTGCATACCACCGTCAGCACATTATCGCCCGGAGGCATGTCCGAACCGGTCAGGGTCCGATCCGCATGGAAGTCAAAAATAGTCTGAACGCCCTGCTCCCGCTTGAGGATTGTATGGTGAGGCGCCCCGCTTCGCCCGACCATCAATCGCCGCCCGAGCGACTTTCCCGTCATCCGTTTCAATACCCGGATGATATCGGGCATCGACTTGGCGCGCCCCAGCCCCACGCGAATCCCGTTTCGCCCGAGCGACACCAGGCGTTCGGCGCCGATAGGTTCCTCGTCCAGGTAGCTCCATATCTCCTCTGAACCGCTGGCCTGACCGGTAGGGACCTCGACGTAGATGATATCCATCCGGATAATCTCGGGGAACCGCGGAGGCTTGCCCGCGTCGTTTGTCCCGGTTTTCACACCGGAAGGTTTCGATACAGCCACCCCCTCCGAACCCTCAGGCGGACAACCGGGCAGCAGAAACACAGTTACAAGCAGGAAAATTTTGCAGAAACGATTCATTTCATAGCATTCCGGTAGAAGCTTCTGAATCTATAGTCGCGGGTTGTACATGATACATCCCTGGCGCAAACATGTCAAACAGATTTCAAATGTCGCAGCCGTTAAACCAATTGCCACGCCGTTACACTTTTCTGTATAATGTTCGCTCGCGCGGGAGTCGAATGTCCGGCCCCGGCGATCGATACAGGAGCCAGGAGCAAACCGTGATTATCAGACCCAAAGAGATGCGAACGCAGGTCCGGTCGCTTATGAAGGGCGGCGTGGGCGACGTTACCGTCCTTCACATGGTGGAGTGCGACGACCGCCCCAATATCCGCTTCGTCGGAGAAATGACACTGCCCGCGGGCGCCTCGATCGGCGATCATACGCACGACAAGGAAACCGAATTCTATATCATCACCGACGGGATCGGCGTGGTGAATGACAACGGCAAGGACGAGCGTGTCGGACGGGGCGATGTGATAGTAACCGGCGGCGGAGCAACCCACCGCATCAAAAACGCGGGAACAACACCACTGGTAATCATCGCGTTTATCGTCACGAACGACCAGTGATCAGTGACCAGTGACGACCAGTAATCAGTAACGACAACGACGCGCGAAACCGCAAGCGGTTTCGCGCGTCGTTGTCGTTGTCCATCGCCGTCGTCGTTACTGCTCACCGCTCACTGAGCCTCTCGCCGTGTCCGATTTCTTCGATCAGCTTCATCAGCC